>JBGQCL010000230.1:0-17712 GCA_041495365.1 Kofleriaceae bacterium | reverse complement strand
GCCCCCCGCCCCGCCGGCAAAGCCGGCAGGGTCCCCACCCCCCATCTCGCTTCGCTCGAACGAGCCGGAGGCCCCGAGCTCGCGCGCGAAGTGCTCGACCAGCACCGGGATGTCCTCGCGACGCTCGCGCAGCGGCGCCAGCCGCAGCACCACGACCGCGAGCCGGTGGTAGAGGTCCTGGCGGAACCGGCCGGTGTTGACCTCGGCGCGCAGATCGCGGTTGGTCGCCGCGATCACGCGGGCCTCGAGACCGAGCTCGGCCGAGCCGCCGACCCTGCGGAACCGCCGGCGCTCGAGCACGCCGAGCAGCGCGCTCTGATCGGCGCCCGGCAGCTCGCCGATCTCGTCGAGGAACACCGTGCCGTCCTCGGCGCGCTCGAACGCACCCTTGTGCTGGCGGTCCGCGCCGGTGAACGCACCGCGCTCGTGACCGAACAGCTCGCTCGCGAGCAGGCTCGACGACAGCGCACCGCAGTCGATCGTCACCAGCGGCGAGCCGGCGCGCGGCGACCGCGCGTGCAGCGCCTGGGCCACGCGCTCCTTGCCCGTGCCCGACTCACCGACGATCAGCACCGAGGTCGGGGTCGCCGCGATCCGCTCGATGTCGGCGAACAGCCGCAGCATCTGCGGCGACACCGCGATCATGCCGGCGACGTCGCGCGGCGCATCGGCGGCCGGCGCCGGCACGGTGCGGCGGACCGCGTCGTCGAACCGGATCGTCGTGCCGCCGAGCCGGAGCAGCGTGCCGGGCGGCACGATCGCGCGCTCGATCCGCACCGCGCCGATGTACGTACCGTTGGTCGAGCCGAGGTCGGTCACCAGGATCCCGCCCGGCTTGACGCTGACGTCGAGGTGGTAGCGCGAGACGGTGAAGTCGGCGACCGGCAGCGCGTTGTCACGCGCGGTGCCGACCGAGACCACGTCGCCGCCGACCACGAACCTGCCCTTGTCCGGACCGTCGACGACCTCGACCCGCAGCGTCGACACGATGTGCTCGCCGGTCCGCGGCGACAGCTGGGTCTCGAGATCGCTCATGACGGCGGGCTTCATGGGTGTCGGTCGGACCCGACAACCCGGCGCCTAGTTAATAACCCGCGCGACGCGAAATCGCTCCCTTTCGATCGCCAAGCACAGCGCGCAGCGATCCGGCGGGGCACGTGGCCCCGGCTTGCCGAGAGGGGACCGCCCATCGCCTACTGGATCTGGAATGGATACGCGAACGAGCCGCCGTTCTGGGTCCTGGCGAACTTCGCGGTCTGCACGGCGCCGGCGACGCAGTTGCCCAGGCCAGGATCCGGCGTGTTCCGCACCGTGACGCCGGTGACGCTGCCGTCGGGGCCGACCTTCACCGACACCTTGACCTGGCCCTTGGCGGGGGACTTGTCACCGCACGCCAGGGCCCTCGCCTTCACCTTGTTGACGCCGTCGTTGATGATGTCGCGATCGAGGCCTTCGGGCAGATCGCCGCTCTTGTGCGCGGTCGAGCCGCCGCTCGGCGCTGCGGGCCGGCTGCCGCCACCCTTGCGGAACTTGGCGCAGCACGCGCCCTCGTAGCTGTTGAGCACGCACGACACCTCGTCGCACTCGCCGCCACCGCCCTTGTCGGCCTTGGCGGGGGGCGGCGCATCCCTGGGCGGTGGCGCAGCCGCGGCCTTGTCGGGCTTGGCCGGCGTCCTGGGCGGCGCAGGGGTGGGCGGGGTCGTCGCCTTGTGCGTCGCCGGCGGCGCCGCGTGCGGAGGATTCTCCGCGACGGCGGGCTTGACGGTCCGGTCGCCGCCGGTCGCCGCCGGTGGTCCGCCTGCGCCGCTCGCGGGTGCCTGGGCGCCCGCCGCCGCGCCACCCGCAGCGGGAGCGACGCCACCCGCGGTGGAGTCGCCCGCAACGGAGCCCGCGGCGGGCCTGGCGGCGGCGGATTCCTGCCCGGTCGCGGCGGGCCTGGCGCCGTCGGTCCTGGGCTCGGCCGAGGCCACCGTCTCGGGCTTGGTCGGGGCGGTCGGCGCGGAGGGCTTGTTGCTGATCAGCACGATCACGACCACCACCGCGGCGGCCGCGAGCAGGCCGACCGATCCGATCAGCGCGTACAGCAGCCTGTTGCTGTGCGGCCGCGCGGAGATCGGGACGATCACGGCGGGCTCAGTGAAGCCACCGCCGCCGAACACCGGCAGGTCGTCGATCGAACCGATGCCCGCCGACGCCGGCTTCGGAGCACCGCCCGGCGCGCCGAGGTAGGCGCTCGCCATCGAGCGGATGTCGATCAGCCCCGAGCCCTCGCCGCTGGACGGCCCGATCGCGGCGCCGCCCGGCGGGCTCGCCGACATCCCGGGGCGCGCGGCCGGCGCGGGCTTGTCGCTCGCCAGCTGCGCGAGGTTGTTGAGCGAGAACAGCACCGAGTTCTCGTTGCGCTCGCCGCGCAGCTTGGCGCCCTGGCTCGCCGGCGCCGCCGCGGGCTTGCCGCCGAACAGATCGCCGCCGTCGTCGTCGCTGTGCGCCGAGCTCGCCGACGCCGCGGCGAACAGGTCGCCCGGATCGCTGCGCGCCGCGCCCACGTCCTCCCCACCGCCGAACATCGCGGCCACGGCCTCGGCCCCACCGCCGCGCGGCGCGGCCGCAGCCGCGGCCTGGGATGCGCCGGCGCCGGCCGCGCCGGACGACGCGAGCACGCCCGCGAACGTGTCGACCTGGTTGAACGGCAGCCAGTCGGGGAATCCCTCGCGCCAGATGTAGGTCTCCGCGTCGATCTCGCCGGTGGTGAACCGCCGCTGCACGTCGACCGCCGTCATCGGCCCGACCTGATCCTGGTTGATCACGACGTGCCACACCGCCTCGTCGCCGGCCGGCGCGCGATCGCCGCCCTCGTAGCCGTAGTCGTAGACCCGGGTGTCCTTCTCCTGCTGGGGCTGCGGCGCCGGCTCGGCCACGCTGGCGCCGCCGCGCACGACGATGATGTTGCTGCACTTCTTGCAGCGGATCTTGAAGACCTTGCCTTGGACCTTGTCGTCCGAGATCGAGTATTTGGCCTGGCAAGCGTCGCAGACGATCTTCATGGGCGGTTCCTGAACGAGTTCCGGAGTTCCGACCCCCGAAGGCCGGAGCACCTTGGGGAAAGATCGTAACACACCGCCGGCGTAACGATGCGATTCGGCATCGATCGATAGGGGGCCTGCCCATGAACCCCCTCGGGGGGATGCGCCGGCAAAGCCGGCGCATTCACCCCTCCGCGCGTCGCGTCGCGCGGTCACGTTTATTCTGCCGGGGCGAAGGGGTCGCGGAGCCGGATGGTCTCGTTGCGGTCCGGACCGACCGACACGAGGCAAAACGAGACCCCGGCCAGGCGCTCGATGGTCTCGACGTAGGCGCGCGCAGGTCCAGGCAGATCCGCGACATCACGGGCGTCCGGCGGCAGCGTCCCCCAGCCTTGGAAGCCGGTGAACACCGGCTCGGCGCGCGCGATGTCGTCGGGATCGATCGGCGGCTCGTCGAGCTCCTTGCCGTCCACTCGATAGGCGACGCACACCGACACCTCGGGCAGCCCGGCGAGCACGTCGAGCTTGGTCAGCGCGAGCGAGGTCATGCCCGACAGCCGTGCGCCCATGCGCAGCGCCGGCAGGTCGAGCCAGCCGCAGCGCCGCGGCCGCCCGGTGGTCGCCCCGTACTCGCCGCCCGCCTTGCGCAGCCGCTCGCCGAGCTCGCCGTGCAGCTCGGTCGGGAACGGCCCCGCCCCGACCCGCGTCGCGTACGCCTTGGTGATCCCGACGACGGCGTCGATCGCGGTCGGCCCGATCCCGGCGCTCTGGCAGGCGCCGGCGGCGATCGTCGACGACGACGTCACGTAGGGGTAGGTGCCGTGGTCGAGATCGAGCAGGCAGCCCTGGGCGCCCTCGAACAGCACGTGCAACCCGCTCGCGATCGCGCTCGCGACGTGGCGCCCGGCGTCGCCGGTGTGGGGCGCCAGCGCACGGCCCGCGGCCAGCGCGTCGTCGACCCAGCGCGCGACCTCGTCCGCACCCGGCCGCGGCCCGCCGAGGTGCTCGATCAGCGGTACCAGCTCGTCGAGGTTGGCCGTCACCAGCTCGCGCAGCCGGGCCGGCTTCAACAGATCGCGCACCCGCACGCCCCGGCGCGCCGCCTTGGCCTCGTACGCCGGCCCGATCCCGCGCCGGGTCGTGCCGAGCGCCCGGCCGGTCCGCGCGCCGCGGTCCTCGCGCAGCGCATCGATCCGCTTGTGGTACGGCAAGATCACGTGCGCGCCGAGCCCGATCAGCAGCTCGCCGCGCGACAGCAGGCCGCGCGCCTGGCACATCGCGATCTCCTCGAGCAGGGTCTGCGGATCGATCACCATCCCGTCGCCGAGCACGCAGCGCTTGCCGGGGTGGCACACGCCCGACGGCACGAGGTGGGTCACCAGCTTCTGGCCGTCGATCACCAGCGTGTGGCCGGCGTTGGCGCCGCCGCCGTAGCGCACCACGAGATCGGCGCGCTCGGTGAACAGGTCGACGACCTTGCCCTTGCCTTCATCGCCCCACTGGGCGCCGACGACGATCACGACAGACATCGGTCCTCCATGTCCATGACTGACGAGACCGCGGTCTCGATATCGCGGCGCGACGCATCGGCGAGCACCAGCTCGCGGCGCCCCGCGCCGTCGATCATCAGCGCCGCGTCGAGCCCGGCGCCGCGCAGCCAGCCCGGCGTCGGCCGCGCGACCGCGGTGACCGCGCGCAGCCCCAGGCCGCGCAGCGACCGCGCCACCCGCGCCGCGCCGCTGCCGTGGACCGCGACGCCGATCGCGATCGCCGGCGCCGGCACCCCGACCGCGCGCTGGGCCTCGGCGATCGCCTCGAGGTCGATCGCGAACCCGGTCGCGTGGGCGTCCCGGCCGTAGCGCCCGATCAGCTCGTCGTAGCGCCCGCCGCGCAGCACCGCGTCCGGTGCGCCGCCCGCGTAGCCGGCGAACCGCACGCCGGTGTAGTAGTCGAACCCGCGCAGGTCGCCGAGGTCGATCGTCACCACCGGCGCCGGCGGATCGGCGAGCTCGGCGAGCGCCGCGACCACGGTCTGCAGCCGGTCGAGCGCGGCGCGAACCTCATCGGGCCACGCCAGCTGCGCCGCCCGCGCGAGCGTCGCCTCCGCCGGCCCCCACAGCGTGACCAGCGCCTCGGCGAGCGCGGCGATCGGCGCCGGCAGCACGCGGGCCGCGGCGCGCACGCCCGCGCGATCCTTGCGCGCCAGCGCGCCGGCGAGCCGGGCCCGGGCGTCCGCGTCGCTGGCCGCGCCACGCCCCACCGTGCCGTGATCGCCGTGCACCGCGCCGAGCACGTGGCGCGCCGGGGCGACGTGGCCGATGTCGAGCCGCGCCTCCGGCAGCCGGGTCGCCACGAGCGCCGCCGCCGCCACCGCGAGCACCTCGGCGTCGCTGTCGGGCTCCGGGGCATCGATCAGCTCGATCCCCGCCTGCAGCACCTCGCGCTGGCCAAGCTCGCCGGCGAGCCGGGTCACCGCGCCCTCGTAGCACAGCCGGATCGGCCCCTCGGTCTCCGCCATCCGCGTCGCGACCAGCCGCGCGACCTGCGGTGTGATGTCGGGCCGCAGCGCCACGATCTCGCCGGTGCCGGGCTCGACGAACCGGATCGCCGCGGCGCGCGCGTCGTGGCCGAGCCCGCGCTCCAGCACATCCGCGCACTCGAACACCGGCGTCACGATCCGCGCGTAGCCCCAGGCCTCGAACACCGCCATGACGCGCTCGGCGAGCGCGCGGCGACGTGCCGCGGCCCGGGGCAGCAGATCGCGGACCCCGGACGGCAGACGGATGGGCGGCGCGTTCAAAGCGCCCTACTCTACTGCGATTTCGCCGCTCGGCACGCCGACCGCGCGCCGAGTGATCCCGCCACACGACCGCTGGCTCTTCGCGCGTGTCATCCTCGCCTCGCGCTCTCGAGCGCCGCGCGCCCTGCGGCCGTTGTCCGATACTGCTGCTTGGAGCTTCGCGGCTTGTCCGGGATGGTCATCTCGAGGAACCCGGCATGGAGGAGCGGCGCCAGGACTTGGTCCCGGAACTTGGTGCGGTCACTGCGCCCGGACGGCTCAATAAGCTCCGCGAGAGACCTTGGAGTCTCGGCGGTTTCCAGCACTTGAACTTGGTACTGACTTAGTGCCGACTTGGCGCCTACTTGGTGCCTACTTGGTGCCTCGCCCCCGGCGAGAGGCAGCACCGCCGCCTTGAAGGCGACGGTCACCACGCCCGCCTCGTCGGTGAACGTCGGCGCCGCGATGCCGTAGGCGCGGCACGCCTCGATCACGCGGTTCGTGCCGCGGCCCCAGACCTCGACGGCGCCTGTCCGGTGGAACGCCCCGGCGATGAGCGGGTTGCGGAGGATCGATGGGTGCTCCTTCGAGAGCAACTCGGCGCGGATGCCCGTGGATGCGCCGCCAGTCCGGCGCGGCGGCGAGGTCTCGCAATCACAGCGGCAGCTGCGCGCACAGCCTGTGCCTCAGCTCGAACAGCTGCGCGGCCCCGCCGGCCAGCGTGGTCGGTGTGGTCCGCACCAGCTCGAACGCGGGTAGCAGCGCGCGCAGTTCCTCGGCGGTGACCGGGTGCGTGCCGAGCTCGGCACCCGGCGCATGCGCGATGACCAGCAGCGCGCCGCCGGGCGCGACCAGCGCCGCGATCGCGGCGGCGTAGCCGGCTCGCTGCTCGGCCGGCAGGCAGTGCAAGAGGCCGCGATCGACCGCCACGTCGAACACGGCGCCGTGACCACCCGGCCGCGGCGCCGTGACATCGCCGAGCATGAACGCGATCCCGCGTGCACCGGATGTCTCGGCGCGATCCCGGGCGCGGCCCAGCGCGCTGGACGCGATGTCGACCGCCATGACGTCATAGCCGAGCTGCGCGGCGGCGATCGCTACCACCCCATCGCCCGTCCCGAGGTCGACGAGCCGGCTGCCCGGCGCCGCGCGCGCGGCGAGCGCCTCGACCAGTGGCGGCTCCAGCTCGTCGGCATGCCACGGCAGCTGCGCGGCCGGCGCCGTCGCCCACAGCCGCTCCCAGGCGCGCGCCCCGTCGGGAAGCCGCGGCCGGGCGACCTCGCGCAGCAGGTGGCGCACGATGTCGACCACGGCGCCTGCCGGCGGCGCGGGCCCGAGCATCGCCGTCCGGGCGTGCGGCGCGTGCGCCACCTCCACGCCGAGCGCCGGGTGCACCACGTACCGGCCGTGATCGCGCAGCGTCTGCAGGTTGGCCCGCACCGCCGGCGACCCGTACATCGCGTCGTTCATCGACGGCACCACGACCACCGGCGCGTGGGTCGCCGCGACGATCGCCGCGACCAGGTCCGAGCAATCGCCGGTCGCGATCCGCGACACCGTCGTCGCGCTGGCCGGGCACACCACCACCAGCTCGGCCCACTCGGCGAGGTTGACGTGCGGCACCGGCGCACGCGCGTCGCGCTGCCACAGCCCGGTCCACACCGCGCCATGGGTCAGCGCCTCGAGCGCCGCGCGCGACACCATCCGCGCCCCGCTGCGGGTCAGCGCCACGCGGACCTCGCAGCCGGCGTTCTGCAGCCCGCGCACCAGGCCGGGCGCATCGACCGCGGTCACCGCGCCCGAGATCCCGAGCACCACGCGGCGCATGCCGCCGATCGGCGCCACCGGCGGCGGGCGCGCCTCCACCAGTACGCCGTCGCCGACCAGCAGCGCGATCAGCTCGTCGATCGGCGGCGCCGCCAGCCCGCCCGGCGCCGCCCCCGCGCGCCGCGCCAGCTCCGCGAACAGCTCGGTGCGGGTCACTGGCCGGGCGTGGATCTCCAGCACCGCGCGCAGCAGCGCTGCCGAGTCCCCGTCGAACTGCCGCGCCAGCGTGCGCCCCAGCACCGTGGTCGACGCCCCGTGATCGACGAGCTTCACGACCGGCGCACGCACGCGCACAGGCTCGTCGGTCACCTCCGGCATGGGCTATCTCCGGTGAACGATATCGAGATCGTTGGTCGTGATGGGGGCGCCCTGCATCACCGCGGCGGCCCCCCCGACAATGATGAACTCGACGCCGGCCTCGCAGAGCCTCGCGAGCAGTGCCTGGAGATCAGCCGCGCTGGGATGCCGCTGCATCGCGTATCCTGGCGAGAACCTGTGCCATCTGCGACGCAGCCCCCAATCGCTCCCAGGGTGACTGCTGCAGCGAAAGCGCGATCAGCGTCCGGTCCACATCGTCGATCGCCGCGCGGACCTCGGGATCGAAGGCCTCGATCAGGGCTTCGAGGGTCGGCGCCTTCGTAGGCGATGCTCCGGGAACCACGCCGGCCATGCGCAACGTTACCACAGCTGGCGTTTGCTCACCGCGGCGAAGCGCGATGCCACACGCGCGCGACGCCCGACGAGCCGCGGTCGATCTCGCCCGAGGTCGGCGCGGCTCCCGGCGCCGCGCGGCGGACGATGCGCTACGGTGTCGCCATGGCGCTGCGCATCCCCGCCGTGCTCGCGTTCACGGTCGTCGGCGCCACCGCGGCGGCGCTGAGCTGCGGCGGCACCGGCGCGCCGCCACCCGACGCGATGCTGTGCTCGGTGCAGTGCATCCCGACCGACGCGGGCAGCAACGGCTGCACGCCGCCGACCTGCGCCACCGGCCCCAACCACGACGTCTGCCCGGTGGGCTGCAAGCCCGACCCGATCGCTTGATGACCGCCCTGCCGCTCGGTCGAGCGGCCGGCGAGCGAGGCCCCGGGTTGCGATGCCAGCGAGATCGACCGCGGCATCACGACCGCGGCATCAGGCCTTCGAAGAACAGGTCGATCATGCCGTCGGACAGCTCGCGCGGGCTGAGCTTGCCGTCGGCGCGGTACCACTTGTAGATCCACAGCACCGTGCCGAGGAAGCTGAACGCCGCCAGCGTCGGATCGACCGGGCGGATCTGACCGCGCTCGGACGCCTCGCGGAACGCCGCCTCGAGGAACCGCACGTAGCGCTTCTTGCGCGTGTTGATCTCCTGCGCGGAGGTGCCGGTCAGCGTCTGGTGCTCGTGCAGGATGATCGTGACTTCCTTGCTCGAGTCCTGCGTGACCAGCGCGATGTTGCGCGCCATGCACTCGCGCAGCCGCGCGACCGGATCGACGATGTCGCCGGCCTTGGCGAGCACCAGATCCTCGAACAGGTCCATGCCGTAATGCATGATCGCCAGGAGCAGGGCTTCCTTGGTCTTGATGTGATGGTACAGCCCGGCCTTGGTCAGTCCGCAGGCCTCGGCGATCTCCTGCATGCTGGTCGCCTCGTACCCGCGCTGGTGAATCAGCCGAGCCGCGCGCTCGAGGATCTCATGGTACCGCTGATCGCGGGGACGGCTCACACCCACCGTGTAACACGACCGGCAGATCGCGGAGCAAGCGGTTTTTGTCCTACCGATCGGTAGGTCGCTCGGGGCACGCGCGCGCGCGTCACAGCGGGCTCGGCGCGGCCACGAACGCGACGTCGAGCCCGGGGAATCGCTGACGCAGCTCGTCGGAGATCCGCAGCGGCCCGAACACCTCGGTCGCGTAGTGGCCGGCCGCGACCAGGGTGATCTGCAACTCCTTTGCAAGATCGCCCGCGCGCTCGGCCAGCTCGCCGGTCAGGAACAGATCGCAGCCGGCCGCCGCCGCGGCCTCGACCAGATCGGACGCCGCCCCCGAGCACACCCCGACCTTGCGGACCACGGTCGGGCCGTGCGGGAACACGAACGGCGGCTTGCCGACCCCGGCGGCGATCCGCGCGATCGCGTCGTCGCGGGTCAGCGGGGCCGACCACGTGCCGGCGACCCCGAGCGGCGTCCCGCGGACGTCGCCGAACGGCTCGCGGGTCGCGCCCAGCCCGAGCGCGTCGCACAGCCCGGCGTTGTTGCCGAGCCGCGGGTGCTTGTCGAGCGGCAGGTGGTAGGCGGCGAGCGACACCTCGTTGCCGAGCAACAGCCGCAGCCGCCGCGCCAGCGGGCCGGCGATCCGGGTCAGCCCGCCGCCCCACACCAGCCCGTGGTGGACGACGATCAGGTCGGCGCGGCGCTCGACCGCGCGGCCGATCAGCTCGGCCGACGCCGACACCCCGGTGACGACGCACTCGACCTCCGCCGTGCCCTCGACCTGCAGCCCGTTGGGCGCGTGGTCGCGGAACCGATCGATCTCCAGCGTGGCGTCCAGGTACCCGACGACCTCGCGCAGCTGCACCGCCATCGCACGCGATCGTCGTCGAGACCGCTCGCCCGGTCAACCGCTTGCCGCGGTGTGGCGAGACCGCGCCGGGCCGTGCCGGATCTGTACGCCTGTACCGGTCCTCGGGGGCGCAACTCCCGTGGTACACCGATAGCCATGGCCCCGGTGAAGAAGCCCGAAGCGGTGGTTGCCGCCCCCGGTCGGGGGCCGTCCCCCGACGAAGCCCGCACGGTCCGTACCCTGAGCGGGATCCCGCTCAGGCCGACGTATCGCCCCGAGGACCTGGCGGCGCGCGGCTGGAGCTACGAGCGCGAGCTCGGCGACCCGGGCCAGTACCCGTTCACCCGCGGGCCGCACGCCACGATGTACCGCGGCAAGCCGTGGACGATGCGGATGTTCGCCGGGTTCGGCACCCCCGAGGACACCAACCGCCGGTTCAAGTTCCTGCTCGACAGCGGCCAGACCGGACTGTCGACCGCGTTCGACATGCCGACCCTGATGGGCTACGACCCCGACCACGGGCGATCGCTGGGCGAGGTCGGCCGCGAGGGCGTGTCGGTCGCGACGATCGACGACATGACCCGGCTGTTCGGCGACATCCCGCTCGACCAGGTCTCGACGTCGATGACGATCAACGCGCCGGCCGCGGTCCTGCTCGCGCTCTACGTGGCCGTCGCCGAGCAGCAGGGCGTGTCGCCCGACCGGCTGCGCGGCACGCTGCAGAATGACATGCTCAAGGAGTTCATCGCGCAGAAGGAGTGGATCTCGCCGATCCGCGGCCACATGCGGATCATCCGCGACATGCTCGTGTGGTGCTCGCGCCGCATGCCGCTGTGGAACACGATCTCGATCAGCGGCTACCACATCCGCGAGGCCGGGGCGACCGCGGTCCAGGAGCTCGCGTTCACCCTCGCCGACGGCATCGGCTACGTCCAGCTCGGCATCGACGCCGGGCTCGACGTCGACGAGTTCGGGCCGCGGCTGTCGTACTTCTGGGACGTCCACAACGACTTCTTCGAGGAGATCGCCAAGTTCCGCGCCGGCCGACGGATGTGGGCCAAGATCATGCGCGAGCGGTTCGGCGCCAGGAACCCGCGGTCGTGGATGCTGCGCACCCACGCCCAGACCGCCGGCGTGTCGCTGATGGCGCAGCAGCCGCTCAACAACGTCGTCCGCACGACCCTGCAGGCGCTCGCCGCGGTGCTCGGGGGCACCCAGTCGCTCCACACCAACAGCTACGACGAGACCTTCGCGCTGCCGACCGAGGAGGCCGCCCAGCTCGCGCTGCGCACGCAGCAGGTGATCTACGAGGAGTCCGGCGTCGCCAGCGTCGCCGATCCGCTCGCCGGTAGCTACTTCGTCGAGACCCTGACCGACCAGGTCGAGGCCGCGGCGTGGAAGTACATCCACAAGATCGACGCCATGGGTGGCATCGTCAAGGCGGTCGAGGAGGGCTACCCGCAGCGCGAGATCGCGCGCTCGGCGTTCGAGTTCCAGCGCGAGGTCGACACCGGCCGGCGGCCGGTCGTCGGGGTCAACAAGTACGCCACCCCCGATGAGGGCGACCACATCCCGACGCTCAAGATCGAGCACGCCACCGAGACCGGGCAGATCGAGCGGGTCCGCCAGTTCCGCACCCAGCGCGACCCGGCCGCGGCCGACCGTGCGCTGGCCGCCGTGCGCGAGGCGCTGCGCGACGATGCGCAGAACGTGATGCCGCCGATCCTCGACGCGGTCAAGCAGCGCGTGACGCTCGGCGAGATCTGCGACCTGTTCCGCACCGAGCTCGGCGTGTACCGCGACCCGGCGTACCTCTAGCCAGGGTCATGGGACCAGCTCTTCGATGAGGTAGATGATGCAGCAGGTGTCGAGATAGAGCAGGCTCACCCGTCGCCCCAGGAGCCGCGCTCCTCCGCGATCTGGCGATCGATGCTCGACGAGGACGAGCGCAAGGACGATCGGCGCCAGGGTCTGCCGACACCAGCGCAGCGCGGACAGCGTCCGGCGGCCGGACACTCCGGACGGCGCGGGATCGCAACGGCGCGGGATCGTGGACCGCCCGCTGGCGCGCGGCTTGGAACACACCCGGGCATGCGCCTGCACAAAGCCCAGCGACCGCTGCATCCCCTCGAGCACCACCCCTCGTTCCGCGCCGTGATCGCGGCGGCCTCGCCGCTGGCCGAGCTCGCGACCCGGCTGGCCAACCACGAGCTCGTCGGCTCGCTGGTGATCGCATCCAGCGACCTGGCCGATGGCTTCGCCGCGCCGCCCGACAGCCCGCAGCGGGTCGCGGCCCACACCCGCGCCTGGGTCTGCATCCGCGAGATCGATCGCGCGGTGGCGGCAGCCCGCCAGGGGCGCCGCGCGCCGGCCGAGCTGCTGCGCCGCGCCCAGCGGGCGGTCGACCGGGCCGACGTCCTGGTCGGAGCGCTACTTCCGAATTGATTTCGGTAAGTTATGAATAATTCGCCGGGCGGGTGCGACCTCGCGTTGCACGCGGCCTCTCATCCCAGAGTAGCATCGGCGTGCGTCGACTCGGGTAACCCCTAGGAGGACTTATGAAAGCAGTACTCGTATGTCTCGGCATCGCTCTGGCTTTCGGAGCGTGCAAGAAGAGCAGCACCGGCCCAACTCCGGGGGGTGGAGGCGGCGGCGGCACCAGCTGGCTCGTCGGCACCGACGGGCTCATGGTGAACGTCAGCACCAGCGGCACCGCCCAGGGCTACGACCTGTCCTCCAAGGAGACGCTCAACCGGATCGCGTGCCGCTACGCCGGCGAGGCCTGGGTCGTCGGGACCCACGGCACGCTGCTCTACACCGACGATGCCGGCGCGACCTGGCGGCCGCAGCCGGTGCCGGCCACCGCGAACCTGCGCGGGATCGCGACGCAGGACGCCGGAGCGGTGTTCGTCGCCGGCGACGGCGTGCTCCTGACCTCGACCGACACCGGGGCGCACTGGACGCCGCTCGGCGATGGCCGCACCAACTTCGTCGCCATCGCGGCGGCCCAGGGCGCCGAGACCGCGCTCGCGGTGTCCGACACCGGCGCGGTGTTCTCGATCGAGAGCGGCAAGCTGGTCGGCCGCGGCAGCTTCGCCGGCGCCCGCGCGGTCGCGATCTCGCCCGACGGCGACAGCGCGATCCTGGTCGGCGACCAGCTGATCGCGCGGAGCAGCGACGCCGGTCGCACGTGGACGCCGCTCGCGGTCAGCGGCAATGTCCGGTTCGACGACGTCCGGATCGACGAGACCGGCGAGGCGCTCGCGGTCGGCAGCAGCGGCACGATCGCGCACGTCGCACCCGGCGGCGCGGTGGTCCTGCAGCAGGTCGGGCTCGCCGATCTGCACGCGGTCCACATCGCGGACAGCGATGACAGCGCCGAGGCCGTCGGGTTCGCCGCCGGC
Source organism: Kofleriaceae bacterium (assembly GCA_041495365.1). Taxonomy (GTDB): domain Bacteria; phylum Myxococcota_A; class Polyangia; order Haliangiales; family Haliangiaceae; genus JABFXX01. The sequence goes on along the minus strand of JBGQCL010000230.1, from coordinate 4,139 downwards.
GACAGCGGCCGGGTGTTCATCACGCGCAACGGCGGCAGCACCTGGAGCCCGGGGCCCACCGTGAGCGGGACCGTGCTCGGCCTCGACATGATCGGCGCCGGTCACCTGTAGCCGCCACCCTCTCCGGGCTGCAGCTGCTGGCAATCCTGGGGAACGACCGCCCTGACCGGCGGCCGTTTGTGGCGTTGCACCGCGCGAGATCGACGTCGCGCCTGCGCGTCGCAACCGCAGCTGCAGCCCTGGGGCTTTTGCGCAGGCGTCGCGCGAAGCGTCGGTCGCATCTACCTCGCGGACCGCGAACTTTTCGCACCCCACGAGCGGCGGCGGCGACGACGCACGCAGCGACGTGCGAGAGACGCAAGCGAGAACACGCGGTCGCTACCTGAGGCATACCCCATCGCCGCCCGCGGCCCCGCAATGCTGGACCGTGTGGGCGGCGACGTCGATCCCGACAGCTTGATCGGCGAGGTGATCGCCGGGCGCTACCGCATCGAGGCGCGCGTCGGGAACGGCGCGATGGGCACGGTGTACCGGGCGCGCCACGTCAAGCTCGGTCGCCCGTTTGCGGTCAAGCTGCTGCGCCCGACGCTGCTGGACAACGAGACCATCCGTCGCAGGTTCGCGCGCGAGGCCGAGCTCGCCGGCTCGCTGCATCACCCCAACATCGTCAGCATGGTCGACGTCGGTGAGACCCCCTACGGGCTGCACTACCTGGTGATGGAGTACGTCGCCGGGGAGACGCTGTTCGACCTGATGGTGCGGGAGGCCCCGCTACCCGGCGACCGCGTCGCCGCGATCGCGCGGCAGCTGTGCGACGGCCTGGACCACGCGCATGGCCGCGGGCTGATCCACCGCGACTTCAAGCCCGAGAACGTGATCGTCGACCGCGACCGCGATCGCGTCAAGATCGTCGACTTCGGGATCTCGATCCTGTTCGACGACGCGGCATCGTCGAGCCCGGACCGGCTGACCACCGCCGGCGCGGTGGTCGGAACGCCGAACTACATGGCGCCCGAGCAGGCGCTCGGCCAGCCGATCGATCACCGGGTGGACCTGTTCGCGCTCGGCGTGCTGTGCTTCGAGATGCTCACCGGCGCGCCGCCGTTCGATGGTGACGGCGTCGACGTGGCGCGCGCCAACGTGATGACCGAGACCCCGGCGATGCGCGACCGGGTACCCGGCCTCACGGTCGATGCGCTGCTCGAGGCGTTCACCCGCCGGCTGATGAGAAAGTCGCCGGACGCCCGCCCGGCGTCCGCGGCCGAGGCCCGCGCGCTGCTCGATCTGATCGAGCGCGACCGGGGGGCCGCCGCGGCCGCGCTCGGCGTCGCGCCGGCCGGGGCGCAGCCGCCCTACCCGAGCCGCGCGGCGATCGCACGGCCGGACCCGGTGGTCACCCAGCGGATCGCGGGCTTGCGGGACGCGCCCGCCTTGCGAGCGCTCCTGCCCCCGCCCGCGGCGACCCGGCGTCCGCCCGACGGGCCCGGCCCCGAGCTGCCCCGCGGTCCGGCTCGACGCGTCCCCGGGGTCCCGGCCGCGGCCACCCGGCGGGTCGCGCCGATCGCGGCGTCCGCGCCGCTCGGGCCGCACACGCCGGACCGCCTCGGGTTCGGCATCGGCATCGTGCTCGCCGCCGCGGTCGCTGCCGTCACGGTGCTGGTCGCGCTCGTCGCGCTGCACCTGCACCACTAGTCGCGCGCCGGCGCGCCCTGGATCCACAGCTCGAGCGCGTCGTCGCCGGCCGGCTCGCGCGCGCTCCGCGCGAAGCTGGCGGGGAGCCGGCCGCCGAAGCCGTGGAACGTGACGACCCGGGTGCCGGGCGGGGTCGCGGCGAGCCGCTGCTCGATCCGCCGCAGCGTGCCCTGGATCGTCGCGTAGCGCACGAACGGGCTGGCGTGCGGCGCGAGCATCAACGTGTGAAACGGGTTGTAGAAGTAGAACGCGTCGAACCCATCCCACGACAGCCGCGAGCCGTCGCCCTGCACGAACCGGGTCTCGCGGGTGATGCCGAGCGCCCACGCCGCGTGGTGGGCGGCAGCGACCTGCACCGCGTCCTGCTCGATCCCCCACCACACCGCCCCGGTGACCAGCGCGCCGATCAGGCACAGCTTGCCGACGCCGGCGCCGACGTCGACCACGCGGATCCCGCGCCGCGATGGCGCGAGCAGCTCGGCGGCACGCAGCGCGACCGCGACCGGCGTCCAGTGCACAGGCGAGCGATCGCGCAGCTCCTCGGGGAACAACCGATCGAACTCGGCGTCGGGCACCGCGGCGCCCCGTCGCAGCGCGTCGCCCAGCGCGAGCGCGGGCGGCGTCATCGCGGCACCGCGCGGCGGGGCCAGGCTCGATCCGGCATCCACCGGAAGGTAGCAGCTCCGATCGGGGATCGGCCGGCCGGCGCGGTCGCCGTGGCGGCGCCACCACGAAGCGGCCGCCAGCGTCGCCCGGATCGCGACCATGCTCGACCGCCGAGGTCAGATCCGGACGCCGAGGAACGCGCTCGGCCAGATCGTCGTGGTCACGCCGCTCGACATCGGCGCGCCGGTGGTCCTGCGCTCGAGGATCAGCGGCGATTGCTGATCGCTGGTGATGTACGTGTTGAGGATGCCGCCGGCGATCACGCCGAACGGCCCCCAGTGGTGCGCGACCGACAGCCGGAGCTGGCCGAGGATGCTGACGTCGCTCTCGTGGCGCGGTCCGTGGTTGACCTGCCAGCCGATCGCCTCGAGGTCGATCACGGTGTCGCCGATCGGCAGGCTGGGGCCGAATCCCAGGCCGTACATCCAGATGTCGTCGTTGGGTCCGCTGCGGTCGACCGGGTGGCCACCGACGCCGTACACGTTGTGCCAGCGCCGGCCGCCGTGGCGGAACAGCACCGTGCCGATCCGATCGGAGTCGACCGCGGCCTCGAGATCGTGGCGGCCACCCGGCACGATGTTGATCAGGCCGAACGAGAACCCGTCGGCCGAGCCGCCGATGTTGATCACGCCGATCTGGACGCCGTCGACCTGGCGCGCGACGTTGATCGGCGCGATCTGGACGCCGGACACCCGGCGCGCGACGTTGACCACGCCGGCGAGCTGGATGCTGGCGGTGCCGCGCGCCACGCTGGCGACGCCGCTGGCCTGGAAGCTGGCATCATGCCCGGCGACCGCGGCGACGCCGGCGGCCTGCAGCCCGGCGGTGCCGCGCGCCACGCTGGCGACGCCGGCGAGCTGCACGCGGGCATCGCCGCCGGCGATCGCGGCGATCCCCGCGGCCTGGGTCCCCGCGCGGCCGCGCGCCACCGCGGCGACGCCGGCGGCCTGGACGCCGTCGACCTGCCGGGCGCTCGCGGCGGTGCCGGCGACCTGCACGTCGTCGACATCGCCGGACACCGCCGCGACGCCTGCAACCTGGGTCCCGGCGACCCGCCGCGCGATCGCGGCGACGCCGCCGATCTGCACGCCGGCCGCGAGCCCGCGCTCGATGTCGGCGATGCCGCTGACCGACAGGCCACGGGAGCCGCCGGACACGCCGACCAGCAGATCGATCGAGAGGAAGTGCTCGACCCGCCCGATGTGCGTCAGATCGGTCGACAGCCCCGGCACCAGGCCCAGGGCGAAGGTGCTGTGCTCGGTCGGCGCGGGCTCGGCCTCGGGGGGTGCGACCTGCGGCGCCGGCGTCGGATCATCGGGCGCCGGCGTCGAGTCATCGGGCGTCGGGGTCGGATCATCGGGCGCCGGGGTCGGATCATCGGGCATCGGCGTCGAGTCATCGGGCGCCGGCGTCGAGTCATCGGGCGTCGGCGTCGGCGTCGGCTCATCGGCCGGCGCGGGCGGCTCGGGGGCATCGGGGACCGGGACCGCCGCGTCGGGCGGGCGCGGCAGCCCGCGGGCGGGCAGCCCGGCGAGCACGTCCTGGGCCTCGTCCCGCACCACGTTGCCCGCGAGCAGCATGATCACGAGCGGCCACTGCGCGGGGTCGTTGCCGAGCGCGACCGCGCGCGCCCGCGGCGGCCCGGAGCGCGGCGCGAACATGACGGTCGCGGTGTCGCGCCCTCTCGTCCCGCGGCGCTCGACCGTGACGGCGAGGCACGGCACGTCGCAGGTCCCGTCGACCACCGCGACGTCGACGCCGAGCTCGCCGGCGAGCGCCGG
>JBGQCL010000229.1:0-17848 GCA_041495365.1 Kofleriaceae bacterium | reverse complement strand
GAGTACAGCTGATCGTCTGCATCGGGAGCAACGAGCGCGGCAGACCCCTCGGCTGCTCGACGCCGATCGAAGTGCCGCCGCTTCGCGTTCGCGAAACGGAGCTACCGCGCATCATTCGAGCGTATGCAGAGGAGGCACTCGTGATATTGCACGCCTCGTCATCTTGCTTTTCTGACAGAGATCACGACTGGGTGTCAGCGTATCGTGCTACATCTCTGTCGGAGATCGAAAAGGCTACCCTCCGCGTCGTGGCGCTCCACAAGGAGGGCAACCTTCACCGAGCTGCACGGTTGCTCGGCATCGCCGCGGTGTCACTGTCTCGTTGGCTTAGCCGCCGGGGGCTGGCCACCGGACGCGTATCCCAGGTCGGGATCCAATGAGGTTCGCCTGCGTGCTGCTCGGGGCGCTCGCGTTCGTCGTCGGCGTCGATCTGATCGTGTTCAGCCCCGTTCCGGTGATTCGTGAGCGCCGGTTCGAGCCGCTGATCGCGGCGCTCGATGGGATGCCGCCCGGACTGTTCGGCTACCACGCGAGGGCGACGGAGCGTTACTACTACCGCACGTGGCCGCCCGGCGTTGCCGTTGCTGCCGCCGGCGTCGCTTCGATCGGCGTCGGTGTCTACCTGCGGCGTCGGCGCCGACGCTTTGGCCATGCCGAATCGTAAGCGTTCGCGCAGCATGTAAATGCGGTTGCTTGAGAGGAGGAATCAATGAGCTTCCCGACAACCCCGGCTTCGGGTGATGGCGGCGAGCCGCCCGGCCTGCCGCCGCTGTACGTGCGCGCGCTCGACGCGTTCGAGACGTTCTATCGCCAGCTGGGGGTGGTGTCACAGCGCATGGCGGAGCTACGTGCGGCGTTCGACGCCAAGCCGATCCCGTACGTCGTCCTGGCGGGCGCGGATCTCAACAGCGCCCTGGACGTGCTGTACGCGCGACTCGAGCTCCTCGAGGTCATCACCAACGACGATGCCGGCCGGGATCTGTGGACGCACCCGATGATGGAGGTGATGCGCTCGCAGCTGCGAGCGCTCCTGGACGACGGAACGGCGTACGCGTTGCGGCATCCCGAGGACTGGCGGGCTGTCCGGCAACTACGCCGCCTCGCGATCACACTCGCAGCCGACGCGAAGGTCGCAAGAGAGGTTGTCGGTGGAGCCCGCACCTCCGACAAGCCTGCAGGCGACATCATGGCCGGCCGCACCGATCCAGGCCAGCGTCGGGATCCGCCGTGAGTGACAGGCATAGAGAGCCACTTGCCAGAAAGATATCCAAGAATGTCATGATGCCGTTTCGTCGCGAGCTCTGTGCTATGCAGAAACAATATGATCGCATGGTCGCTGCGCTCGACCGGAAAGATCTTGTGGGCGTGCGCGTCACTGCATGTCACGTCGTGCTGACCTGGCTACAGATGGAAGCTGCATTCCTTCGGTTCATCGAACGCACTCCTGCAGAGGTGGGCCTGGGGCCCGGAGCCCGACGAGAGAGGCTGGTGCTGAGTGAGAGCAACAACACCGTGAGAGCTCTGTTTCGCCGCGCCTTGAGCGAGACGTCCAGTTGGATCACATCTCCAGGTGAAATGCGCATCCTCCGAGCCATCCTGTGCTGGCTTTACGAGCGACTGGGGTTGTGCTCCGTCGTTGGGTTCCCTGACCTGTCCGCTCCGCACGCGCTCCCCTTCAATCAACCGCGCACCCGATCGCACAGGCGAGCCACTCGAACCGGAGTCCGCAAAGCGACAGGGAAGCCATGAATGCCGTCCTACGGCCCATCCCGCTCAAACAGGAGTCGGTCAATGACCTCGACAACCTGGCACCCAACGTGGACCAGAACGCGGTGGACCTGTTGGATGCCGCGAGCGCGACCCCCTGCGAGCGCCCGGCCCCGGTCGCGCCGAAGGCACCGGCCGCGCCGACGCCTGCAGCCACAGCGCCCGCGCGGGTGAAAACGTCGCGCGAGGCACGCGCCGAGCGGCGCAAGGCGCGGACTGAGGCTCGTTCGGTGGCAAAGAATCGGCTAGAAACGCCGCCGGTGCTGCTAGTCCATTGAAATCATAGGGCGTTCTCCCGGGCGCTACGCCCGGAAGCGCACACCCGGGGGCTCTGCCCCCGGGTGCCCCCGGGAACTGAGTACTGGACGTACTTGACGAGCGAGAACCGGCCGTACGCCACGAGATGCCCGCGCCGCGACGGTCGCAGCCGGCGGCGTGGTGCATCATGCGGGCTAGGGCTGAACGCCGCGGATCGAGGCGTCGAGGACCTCGATCGGGTGCGCGGTGCGGACGTCCCGGCCGCGCTCGCGCAGCAGCATCTGGATCTGCAGCGTGCAGCCCGGGTTGGCACTGACCAGGAGATCAGGGGCGGCGGCGAGTACGCTGTCGGCCTTGCGCTCGCCGATCTCGCGCGCGCTCTCGGGCTCCAGCAGGTTGTGGACCCCCGCGCTGCCGCAGCAGGTGTCGCTGTCGAGCTCGACCAGCTCCAGCCCGGGGATCGCCGCGAGCAGGGCGCGCGGCTCGGCGCGGATCCGCTGGGCGTGCGCGAGGTGGCAGGCGTCGTGGTACGCGACCCGGAGCCGGACCGGGTGGCGCTCGGCGACCGCGGGCTGCCCGGCGAGCAGCTCGCTGACGTCCTTGACCTTGGCGGCGATCGCCCGGGCGCGCTCGGCCCACGCCAGGTCGCCGGCGAACAGGTGGCCCCACTCCTTCATCGACGACCCGCACCCGGCGGAGTTGACCGCGATGGCGTCGGCTCCGGTCTGCTCCAGCGCCGCGATCGCCGCGCGGGCGAACCGGCGGGCCTCGCCGTCGCGGCCGGCGTGGAGCGACAGCGCGCCGCAGCAGCCGAGGGCCGGCGGCACCACGACCTCGCAGCCCTCGGCGGCCAGCACGCGCAGCGTCGCCTGGTTGACCTCGGGGAAGTACACGCGCTGGACGCAGCCGGGCAGCAGGGCGACCCGGATCCGCCGGGGGCCGGCCGCGGGCTGTGCGGCGGGCAGCCGATCGGCGAGCCTGGCCATCGACACCGGCGGCATCAGCGCCTCGAGGTTGCGCAGCCGGCGCGGCAACAGGCGGATCAGCCCGAGCCGGTGCACCAGCCAGCGCAGCCCGGTGCGCTGGTAGATCAGCTGGATCGCCATGGCGAGCTTGAGCCGCCGCGGGTACGGAAACAGCGCGAAGATCATGCCGCGGAACATCCGGTCGGCCAGGCCGCGCCGGTGGTCGCGCTCGACCATCGCGCGGGTCTGCTCGATCAGCGCGCCGTACTGGACGCCCGACGGGCAGGCGGTCACGCACGCCATGCAGCCCAGGCAGCGATCGAAGTGGCCGACCGCGGCGGGGGTCAGCGGCTGCTTGCCGTCGGCGATCATCTTCATCAGGTGGATGCGGCCGCGCGGCGAGTCCATCTCCTCGCCCCACGACTGGTAGGTCGGGCACGACGGCAGGCAGAACCCGCAGTGGACGCAGTCGTCGAGCAGGCGGCGCTTGGCAGTCATAGACCTCCGACGAACCGGCCGGGGTTGAGCCTGCCGTCCGGATCGAAGCGGCGCTTGAGCCGCTGCATGATCGCCAGCGACGGCGGCGGCGGCCCCCACGGATCGATGCCGAGCCCGGCCGGCGCCTCCTCGATCACCAGCGAGCCGCCCGCGCCCAGCGCGGCGCGCGCGGCCGTGATCGCCGGGGCGGCCGCGGCCGGGTCGACGTCGCCGCCGGCGAGGCCGACGCCGAGCGTGGCGTACCACGCCAGCGACCCGAGCCCGGCGAGCTGCGCCGCGACCTCGGGGAACCGGGTCGGCAACGCGGCGACGCGGACCCGCAGCGGCGCGGCCGTGCGCACCGCGTCGTGCCGGCGCCAGAACGCCGCGGCCGCGTCGTCGGACAGCGGCTCGCCCGGCGCGCCCGCCGCCTTCGCGATCTCGACCAGCCGCGCGACCTGCTGCGCCACGCCCTGGCTGAAGCCCTCGAACCGCACGCCGAGATCGAAGCGGCCGGCGGCCCCGGCGCCATCGTGCGCGGTGACCGCGACGGCGCAGGTCGGCTCGAGCTGCGCGTCGCGCGCGGCCGCGATCAGCGCGACCACCTGCTCGGGGCGGACGTCGGGCATCACCACGGTGTGGACCACCTCGGGCAGCGGGTGGAGCCGGAACGCCGCCGCCGCGACCAGGCCGAGCGTGCCGAGCGAGCCGCACGCGACCTTGGGCAGGTCGAAGCCGGCGACGTTCTTCACCACCTTGCCGCCGCCGCGCGCGACCGTGCCGTCGGCGAGCACCAGCGTCACGCCGATGATCAGATCGCGGATCGCGCCGTAGCGCGCCCGCAGCGGGCCGAACCCCGCCGTCGCGACCAGCCCGCCGATCGTCGCGCGGTCCGGCCGCGGCGGATCGAGCGCCAGCCGCTGGCCGTGCGCCGCGAGCTCGGCCTGCAGCGCGGCCAGCGTGAGCCCGGCTTGCGCGATCACGACCTGGTCGGCCGGCGCGTGCTCGATGATCCGCGTCAGGCGCTCGGTGCGCACCACCGCGTCGAGCCCGGTCGGCGGCGCCCCGAGCGCCAGCGCCGTGCCGCCGCCGACGAAGCCGAGCCGCAGCCGCTCGCGCGCGGCCATCGTCATCAGCTCGGCGCACTCGTCGATCGTCGCCGGGGCGTACGCCGCGCGCGGCCGGACCCCGGCGATCGCGTCGCGCTCGGTGACCTCGACCGCGATCATCCGAGCTCCTCGTGGTCGCGGCGGCCTGCGAGCGGACGGATCTGGCGGGCCATGCGGCGCATGATGCGCGGGTCTACCGCGACCCGCGGGGCGAGCCTAGGCGCGCGCGTCGATCGGATCAAGGTCGTGCGCCGGGTGACCGCCGCGGCGCGCTACTTCTGGGGCTGCTGCGCGGTCTTGGGGCCGCCCAGGTTGACGAACGGAACCGCGCCGGTGCCCCCCATCATCTGCGGCAGCTCGCCGTTCCACTTCTCCAGCGCGCGGTACTGCACGTACTCCGGGGTGATCGACGCGGCGACGGTCTTGTTGAAGTACGCCTCGGCGTCGGCGGAGAGCTTCTTGGCCGCGGCCTCGCCCTGGGCCTGTGCGACCCGCTGCTTGGCCTCGGCCTCGGTCTTGCGAACCTGGGCCTCGGCCTTCTGCGACTCCTGGATCATGGCGACCTTGGCGTTGATCGCCTGGACCACCGCATCGGGGACCCGGGTCTCGTTGACCGTGAACTGCTGGATCACGAAGCCCTCGATGCCCAGGTGCTTGGTGAGGAACGACTGGACCTCGAGCCGGCTCTCCTCGCGCTTGGTCGAGTACAGCTGCTCGGCGGTGAACTGGGCGAAGATGCTCTGCAGGCCCTCGCGGATGGTCTGGCGGACGAAGTTGTGGGCGATCACGCTGATGTCGTTGCGGTACTTGGTGTAGATCGTCGGGACCTTCGCGGGGTCGAGCGTGAACGACACCGAGACGTCGAGGCTGACCGGCAGGCCCTCCGACGACGTGACCGTGATCGACTCGTCGATCGACATGCCCTCGTGCGGGCTCTTCGACAGGATCAGGGTCTGGACGCTGGTCGGGTACTCGACGACCTCCTCGCAGAACAGGCTGCGCCAGTAGTAGCCGGTCGGGATCGGGTCGGCCGATACGCCGCCGCCGCTGCACTTCTTCACCGATACGCCGACGTGGCCGGGGTGGATGGTGGTGAGCGAGGCGGCGAGCAGGATGCCGGCGATGAGGACGACGATGCCGGCGATGCCCGCCGCGATGACCCGGTAATTCTTCATGACGTTCTCCTAGCGCAAGGACTCTCGATAACACGCCCGGTGCCACCACTGGTCCGTGTCCCACAGATCGTGGGCCGGATCGATCGGTGTACCGCATATGGTACAGATCTCGGCGAGCCGGCGCTTCTCGCACTCGGCGTTGCGCTCGCCCTGCAGGCGGCGCCGGCGGGCCTCGAGCCGGGGGCCGAGCCGTCCGCCGACGACCGCGGCGCCGACCATGACCAGCACGGCGCTGCCGACCAGCAATGCGATGTCAATGGCGAGCATGCGCTCCGCCTCTCGGTGACCGGATACCACCGCCTGCTCGCCGAAGACATACAGTCCGCATCAAGATCGAATGCCTCCGGTGGCAGCACCGGGGCGCTCGGGGTTCAAGGTAAGTCCTGCCGCGGTCCGCGGCAAGCGCGCCCTCCGGGCGGGCTCCGGGGCGATTCCGGGCGATTCCGGGGCGATTCCGGGGCACTTCGCTTGCAAGACCTGGGCGGACGGTCCTTGTGTCTCGCACGCAGCCGGGGCAAGGTCGCGCGCATGACAGACCGCCCACGTCCGCAGCGGCCGCTGAGCCTCGGCGCCGGGGCGGTGGTGGTGCACGACGGCCGCGTGCTGTTCGTGCGCAACATCCGCGGCGTGACCCGCGGCCGCTACCTGCTGCCGGCGGGGCGGATCGATCCCGGCGAGCTGCCGGACCATGCGGCGGCGCGCGAGGCGTTCGAGGAGACCAACCTGCGCGTCGCGGTCGAGGGGCTGCTCGGCGTCCGCCTGTGGGTGATGGACGACGGCGAGCACAACTACTTCTTCATGTTCCTCGCCCGGCTGGTGTCGCCGGTGGGCGATCTGCGGCCCAACCTGGCCGAGATCGACGACGCGCGGTTCTTCTCGCCGGAGGAGATGGCCGCGCTGGGCCGCGACGAGACCTGGTCGGGCGCGATCGCGATCGCGCACAAGGCGCTCGACCCCGGGAGGATCCTGTGGCCCAATGACGCCGAGCTGTCGGATCGCTCCGGCGTCGACGTCCCCGAGCGCTGGCGGATCTGGATGTAGCGCCGCCGGGTCGCCGCCGGGTCCATGACGGACCGCGGCGCCTCCGCAGAGGGCGGATCAGTGATCGACGCAGGCGCGCGCCGCGTTCGACCACTCCTTCTGCACGGTGAAGCCCGGGATGGTGCCCTGCTGCGCGTTGCAGATGTCGCCGATCTCGCCGTTGTCGGTCTGGTCGTACCAGCCGAGCGGCGGGCCGAACACCGTCGCCAGGCCGACCGCCGGATCCGTGGTGGCCTCGACCAGCTCGTGCGACGCGACCGAGTCGGTGTTGTTGGTGACCGTGCTGCCGCCGCAGCCGCCGTTGCAGCCGGTCTGCCCGATGTCCGGGACGATGCCGTAGTTGACGTTGACGCCGTTGCGCACGAAGGTGCCGTGGTACGCGCAGAACTGGACGCACGACCGGCTGCCGTCCGGCGCCGTGATCCGCATGCCCGACGGGAAGTGCACCGGATAATACGTGTTGGCGGTGGGAGCCGGCAGCGAACCGGCGGTGATCAGCGCGCTGATCCGCGACTGGACGGTGGCGTCGCTCACGTTGGCGGTGGACCGGTTATCGACGATCCCGTTATGCGACGTGCCGAACCCGATGTTGTACTGCGCGAGCATGCTGTACAGCGGGCTGGTGACGATCGCCGGGTAGAACGAATTGATATTGGATTGCAATTTCGTCGCTGAGTTCCAGAAAACTGGATGGACGTCGACGTGAGTGAGCAGCGGGCCACCGAAGTAGGTCAGGCCGGCGATCCGCGGCGTGATCGCGTTCTGGGCCTTGTCGCCGGTGTTCAGCGGCATGAGATGGACGGTGCCGGGCTCGAGGACGGCGTCGTCGGTGGCGACGTCATCGGTCGCGCAGGCCGCAGCGAACAGCGGCAGTGACATGGACAGGAGCAGCAAGCGGGAAAGCGACATATCAGAGTCCTCCAGAGGTGGGAGAGAGCGACACATACGGGATTGCGAACATTGCCGTCAACTACCAGATCGGTATTTTGATGGAGATCGGTTACTCCCGCCCCGCCCGAACCAGGACAGTCAGTTGCACTCGATCTGTAATGCGACATGTCGGACGCGGCCCGGATGACCTTCATCATGATGAAGCATCGACGCAGATCGCGTGTGCTGTGGAGTGTCAGTGCCCGTCACCGCGTCGCCGGTGCACGCCGCAGCGTGCGATGTCGCGATGATCGTCGATGGAGACCACCCGCGTCACGGAGCATTTTGCAGCGTGCGCGGAGTCCGACGCGAAACACTGCGCGTGCTGCGTGATGCTGCGGGAGGCGGGTGCTGCTGGGCAGCGCGCGCGTGTGGGCGTCGATCACGCCGCCGTGGCGCTCCAGGTGGACCGCGCGCGGATTGCGCACGGCGGTCATCACCGGCGAGGCCCGGCGTGGTTCGCGATGGCGACGGTCAGCTCGGCGCGCCGGACCGCGTGAGGTGCGCGGCGATCGCGGCGCCGACCGCGTCGGCGTGCGTGATCGGCCCCATGTGCCCCATGTCCGGAAATACCTCGAGCCGGGCGTGCGGCAGCGCCTCGGCGAGCCGCTCCAGCGTCCGGCGCTCGGTGAGCGGGGTGCGGCCGCCGCCGAGCAGCAGCGTCGGCGCGGTGATGGTCCCGTAGCGCGCGCGGTCGGTCGTGTCGGCCGACAGCGACGCGACCTCCTGGTAGACCTTCCATGCGACCGCGCGAAACCCCGCGCGGGTCGGCTCGGCGAGCGCGGCCCATGCACCGGCGCCGTTCCACCAGTCGACGAACGCCTCCAGCCAGTGCTCGTCGACGCCGGCGGCGTCCGCGTGGTACGCAGGCAGCGCGAGCTGGGCGCGGGTCTCGGCATCCGCCGGGCCGAGCACGCCGAACGCGACCGGCTCGTACAGCGCCAGCGATCGCACCCGCTCGGGCCGGGCGAGCGCGAGCTGCAGCCCGAGCAACCCGCCGTACGAGTGGCCGACGACGTCGGCCGCCCGGTCGAGCATGTCCGCGAGCCGCTCGACGTCCTGCTGGAAATGGAACGGCTTGCCGGGCGGCCACGGCTCGGCGCCGTAGCCGATCAGATCGGGCGCGAGCACGTCGTGGGTCGGCGCGAGGCGCTGCGCGAGCCGGCGCCACTGGCGCGACGTGAAGCCTCCGCTGTGGATCAGGAGCGCGAGCGGTCGGGGCAAGGCACCGCGAGGGTAGCTCGCCACGCTCGCGCTCCGACGTGCGCGAATCGGCAATGCGACCACGCGCGCGGTTCGGCGTGGACCGCCACCGGGCGTCTGTTCAAGTGCGGCGCTGTCCGCAGGCAGCCGCCGAAGTCCGACCAGGAGAGCGCTCGCATGCGGAATAGCGCAGCAAAGTGCTGCGGGAACGACCGGATCGTGCGCAGAGTTTGCGCACGCGTTTCGCGATCGCGCTGCGGGGTAAATTTTCATCCATTCGAGTGATCCAACCCCGCGGCGGGCGCAGTAGTGTGACGATGTGGAACAGATCACTGGATTCGGCCATTTGACATTCAGTGATCCGTATTGGCGGCATAAATCCTAGTTGGCTGAACTTTCGTGCTATCGGTCGGCAGCATTCTCGGCGGCAAGTTCCAGCTCCAGCGGCTGGCGGGCGCCGGCGGTATGGGCGAGGTCTTCGAGGCCCGGTACCTGGATTCTGGCCAGCGGGTGGCGGTCAAGGTGCTGCGGGCGCTGCAGTCCGACCAGCTGGTGCGGTTCGAGCGTGAGGCTCGCCTGCTCGCCGAGTTCGACCACCCCAACATCGTTCGCTACATCGAGCACGCGATCACGCCGCTCGGACAGCCGTACCTGGTCATGGAGTGGCTCGACGGCGAGGATCTCGCGACCCGCCTGCGCACCCGGTCGCTGACGATGCAGGAGACGGTCGCGATCGGCCGCGACATCGCCGAGGCGATGGCGGCGGCGCACGCGCGCGGCATCGTGCACCGCGACCTCAAGCCCGGCAACGTGTTCCTGGTGCGCGGCGCGTTCCTCGCGCGCGGCGAGTTCAGCCTCGGCAAGGTGCTCGACTTCGGGATCGCCTGGCTGTCCGAGTGGACGCCGGTCACGCAGGTCGGCGCGGCGCCCGGGACGGTGGGCTACATGGCGCCCGAGCAGATCCGTCGCGGCGCGGAGCTCACCCCGGCGGCGGACGTGTTCGCGCTCGGCTGCGTGCTGTTCGAGGGCCTGACCGGTCGGCCGGCGCTCGACGTGGCGGCGATGTCCGCCGACCGGCGGGCCGCCCAGGTGTCGCTGCGCAGCCAGCTCGGTGGCGAGATCCCGGCCGAGCTGGCGGCGCTGATCGAGCAGATGCTCGCGCGCGAACCGGACGACCGGCCGCGCGATGGCGCGGTGGTGAGCGCGGCGCTCGCGGCGCTCCACGTCGAGCCGGGAGAGCCGCTCCGGCGGCCGGTCCGTGCGCCGTCGCTGACCCGGAGCGAGCAGCGCCTGCTCTCGGTGGCGCTGGTGGCGCGGCCGGTGACCGACGACGCCGCACCGGGCTCGCCGACGGCGCCGCGCGCCGAGGCATCCGCCCTGGCCTCGCTGCGCGAGGTCGCGGCGCTGCACGGTGGCCACGTCGAGGTGCTGACCGATGGCTCGATCGCTGTCGCGCTGTCCGGGACCCAGGTCGCCACCGATCAGGCCGTGCTGTCTGCGCGCTGCGCCCTGGCCCTGCGCAGCGTGGCGCCGGATCGCCCGATCGCCCTGGCGATGGGCCGCGGCACCAGCGGGGCGACGTGGGTGCCGGAGGGCGAGGCCGTCGGCCGCGCTGCCGAGCTGCTCGCCGATCGCGGGGCCGCGCCGGATGCCCGGGTGGGCGGCACCGCCGGCGCCGGCTCACCGCCGATCGCGATCGACGACACGACCGCCGGTCTGCTCGACGGCCGGTTCGACGTGCGCGAGACCGACTGCGGCGTCGAGCTGCACGGCGAGCGCGCGGTGACCACCGGCACGCGCCGGCTGCTCGGGCGCGCGACGGCCTGCGTCGGCCGCGATCGCGAGCTGTCCGGCCTGGTCGAGATGTTCTCCGAGTGCGTCGCCGAGCAGTCGGCCCAGGCGGTGCTGGTGACCGCGCCGGCCGGGATGGGCAAGTCGCGGCTCGCCGCCGAGGCGATCGCGCAGATCAAGGCGCGCGACCCCGAGGCGACGCTGTGGATCGCGCGGGGCGACCCGCTGCGCGGCGGCTCGGCGTTCGCGCTGCTCCGCCAGGCGCTGCGCGCCGCCCTCGGCGTGCGTGATGGCGAGCCGCTCGCCGCGCGCCGGGCGACGCTCGAGGCCCGCGTCGCGCAGCACGTGGCCGCGGCCGATCGCCGGCGCGTCGGCGAGTTCCTCGGCGAGCTGCTCAGCGTCCCGTTTCCGGATGACGCCAGCGCGCCGCTGCGCACCGCGCGCCGCGAGGCGGCGGTCATGAACGAGCAGGTCCGCCGCGCCGCGGAGGACTTCCTGCGCGCCGAGTGCGCCGCGCACCCGGTGGTGATCGTCCTCGAGGACCTCCACTGGGGCGACCTGCCGACCGTGCGGTTCATCGACTCGGCGCTGCGCAACCTGCGCGAGCACGCCTGGATGGTGCTCGCGCTCGCGCGCCCCGAGGTCCAGAAGGTGTTCCCGCACCTGTGGTCCGAGCGCGGCACGCAGGAGATCCGGCTCCGCCCGCTGACTCGCTCGGCGAGCGAGCGGCTGGTGCGTCAGGCGCTCGGGGAGCAGGTCGAGCCCGAGATCGTGGCGCGGCTGGTGACCCAGGCCGAGGGCAATCCGTTCTACCTCGAGGAGCTGATCCGTGCGACCGCCGAGCGCGGCGGCGACGCGCTGCCGCCGACCGTGGTCGCCATGGTGCAGGCCCGGCTCGGCAGCCTGCTCGACGACGAGCGCCGGATCCTGCGGGCGGCGAGCGTGTTCGGCTGCGTGTTCTGGCCCGACGGCGTCGCGGTGCTGCTCGGCGGGGCGCTGTCCGCCGCCGCGGTCCACGCCATGCTCGGGGCGCTGATCGATCACGAGCTCGTGGCGCCGAGGCCGGACAGCGGGTTCGCGGGCAAGAAGGAGCTCGCGTTCCGCCACGCGCTGCTGCGCGAGGCCGCGTACGCGATGCTGACCGACGACGATCGCGCGCTCGGCCACCGGCTGGCCGCGGCGTGGCTGGAGCAGCAAGGCGAGAGCGATCCGCTGGTGCTCGCCGAGCACTGCGACCGCGGCGGCGAGCCCCACCGCGCCGCCGGCTTCTACTTCCAGGCCGCCGAGCGCGCGCTGCGCGCGGACGACACCGAGACCGCGGTCGCGCGGGCCCGGCGCGCGCACACCCTGGGCCCGTCCGACGGCGACCGCACCGTGCTGCTCGGCTTCCTCGCCGCGGTCCACGTGTGGCGCAGCGAGTGGGACGAGGCGACGCGGTGGGGCGATCAGGCGATGCGCCTGGCCGTCCCCGGCACCGAGCCGTGGGCCCGCGCGGTGACCGCCAAGCTGTCCATCGCGCTGCGCGAGGGCCAGACCGACGCCGTCATCGCGCTGATCGGACTGCTCAAGACCGTCGAGCCGGCGCCCGACGCCGTGATCAACGTCGTCATCGCGATCAACTTCGCGGGCTTTCTGCTCAACCGCTGGGCCCGGTTCGCCCTGGTCGAGGACGGCCTGCGCCGCGTCCACGAGCTGGTCGAGCCGATCGCGGCCCGCGAGCCGATGGCGCGCGGCTGGATGCACATGGGGCACGTCGCGTTCGAACCCTGGGCGCGCGAGGACCCGTGGGCCGGCCTGTCGCACGCCGAGGCCGCGCGCGCGGCGTTCCGCGAGGCCAACCACCGCCAGAACGCG
Organism: Kofleriaceae bacterium; assembly: GCA_041495365.1. Classification (GTDB taxonomy): domain Bacteria; phylum Myxococcota_A; class Polyangia; order Haliangiales; family Haliangiaceae; genus JABFXX01. Next base: position 5,278 of record JBGQCL010000229.1, on the reverse strand, counting down.
CTGCTCGCCCAGCTGCTGGTCGGCATGAACCTGTGGTTGCTCGGCGCCGCCGACCGCGCCGAGCGCGAGCTGCGCGGCGTGCTCGGCGGCGACACCGTGTACGGCCCGATCGCCCCGCTCCACCTGTTCTGCTTCGCCGGGACGCTCGCCGATCGCGGCGCGCTCGACGAGGCCCACGCGGTGGTGAGCCGGACGCTGGCCGCCTGGCAGGCCCGTGGGTTCACCGCCTACGAGGGCCCGGGCCACCGCATCCTCGCCGACGTGCTGGTCCGCCGCGGCGAGCCCGCCGCCGCCGAGCGCGAGGCCCGCGCCGCCCTGCCGCGCCTCGCGTTCCTGCCGCTCGACCGCGCGGTGGCGACCGCGACGCTCGCCGCCGCGCTGCTCGCCCAGGGCCGCGCGGCCGAGGCGCTCGCCGCCGCCGAGGACGCCATGGCGCAGTACGAGGCGCTCGGCGCGTTCGGCTACCGCGGCGCGTTCGCCCGGCGGGTCCACGTCGAGGCGCTCGAGGCGGCCGGCGACCACGCGGCGGCGTGCCGGGCGCTCGCCGCCGCGCGCGAGCGCGTGATCGCCAACGCCGGCAAGATCGGCGACCCCGAGCTGCGCCGCAGCTTCCTCGAGGCTGTCCCCGACAACGCCCGGATCGTCGCGCTCGCGGCACAGTGGCTGGACGCGCCGGACTGACGGGCCTCACGGGTGCTACGGCAGCCGCTGCCGCTTCGGCTGCCGCAGCCGGTGCCGCTGCGGGGCTTTGCCCCAAAACCCCGTCGGAGATCGGCTTTTGAGCCAGCCGTCACCCTTTTGAGGCAGCGGGTTCAGCGCTCGGGGTCAGGGTTCGCATTCGCAGATCGCGGCGTGCAGGGTGCCGCAGCGGTCATCGGCGATCTGGGTGGCGGACACTGCGTCGATGCAGTCCTGGCCGGGCGGGACGTCGTCCGGCTCGCCGGGGGCCCACGGCAAGAACGTCGCCGGGACGCCCTTCTGGGTCACCCAGTCGCCCTGGTTCGCCTTGTCGTCGATGCCGATCCAGAACGGCGGGGTGGCGACAGTGGCCAGGGCGGCCAGCTCGGTGGCGTCGTCGGGAACCGCCAGGTACGCCGACTTCGACGTCAGGTCGCACTGCAGCTTGGCCTCGTCCCACGGGACACCGGATAGGGCCTTGTAGAGGTGGGCGGAGTTGGCGACGGCGGCATAGTCCGAGGGACACTTGGTGACGGGCATGGCGTCGATCGATGCGCCGACGCTGGCGTCAACGTCGGAACCGGGCGGTTCACATGTGCCAGGAAGTCCTGACTGGAACGGTGACGCGCTTCCAGTTGCCCGCTGTCAGCGCCGATACACAACTCGCAGGCGCTCTGCAAGGAGCCCTCTGATTTGAGATTTAAGTGCGGGGCTTGACGGCTTGGAGTTTTCTGTTTCGCCGGGCCGACAGAACCGGATCTCGCTGTGGGCTACGTTGTTGCTCAACGGCTTGTACACCACGACGCTGTCGTATGGCTTCGCAGCGGGCGCCCCTGGTTTCTCAGGCGGCACCTCGAACCGGGCTGGAATGTCACCAAATGCGATCACGGCGACGGCCACCTCGTCTGGGTCGCCACGAGTCAAGCAATCCGACGGCTCGCCGACGAACAGTCCGCGATCGACGCTGGTGCCCTGAAGATCGATCGCGGTAGTACGGACGCGTCCATCGATGCCGATCCAGTCCTCGTGCAAGCGACGGTAGAGTTGCTCATCGTCCGCGAAGGCCGGATCACCCTGCTGACGCGGCATCGTCGTCGTGTTCGAGAAAACGAGACAGCTCGGCAACGGCTTCGACCTCGGGGAGATCCACGTACTGTGCCGGCGCTCCACGTCCGGCGCGAGTCACGACCACGATCCCGCCCTCGTTGTAGACGTCGAAATGCGCTGATTGCACGTCTTCTGCGTAGATGATGGCGATGCCGCCATCAGCCATCGGGGCGATGGCCAACAGACGATGGCCGCGCCGCTCCATCGACTGGACGATCGACCAGGTCACGCTGAGTGCGAGCTCGCTTGGCTTCTCGCTGCAGCCCCAGTTTACGGGCAGATGGCCGAGTACCCCGAGGCGTTCTTTCGCTTGAGCAAGCCAAGCCGGAGGCTCGATGGGATGAATTGTTTGGGCGCTGCTCTGGATGCTCATCGGCGCCAATTCCAACACGCCCGGACCCTGGCTCCTATTTGCGCTCGACGCCCACCCCGTAGGGCGGTAGAGGCCGCTCGTCGGCGTGGCAGATGACGAAGGACTGAGCAAGAGACTGGTTGTCGCAGCCACCGAAACGAAGGCGGACACGCGGATCGCATCTTTACCCGGCATCTGACCCTCCTGTGTCACTACCCCGACCCGGCTTTTCGATCTCCTCGATGGTCTGGCCAAGCCATGCGTGCAGCTTCTTCGCCATATCGAGCGTCATCACGGCGCCAACCTCGATTTCTCGGACCACGCCCTCCTTGCCCTCTCTCTTGCTCTGGATCTCTTCTCCCAACTCAAAACGGTTTTCGCCAAGATCTTTGACCGCATGCTCGACGACGGTAGGGATTGGGAATCGCTCGCTGAAAAACGAGACGTAGATGAGCCTGCCCGGCGTTGGGCCACCGTAGACGCCATCTACGTGGATCACACGATAGGCGTTGCTCTTGATGTAGTGGTAGCGGACCGAAGTTATGTCGGCCATGACCTTCCATCTCGTACCACACCGAGGCCGCCAGCATTCCTGCCGGTGGCTCATGTTGGTGCCGATGCTGAAGATTCGTTCAGCCAAGGCTACCGCTCCCGCGCAACTCTTGCGCCCGCTGGCGGACCTCGCCCGGAGGTACTTCGAGGCGTTCCCGCCGGAGGCCAAGGCGTGAGGTCGCCAGCGCTCGCCGCATGCCGCAGGCTGCCGGGAAGTCGAGGACCACCTTCGCGCGCTACCCAGGTAACCCGATGCTACGTCAGCCGCGGCCGGCGAGGCCGGCGCGCTCGGTCGAGTGGGCGACGTAGACGCCGGGGCGGTCGCCGCACAGCCGCGGGGTCGGGAACACCTTGCCGGGGTTCATGCGGACGTCGGGGTCGAACGCGCAGCGGATGAGGTTCATCGCGGCGAGATCGGCCTCGGAGAACATCTCGCCCATGTACATCGCCTTGTCGGCGCCGACGCCGTGCTCGCCGGTGATCGAGCCGCCGCTCGCGACGCACAGCCGGAGGATCTCGCCGGCGGTGTTCTCGGCGAGCGCTTCCTGGCCGGGGACGGCGGCGTCGTACAGGACCAGCGGGTGGAGGTTGCCGTCGCCGGCGTGGAACACGTTGGCGATCCGCAGGCCGCGCGAGGTCGCGAGCTCGTCGATCGCACGCAGGACCTTGGCGATCTCGGAGCGCGGGATGACGCCGTCCTGGACGACGTAGTTCGGGCTGATCCGGCCGACCGCGGCGAACGCGCTCTTGCGGCCGCGCCACATCGTGTCGCGCTCGGCGGCGTCGCGCGGGACGCGGATCTCGAGGGCGCCGGCCTGGCGGGTGAGCCGGTTGGCCTCGCCGGCGGTGTGCTCGACCTCGGCGAGCGGCCCGTCGACGTCCATCAGCAGGGCGGCGCCGACGTCGGGCCAGTCGACGCCGGTCGCGGCCTTGATCGCGACGATCGCGAGGCGATCCATCATCTCGATCGCGGCCGGGATGATGCCGGCGGCGATGATCAGCGAGACCGCGTTGCCGGCCTCGGTGGTCGACGGGAACGTCGCGAAGAACGTGCGGGTCGCCTCGGGGCGGCGCAGGATCCGCAGCACGACCTCGACGACCACGCCGAGCGTGCCCTCGCTGCCGACCAGCGCGCCGCGCAGGTCATAGCCGATCGGATCGGCGACCGGGCCGCCGAGCTCGACGATCTCGCCGTCGGGCAGGACCACGGTGGCGCCGAGCACGTGGTTGGTGGTGAAGCCGTACTTGAGGCAGTGCGCGCCGCCCGAGTTCTCGGCGACGTTGCCGCCGATCGTGCAGACCTGCTGGGACGACGGATCGGGCGCGTAGTAGTAGCCGCGCGGCGCGATCCGCCGGGAGATCTCGAGGTTGATGACGCCGGGCTCGACGCGCATCCACTGGTTGTCGAAGTCGATCTCGAGGATGCGCTTCATCCGCGACAGCCCGAGCAGGACGCCGCCGGCGACCGGCAGCGCCCCGCCGGACAGCCCGGTGCCGGAGCCGCGCGGGACGATCGGCAGGCGCTCGCGGTGGGCGAGCTTGACGACCTCGACGACCTCGGTGCGCGACGCCGGCAGGACGACGACACCGGGGACGGCGTGGAACGTGGTCAGCGCGTCGGACTCGTAGGTGCGCAGCTGATCGGGCCGCCAGATGCAGTTGCGGTCGCCGACGATCGCGGCGAACCGCGCGATCTGCGCCGGAGACAGGGGCGCCGGAGACGGAGACTGCGCGGGCGCGGCCGGTGCGTCCATGGTGGCTGGCATCATGCCCCAGGGCGTCGGGCGAAGCGAGGTCACGGATTCCGCGGGTTCGAGCGAAGCGAGACGGGGTGGGGACCCCGATCGCTCCGCCGGCGGGGCGGGCGGGCAGAGCCAACCGTGGGCGTGGGATCGAGGGCACGCGTGCGAGGGCGCCACAGTCCGGCCGGCAGGTGGGACGACCGGGGGATGGTGAGATTGCGGGCGGCGGTGGCTCCCGCGACGATCGCGGCGATCGGGGGGCTGTATGCTGACCGCGGCGGAGGCGGTGGCGTGCCTCTCAGCCCCACGAAGGACAATGTCCATGCCACGGTTTTCCCATCCCCGCTGCGGCGCGCTGCTCACCGCGCTGCTGGTCGCCGTCGCCGCGCACGCGGCTCCGCCGTCACCGCCCGGTCCGCCGCGCGACCAGGTCGCGACCGTGCTCGACCAGCACATCCACTACGTCGAGGCCGGCCGCGGCCCGCCGGTGATCCTGCTGCACGGCCTCGGCGCGACCATCATCGTTCATCGGGCCGTCCGTCGCGCCGAAATCGACCGTCTGCTCGGAGGCCTGACGGATCCCGCCTCCCGAGCCGATCGATTGGTAATTAAAGTGAAGGTCCGGATTGATCTTGGCATACTCGTCGAACCACTTTGAATAGACCGGGTACGGAAAGGTCGCCCCCGCCCCGTTGATCAGCATCGGCTCGGCCCACGCGGAACCGATCAGACCGAGCACCAATAGTCCTGTTGCAATTAGGGTCTTCATTTCGTTTCTCCTTATTTTCATTGAATGAGGTTGCCTGAATGTTACGCCCATGTTACATCCATGTTAATTCTTAGAACT
>JBGQCL010000228.1:0-17860 GCA_041495365.1 Kofleriaceae bacterium | reverse complement strand
TGCGCAAGCTATGTTTCAGAAGGAGATGGAGAAAGAGGATATCGAAGCTCCTGACAGACTAATGGTAGAAAGTATTATTCGAGAATTCTTGACATACCGCTCGAAGCCGAAGGGTCCAAGAGAGCTCGACACGCGGGCGCAGCTCGAGCTCCCTAGCCCCATTCTCGACCAGCCGCAAGACAAGAGTCGCAAGAGTCGGTGAATGACCCAACCATCCGGTACTTCGAGCCGCCGGTCTCGACCTAAGGGACCGGGAATGGCTAAGTCGATCGATGTGGGCAGGCCGCCGACGAACCATGTTCCCGCATCAACCAAGTTACTCATTCCCGGACCCTAAGGACTCACAACACGTTGTCAGGCATGCCAGAGATACTAGGGCCAGAGATTCCGACTCTACTTAATTTTTCTGGAGAGATTCAGAATAACGCCGGAGAGCATGTTGCGGAGATCTGCTCTGTACCTCTCCGATGGTATGGCAATCGTCCTGAGGACAGTGTGTACCTGCGCGCTCCGATCACCTTCGTGACGCTCTCCCTTCTGAATGAGTCACGCGCAGCTGGCGCCCACAGTGTTCAGCTTACGTTTGCCCTCGACGTGGACATGCAAGGCCGGAAAGAATGGCAGCGGCAATCAGTTGAGCTTGTGTACCGTTTCGCGGCATCAGACTGGCTAGCGTTACTTGAGCAGGCGCGTCATACTCAGGTCAGCACGATCGAGGTCTGCCTGGAAGGGCCCTCCGTTCCTGCGGGCCTCAAGGCCGCTGCAGATCGCTACCGTGAGGCAATGCGTCACTTGCAACTTTGCCAGTGGGATGACGCAATCGCCGACTGTAGGCAGGTCATCGACGATATGGCAACGGCAATCGGCGCAACCGAGCCTGCACCTGGCTGGGCACAACACAGCGATAAGAACACAAGGGAAGGCTGGACGTTTTCTGAGCGATGCGGGACCATTCGCAACATCGTTCGCCATGCTACCCACCTAGCACATCATGGCCAAAGTGAGTTCACTGCCCTGCAAGCGCGGTATGTAACAGAGCTCACCGGAGTTCTCCTGAAGTTCTATAGCGGCCGTTTGAGTCAATGACCGGCCCGGGTTCAGCGGCGCATTAAGTACATCGAGAACGCCGTCCTCCGCCACCAGGCCAACATCCTTCGACGCGGCAGCAGGCGTCCGAAGCTCAACCTCGTCAATGCCGGCCGTGCGCGCGTGGACAGAGGCGTTATCCCAGGCACTCAAACTCCGAGGCTTCGCCTCCCTGACCGAATATGCCGACAGCCTACCCGCGGTGTCGCTGGCAGACTTGGCGAGCGATCTTGGCGGTGAGCCGATGGCATTGGGGCAAAGGCTCAGCGCGGAAGCGGAAACCACGGGAACGATGGAGCGCTGTGCACGGAGCCTCTTTGCCCGTGACTTTCGCGGCGATCTGCCCGAGGGCTGGCAGCCAGTTGGGGGCGATCGCAGTGACGAGGCCACAAGCCAGGAGTTCCAGCTCGCCGGGATCTTCCTTACGCTTCTGACGGCGTTCCCAGAGGCTTATCACGACGCGATCGAACGCGTGGAGCGGGCAATGTGCACGATGGATCTGCCCTCGGGATGGCTACCGGAAGGAGCTGACGATCCAGCGCTGATCGAGCTATTTGGCTCGTGCTGGCAGGTCGTGCCGATGTGACTCGACATCGTGGGCAATAACGGCGATATGCGCTTTCAGTCGCAATTCTCAACCAATGCACTAGCAGAGGCTAGAGCGGCTTACTGCGGGCCTAAGCACTGGCCGGCTAACTTCCGTGGCGATTGCAACGTCCCTTAATGCCATCGATCATATATTTGTCGATCTGGGAAGCCAGATTCTCAATGATGGTCTTGGTATAACGGTGGGCGGTCGCGACGAGCACTGGCCGTGAGGTAGGGCGCCCATGACCCCCGGAGCCGTGGTTACGGCGCGCGCGGTCCGATCCGGGGCAGCGGCAAGGCGTAGGGACATCGTTCCCCCACGACCAGGACCGCGAGTCGACAGCGCGCGCCTGCGGCTCGATCACGCCGAGCTCCTGCCGGGGCGGCATCGTCCGGCATACCGCGCACGAGCTGGAGGCTTGGCTCGGCGGGGCAGTAGAACAGCGCCTCGACGAGACGTATGCTCCCACACCGACGCGTCCCGAGGGGTGGCAGAGCTGCCGGTGCGTGTGATCGCTGCTACATTCCGCGAGCAAATGTCCTTGGGTTTCGGCCACTTTTCCACGAGAATAGCACCGGGAAAGAGGTGAACGATGACGCGCTTTGCTCTCGGTGTCCTGCTGCTCTCGGCTGTGCCGGCGGCGTGTGGTGGTACGGCCGCTGTTCAGTGCGACCTGAGCTCAAGCTGCGATCTCGCGGCCGGCGGTGTCTGCGCCCTCACGGGCAGTGGGAACCGCTGGTGTTCATACCCCGACGCAACCTGCCCAAGCGGGTACCGTTACTCAACGTTCCAAGTGGGGGACGGGTTGTCGGGGGTGTGCGTGCCGCAAGCTGACGCGGGCATCCCGCCTGATTCAGGCGGGCCTCCTGGCGTGGCCCCCAGCTGCGTCGGATTGCCGGCTACTTGTGGGGCTAGTGGTAACGATAGTTGTTGCAACAGTCCGCTTGTGCCAAGCGGGACGTTCTTCCGCAGCTTCGATCCCGTCGGCGATGTGGATTCGGGGACCAAACAATTTCCGGCAACAATCAGCAGTTTCAGACTCGACAAGTACGAAGTAACGGTCGAGCGCTTTCGCGCATTCGTTATGACAGGGCAAGGAACGCAGATCAATCCGCCAGTGCCCGACGCCGGAGCAAATCCCTACGTCAGCGGAAGCGGATGGGACGCCGCATGGAACACAAGTCTTCCAGCCGATACCGCCGCTCTGATGACTGATCTCAAAGGCGATAGCGGTAACTACGCAACGTGGAATGATAGCAATTCCCATCGCCCGATAAACTGGGTTAGCTGGTATGAGGCCATGGCATTTTGCGCCTGGGACGGTGGATTTCTGCCGACCGAGGCCGAATGGAACTATGCGGCGGCAGGTGGAGACCAGCAGCGAGCCTATCCATGGTCGAAGCCGGCTGCGTCGCTGACAATCGACTCGTCACATGCGAGCTACAACGATGACACAACGTGCGTCGGTGACGGCATGCCCGGTTGCGCTATTACGGACATCGTGCCGGTTGGCACGAAACCGCAAGGTGACGGGCGTTGGGGACACTCGGACCTTGGCGGCAACGTGGGCGAGTGGGTTCTCGATTACGATAATAACTATCCGATGCCGTGTGCGGACTGCGCTGATCTGACTCCTATCCCCACTAGCCCTCCATTTTTCCCTCGTCGCATGTGGCGCGGGGGGGCCTTTTTACGCGACCTGGATTTCTTGCGCACGGGTTCAAGGCAAGGTGGCGACATGCCGAACTCCCCGTTCGGATACACCGTCGGCTTTCGCTGCGCCCGCAGTGCGGGAAACTGAGGATCAAAGGAACTCAGCATGAGTGCCCATTAGTGCATAACAGGCATACTGGCACTATTGGACAACAGGCTGCGGAGATCCTGCATGAGTGGATTTACGCCGACATCAAAGCCGGGCGGTAGCACGCGTGCGCAAGCGCAGCCAGGCGATTCTCCGGACGCCCTTTTGCCGGGCAAGCGAACCCTGACCGAACAAGTCAGCCCCGCTACAGCTTACTCTCCGAGCGCGTCAAATGGCGCTGCAGTTGTCGCACCGCACGTTGAGGTTGCGCCGCCCGTCACGGGAAGCCCGGCCACAGCGCACTCTCAGAAACCATCGAGCGGCACTGCGGCTGCTGAGCCGCACCCTGAGATTGCGCAGCCCGCTACGGGTGTCGATAGGCCGGGCTTCGTCGACAACTCAAAGGGCGCACCGATCTATAACAAGCCGGCGGAAGCGGGCGGGGAGGCCATTCGCGAGCCATTGCCTCCCGCATGTCGCGTATTTGTAAGCGGTGTGCACCCACGGCTAAGGCACTGGTGGTATGTCACCGCGTATCTTGAGCAAACAATGGTGCGCGGTTATGTCGAAGACTTTCGAGTCAATACGAATCTGCCTGAGCCGCTGGCAGAGTTGCGCCAGCTCGTAGGTGGAGAAACAGTGGAGGGGCTGGCCAAAGAGAAATTCCATCATGCAGTGACCGATGGTCACGATTTCCACTATTACGAGAACGTTTTGCTCTATGTGAATCGGGGTCGCGCCGGCATTGGAGGCAGCTATCAGTCACCCGGAATGCTTGGGGGTGGGGGCAACAATATCCAGCTCATCGCTCCCCATCGAATATGGCTTGTGAGTGCAGAGTACGCCAAGACACTGGAAAACATAGTCCCATCAGGATCTTTGACAGGTGGCGCAGTTGCGAAGGCCAGGCGCTTCGCGGGCCATCTTCAAGACATCCTACAGAGCATCACGGAATCACGCAATCACTACAGCGAGGTTGTGGGCGAATTCGCGCAAGCTATCCGAGATCACTTAGGTCCAATCATCGGCATTACAGCGGGATTTGTAATGGCCGAGGCAACCTCGATGTTCCTTGCGACGGTGCCGACAGGTGTATCTCAGGCGGCGGCAGCGATCATTCAGCTGGCGCTCTCGGCGTTTGGTGCCGCCGGAATGGTGGAGGCCGGGAGCGATGCTCTCAAGCACGGCATAGCATGGCTCACGCTTGCGTGGACAGCTCATGCCAAGACTGAAGCCATCGCGGAGGCGAGCACAGAGTTCCTGCGGATGCTGGTGGCGATTGCCGTCGCAGCTCTCAGTTACACCGGGGCCAAGGGGAACTATCGCAACGCGCTCAAGATTGCGAGTAAGCTTCCGACGGATGGGCTACCAGCGTTCGCAGCGGTCGATAGTAGCAGCGGGGGGAGCTCGACGGCAAGTGTCACGTCTATCGGGGCGAGTCCCGGCGGTGTGGGCGCCGCTGGCAACGCGGCGCTTCGACTGACCGACCGGGAGAAGGCTGCACTTGGCGAGGGGCCGGATGTTGATGGACTTACGGATAAGGATGTCGGTGAAGCTCGGGCGAGTGAGCGACACGATCGTCGCGCTGCGGATGGCCGCAAGAGTTCAGCGCCCGAAACGGATGGCATTCCTGGCGAGGAGACACCTTCGACGGAAACGCGCACTGAGCTAGCCAAGCATATCCCTCCGCGGGGCAATGCTTTCGCGGAGTGGTTTGACAGTCTCTCGCTCGCCGAGCTGGACAGGTTGCTAGCTGATAAAGGCGTGGAGGGCGGTCCAAGAGGTGCTCGCGATGTGATCGAAGAATGTATCCGACATCCTCGCAACCAGCACGAATGGCTGATGGTCGGCGAGGTCCGCCAGTTCAAGAAGTGGGGCGTCTCGATGAAGACGATCCAAGATGGCCGCACATTCACGCTCGCAACGATCGGCAAGAGGTTTCGCCACAGTTCAGGTGCGATGCACCGGCAGTTGCACGCGATGATTCGCTCGTCGAATAGCTATGAGGAATTCCTGAGCAAACTGAATCAGTGGGCCGACGCCGAGATGTGTCCTAGCCATAGCGCCCGATGGCCACAGGATCCGCCCGTCGGACGCTACAGCCTACCGGACAATCTCCAGGTACGGAGTCGCTAGATGACCTCATCGAGGCTGATACCGTGGGCCGAGTTGCTCTTCAAGAGATGGAGCAATGTGCACGATGAGTACGGCCCTAATAGCCAAGCGGTAGCGAGCGCCTTCATGGCCCTAGACAAGACGCGATGGCTGAAGGAAGTGGGCTTGCCATGGCAAGAGAGCAGTGATGCGCCTCTGAGTGACATCGCGATTGTTCGATCCTGGGATGAAGCGCTCACCGTTTTTGCGGAAGATCTCCGGTACAACGCCAACGGAGTCCTTGAGGCACCGTGTACACGCGTTGACGCGGTCTTGGAGCGAATACCAGAACGGAGGGACTGGTGGCAGAAGGCTCGCGAGCGAGCAAATCGATATTCGGCGCTTAGTCCCTGGATTCCGGATGCCTTGTCTCAGGAACATCAAGAGCTCTTATATGAGAATCTCTCGGAGTATATCTCCATGCTACTTGTGGAGATCATTGCCGACCCTGACGCGCAGTGTACGTATTTTCGCGAGCAACTACCTTGGTTCTATGCAGGCCATTTTCCCTGCGGATGGGAAGGTGAGTGGCCGAGTGGGCGGATGCGCGTTTTCTAGGGCGATGTTGTGCCGGCAACCTCTAGTCGGCCTGGCGCCGCGCGGTCGGCCGGGCGCTGGCGATCAGCCCTGGAAACCCGGGGCCAAGCGGCGCGCTCGCGATCGGCCGGGCGCTGGCGATCGGCCTGTCGCTGGGCGATCAGCCTGGCGACCGGAGCCAGAGTTGCACTCGCGATCGGCCTGGCGAATCGCTGTCGGCCGGGCGCTCGGCCAGTGGGCGAGACGCTCGGGCCTGGGAAGGCGCTCGGGCCTGGCGAGCGGCGGGCCTGGCGAGCGGCGGCGGCCCCGGCTAGGCTACGCTGCTACGATGTCGCGGAATGAAAATCACGCAGCACGATCCGAGGCCCGGATCCTTGGCCAAACTTTCGCCACCGGCCACGGAATCCAGCGGCACTCAGCGGACCGCTGCGGGATCTAGCCGTGTCCAAGTACGCGAGAGAGTTGCAGAGCGCCGACGACAAACGGGTTTCGGAACGCCTCTCTCGGGTGAATGGACCGGCTTTGCCGGGCCAGGAGGGGGCGGGAAAGCCCCCTATCGATCGACAGGAGTCGAGCATGGATGACGATGACGGAGTCGCCTCGCCGGGGACGCGGCGATCGCTGCTGAAGGTCGCCGGGGGCGCCGCGTTCGCGGCGGCGACTGCGCCGTGGTCCCGGCTGGCGCGCGCGGCGGCCGGCGACGAGGCTCACCCCGTGGCCCAGGGCGTGGCTCAGCCTGTGGCGCAGGGCGCAGCTCACGGGGTGATCGAGCGGCTCAGCACGTACATGGCCGAGGCGGGGGCGCGCGGGCTGCCGGCCGACGCGCTGGAGAAGACCAAGCATCACATCCTCGACACCTTCGGGGCGATGATCTCGGGCGCCAACCTGCCGCCGGGCAAGACGGCGATCGCGTTCGCGCGGGCCAGCGCCGGCGCGAACGCGATCGCGACGGTCGCCGGCACGGACATCACCTGCGGCCCGCTGGAGGCGGCGATGGCCAACGGCATGCTGGCGCACTCGGACGAGACCGACGACTCGCACGCGCCGTCGCACTCGCACCCCGGCTGCTCGATCGTGCCGGCGGCGCTGGCGGCCGGCGAGCGGTTCGGGATCGACGGCGCGCGCCTGGTGCGGGCGGTCGCGCTCGGCTACGACGTCGGGCCGCGGGTGACGATGGCGCTCGGCGGCCTGCCGTTCCAGATCAGGACCCACCACAGCGCGCACAGCATCGCCGGCGCGTTCGGCGCCGGCGCGGCGGCCGCGTGCGCGGTGGGGCTGTCCGCGCAGCAGATGCGGTGGGTGCTCAGCTACGCGGCGCAGCAGGCGTCCGGCGTCGCCGCGTGGCAGCGCGACGCGGACCACATCGAGAAGGCGCTGGTGTTCGGCGGGTTCCCGGCGCGCAACGGCGTGTCGGCGGCGCTGATCATCCAGCTCGGCGGCACCGGGGTCGCCGACATCTTCTCCGGCGACGACAACTTCCTGCTCGCGTACGCGCCCGGGGCCGACCCCGGCCAGCTGATCGACAAGCTCGGCGAGCGGTTCGAGGTCACCCGGACCAACATCAAGAAGTGGACGGTGGGCTCGCCGATCCAGGCGCCGCTCGACGCGCTGGAGCTGCTCCACAAGCGCCGGCCGTTCACCGCCGACGAGGTCCAGAGCGTGGCGGTGCGGGTGGCGACCAGCGAGGCCAGGACGGTGAACGACCGCGAGATGCGATCGATCTCGCTCCAGCACATGGTGGCGGTGATGCTGATCGACCACACGATCACGTTCGCGGCCGCCCACGACAAGCGGCGGATGCAGGACCCCACCGTGCTGCGCCACATGGCCAAGGTCCGGCTGGTCCCCGACGAGGAGCTCGAGCGGCTGTATCCACAGCGCGTGGCCATCGTCGAGGTCACGCTGACCGACGGCAGCAAGCTGGTCGAGCGGGTCGGCGCGGTGCGCGGCACGTCGGACAACCCGATGCCGCGCGACGAGGTCGCCGCGAAGGTGCGCGATCTGGTCGCGCCGGTGCTCGGAGCCGCGCGCGCCGCACGCCTGATCGAGACCGTGTGGTCGCTGGACACCGTGAAGGACGTCCGCAGCCTGCGCCCGCTGCTGCAGCGGCGGTGATCCGGACGAGTGGGGTCACGCCGTGCGGCGGTGGGCGCGCCGGACGAGCAGCAGCACGACCACGCACGCGATCGCGACCGCGGTGGTGACGTTCGGGTAGTCGCGCGCGAACCCGCGGATCGCGTGGCCGGCGCGCGCCCTCACGGCGAGCCGCTCGCGCGCCCGGTGCATCAGCCGGTCGAGGTTGCCCTCGAGGTCCTCGCGGGCGTCGAAGATCTCGCGCTCGATCGCGGTGCGGTCACGCATGGACCTGGCTCCCGCGCTCCTGGATCGTGGCCTTCGCGCCCTGCAGCGTGGCCCTGGCCTCGCGGACCGGGACCGCGAGGTCGGGGACGGCGTTGCGCCGCAGCCGCAGCGCGAAGGTCGCCGCCAGCGAGCCACCGACGCCGAGGTAGGCGACGCCCACCACGACGAGCCGCAGCGCGAGGCTGGGCAGCACGGGGGCGAGCGCCGCGACCGCGGCGAGGCACAGGATCGCGAGGCCGATCAGCGCCACGATGCCGCCGAGCAGGACGGCGGCACCGTCGGCGGCCGCGGACCGCGCGACGCGACGAGCCTCGCCGCGCAGGAGCTCGATCTCGTTCCGCGTGATGGTTCGTACATCCTCGGTGATCCGGCGGATGAGGTCTCGCGTCGATGCCCCATCGCCGGTGGCCGCTGGACTCTGGTTCATGGATCGCGAGGGTGCAGGCGATGTGCCGCGCGTGAGCCCGTGCGCCGGCTGCACGCGAGTCGACGCCCGCGAACGCGTGGCACGGGCGTTGCTCCCCGGAGTTCAGTCACACCTCGATGAGGATGAGAAAGTGGGTATTCATGATCTCCCCTGCTCGATTTCGAAACCGGATCACGCGCCTCGCAGCATGGCGGCTCGCGCTGGTCGGGCTCGCGCTGGCGGCGTGCGCGGGACCCCACACGAGCGTCGAGCTCGCGTGGACGGCGCCCAACGCGGAGAGCGCGCAGCTCCACCGCGTCGTGACGCTGTTCGTGTCACGCGACGTCGCGCTGCGGCGCCCGGCCGAGGACGAGATGGCGCGCCAGCTGGCGGAGCGGGGAGTCGAGGCGCGGCCGGCATACCAGCTGCTCGGCCGTGACGATCTGAGCAACCTGAACAACGCCAAGGCCAAGCTGCGCACGCTGGGCTACGACGGCGTGGTGACGATGCGCATCGTCGGCGAGGAGCAGAGTCTCAATTACGTGCCGCCGAGCTTCGACGCATACTGGACCTGGGCCTCGCCGTACTTCTTCTGGCCGGGCTACTACGCACCCGGCTACTACTCGCCGGGCTACGTCTACACGACGACCATCGTGCGCATGGAGACCGAGGCGTACTCGCTGACCGACGATCGCCTGGTGTGGGCGGCGCTGAGCAAGACCACGGATCCCGGCAACACGCGCAAGCTGATCGACGACGTCACGAAGACCGTGGCCACCCGGTTGACCGACCAGGGCCTGGTCGCCTGGGCGGCGGATCCGGCGCTGCGTGGAGCGAGCGCGCGCGGTGCGCGCCGCGCGACGTGCTTCGCTGCATGACCGCCGCCCAGACAGGCCGCGGCGCCATCACAGCGCGGGGCGTGTGCCTTGCAGGCGTCGTCCAGGACTCAGGAGGTAACAATGACTCAGCAGATCAAGGATGTGATGACGAGACAGATCCACTCCGTGCGCAGGGACGCGACGCTGCGCGCGGTGGCCCACGTGATGAAGGAACACAAGATCGGCGCCGTGCTGGTCACCCAGGCCGACGGCTCGCTGCTCGGGCTCGTGACCGATCGCGATCTCGTCGTGCGCGGGATGGCGTCCGATCGCGATGTCGACAAGACCTCGGTCGCCGAGATCTGCTCGACCCCGCCGGTCAGGCTGGATGTCACCGCCATGGTCGACGACGCCGTGCGGTTGATGCGGGAGCGAGCCGTCCGTCGGATCCCGGTCGTGGCGGATGGCAAGCCGGTCGGCATCATCTCGATCGGCGATCTCGCCCGCGCCAAGGATCCCGGCTCGCTGCTGGCGCAGATCAGCGCGGCGCCGCCGAACGAGTGACGATCACCGGGCGGGCAGTCCGCCGGCGCGGCCGTGGCCCGCGAACCTGGACTCGACCTGCGGCAGATCACGGCAACGATGGGAAAACTCGTGAGGGCCGTGCATGGGCGCGCAGGGCGCGGTGGAACGTGCTTTGGGCGCCGCGCACCGGGGGAGTGGTGCTGGATGTGCGCGGAGGTGAACGCCCGCGGCGGCGTTCGCGCACGGGCTGCGTAGACCGTCGGTCTGCCGGCAGATCTGTCGGATGGCGCGATGCGCAACACGCGTAGACGCTCGTAGGAGCATCTACGAGCTTCGGTACGCCGCTTGCTGGAGTCCTGATCATGTCGCGGACCGCAGTGCAGGGCTTACAACCGGGTGAGGTGGTGGACGGCCGCTACGTGCTGCGTGGTTGCATCGGCGAGGGCGGCATGGGGAGCGTGTTCCTGGCCAGCCAGCCCGGCCTGGAGCGCATGGTCGCGATCAAGGTCCTGCATCCCGATCTGGCCAGCGGGCCGATGCACGCCGGCCGGCTGCGCGAGGAGGCGAGGATCGCGTGCCGGGTGCGCAGCGCGAGCTGCGTCGGAGTGGTCGATTGCGGCGAGCTGCCGGACGGCGCGCCGTACCTCGTGATGGAGTACGTCCCCGGCGAGGCGCTCGGCGATGTCATCGCCGAGCAGCCGATCCCGCTGGCGCGCGCGGTCGACATGATGGAGCAGATCCTGCGCGCGCTGGGCGCGGTCCACGCCGCCGGCGTCGTCCACGGCGACGTCAAGAGCGACAACTTCCTGGTCGAGACCGCCGCGGGCCGCGATCGTGTCACGCTGATCGACTTCGGGCTCGCGCGGCTTGCCGGCGCACCGCACGAGATGGATGTGGAGGACGGCGAGGTGATGGTGTCCGGAACCCCCGAGTACATGGCGCCCGAGATCGTCGGCGGCGATCCGCCGACCCGCGCCTCCGACCTCTATGCCGCGGGCGTGATCCTCTACGAGCTGCTGACCGCGAAGACGCCGTTCGGCGGCGGCACGCCGGTGGAGATCATGATGCGCCACACCCGCGCGGCCGCGATCCCGCCGTCGCTGCGATCGCCCGAGCGCGATCTGCCGCCCGCGCTCGATCGCGTCGTGCTGCGCGCGCTCCACAAGACCCCGGCGGCGCGGTTCCCCGATGCGGCGACGTTCGCGCGCGAGCTCCGGGCGGCGGTCGCCGCGCCGCGCCCGCCGGCCTCCCGGCCCGAGGTCCACGATCACGCCGCGTTGCCAGGGTCGCGGACCGGCAGCTACGGTGCACCGCGGCCGCGCGCGCGGTGGGCTCGCGGCTCGGACTGCAGCACTGCAGTGCGCGATCCCGGGGCTAGAACCGGCCGTAGCGCGCCGCGAGCCGCTGCATCTCGACGATCGACCGCGCGCACACCTTCTTCACGATCCGGTGGCGGTGGGTCTCGACGGTACGCAGCGAGATGAACAGCCGCGATGCGATCTCCGGGTTGGTGTAGCCGCGGATCATCAGCTCGAAGATCTCGCGCTCTCGCCTGGTCAGCTGCGCGAGCGAGGGCGGTGCTCCGCCGGCGAGCTCGGCGTCGACTGCCTCGCGCGACACGCTCGGCGGGATGTAGCCGTCGCCGGCGGCGGTGCGGCGGACCGCGTCGAGGATCTCGGGTGCCGGCTGGGTCTTGAGCGCGAACCCCCTCGCGCCGGCGCGCAGCATCTCGGCGATCGCCGCGGCGTCGACGACTGCCGACAGCCCGAGCACGCGGCACCTGGGCAGCAGCTCGCACAGCTCGCGGGTGACGCCGATCCCCGAGACCGACGGCATCAGCAGGTCGACGATCGCGACGTCCGGATCGATATGGAGCGCCAGCGCTCGCAGCTCGTCCACGGTCTCGGCCTGGCCGACGACGTCGAAATCCGGCTCGGCCTGGATCGCACCTGCCAGTCCCTCCCGGAACAGCGGATGGTCATCAATCAGCAGCACTCGCGTCGTGGTCGACATGGCGTGGAGCTCCACGAGCCTAGCAGCGCGATTTGCTTGTCGTCCAACACCGGCCGGGAGGTAAAACATCTCACCAGGCGCTCGCCGAAGCGCGCTCGGCGGTGTGTACCGTCGGTGGCGGCATTTCCCGACAGCGTTTGTTGCATTCTGCGGCACTCCGCATGCGAAGAATACGCAGTATCACGTACACGACTGCGCGCCTGCGCTCGTGGTGCGGCACGTTGGCGCGGTCGGGTGGGCAGATGCGCACGGTGATCGCGCGATCAGCTGGACGGGAGGACGGCGTGGATGCGCAGAGTGCTGTGCGTCACCGGCGCGCGCGGCAGCGTGAAGTGGAAGGCGCTGCCGGCGCCCGGTGCGCTCTCGACCCAGATCCGGCCGCCGTGGGCCTCCACGATCGCCTTGGCGATGAACAGCCCGAGCCCGGCACCGTGGCCGCTGCCGCGCCAGTAGCGATCGAACACGCGCGCGAGCTGGGCCTCGGGGATCCCCGGCCCGGTATCGGACACCGACAGCCGGACCGCGCCGTCGGTCGCCGCCGCTGCGATCCGGATGTCGCCGCGCCGCGGGGTGAACTTGATCGCGTTGCCGACCAGGTTCGCGATCACCTGGAGCAAGCGATCCCGGTCGCACGCCACCGCCGGCAGATCGCCGGCGAGCTCCATGGTGAGCTGGAGCGCCTTGGCCTCGGCTTGCGGCGCGAGGGTCTCGATCGCGTCGCTGATCAGCGCCGCGATGTCCTCGGGGGCCGTCGCGATCGTGAACTGCCCGGTCTCGATCATCGTCGCGTCGCGCAGACCCTCGATCAGCCGCGCCATGTGCGTCACCGTGCGGCTGATCAGGTCGACCTGCTTGTGCCCGTTCGGGCGCTGGTCGGCACCGTGCTGCGCGGTCAGCGCGGCCGCGCTCACGCGGATCGTCGCGAGGTAGTTCTGCAGGTCGTGGGTGACGAACGCGAACAGGTCGTCGCGCGCGGCGAGCGCGACCTGGGCCTCGCGGTACAGCCGGGCGCGCTCGATCGCGAGCGCGGCGTGGTGCGCGAGCTCGCGGGCGAGCTCGAGGTCCTGCGGGGCGTAGCGCCGGCCGGACTCGGCCATCGCCAGGCGCAGGATGCCGACCACGCGGCCGCGCACGACGAGCGGCGCCCGGATCCTGCTGGTCGCGCCGATCGCGTTCACCAGCGTGCGATAGCCGGCCTCGGGCGTGTCGCCGGGCAGCGGCACGAACGCGTCGTCGCGCAGCTGCGGCTGCGTGGTCTCGATCGCCGCGCGCAGATCGCCGGGCAGCTCGCCGCGCGGGGTCGTGCCGAGCCAGCGCTCGAGTCGCTCGCGGATCTCCGGATCGGCGTGATAGGCGGCCGCCTTGGTGATCGCGCCGTCGTCCTCGACCAGGTCGATCGCGCACAGGTCCGCCATCACCGGGACGACCAGCCGCACGACCGCGTCGAGCGTGGTCTCGTAATCGATCGGCTCGGCGAGCAGCGGCCCGGCGCCGGCGAGCAGCTCGAGCCGGGTGTGCTCGCGGACCTCGATCTGGCGCAGCCGGGCGATCTCCAGGACGACGCCGACCCGCTCGGCGAACATCTCGACCGCCATCTGGTCGTCCTCGGTGAACTCGGCGCCGCCGCGCTTGTTCGCGAGGTACAGGGTGGCGCGCTGCGCTCCGAGGTGTCGGATCGGCACCCCGAGGAAGCTGGTCAGCGCCGGGTGGTGCAGCGGCAGGCCGGAGAACGACGCGTGCTCGCCGACGTCGCGCATCCGGATCGGCCGGCTCGCGTGGGCGACCGCCCCGAGCAGGCCGACCGCGCGCGGGGCGTGGCCGAGGCTCGCCACCTGCTCGGCGGGCACCCCGCTGACCACCCAGGGGTCGAACCGGCGCCACTGGGTGCCGTCGATGCCGAGCCCGGCGAACTCGGCGTCGACCACGCCGCGCGCCTGATCGACGATCAGCTGGAGCAGCGGGCGGAGATCCGAGGCGGCCGGCGTCGCCAGCGCCGCGGTCACCTGGGCCGAGGACTGCTCCAGCCGCTCGATCCGGAGCCGGAGCTCCTGCCCCGACGCGTGCACCGCGCCGGCGTCGCGCTCGGCGAGCCGCTGCCGGGTGATGTCGAGCAGCGTGGTGCGGCAGGCCGTCGCCGGTCCGCGCCGGTCGCGAGCCGGGATGCTGATCAGCTGCGCGATGCACGGGCCGCGCGGCGTCGAGAACGCGATCTCGCCGGTGGTGGGCAGCGGGCCGGCCAGCGCGGCGCGGATGTGGACGAGCAGCGCCTCGGGATCGTCGAGCCGGACCAGCGCGCGGAACGGCCGGCCGAGGATCCGCGAGCGGTCCTCGCCGAGCAGCGCGGCGCCGGTCAGGTTGATCTCGAGGATCACGCCGTCGCGATCGAACGTGCAGTAGGCGACCGGTGCGAAGTCGTAGAGATCGACGTAGCGGCCGCGTGACTCCTCGAGCTGGCTCTGGGCCTCGCGCAGTGCCTGGTTCTCCGCCTCGAGCTCGGCGGTGCGGGCCACCGCGCCGAGCTGTGCCCGCTCGCGCTCGCGCTCGTACTCCGCGGACGCCGTCGCGATCCGCTTGGTGTACAGCTGGACCTGGGGATCGACCGCCGAGAACAGCTCGCACGGTTCGCCCAGCGACTCGTCGGCGCCGAGCAGGAGGAAGCCGTCCGCGCCCAGCGCGAAGTGGAGGTCGCGGAGCACCTTGCTCTGCCGCGCCGGCTGCAGGGCGCCGAGCACGTTGCGGCAGCTCACCAGATCGATCCGCGAGAACGGCGGGTCCTCGCCCAGGTTGTGGTGGGCGAGCACCACGAGGTCGCGGACCGCGCGCTGGACCTGATAGCCCGTGGTCGACGCCCAGAAGAACTCCTGCAGGCGCTGCGGGGACAACTGGCGCTCGATCGACGGTGGGAAGATCGCGTGGCGCGCACGCCCGATCGCCCCGGCGTCGATGTCGGTCGCGAAGATCTGGATCTCGTGGTCCGCGGCGCGGTCGCCGAGGTACTCGAGCAGGCAGATCGCGATCGAGTACACCTCCTCGCCGGTGGCGCAGCCCGGAACCCAGATCCGGAGCGGTGCCCCGCGGCTGCGCTGCTCGAGCAGTCGCGGGAACACCACGGAGGTCAGGGCATCGAACTGCGCCGGGTCGTGGAAGAATCCGGCGGCGCTGAACAGCAGGTCGCGGTACAGCGCGCCGATCTCGTCGGTGCTGGTCTGGACCTGGCGCAGGTAGTCCTCGGCGCGGGTGAACTTGTGCATCACCATCCGCCGGTGGATCCGGCGGTCGATCGCCGCCGGCCGGTAACCGCCGAAGTCGACGCCGAACGCCCGGCGCAGCAAGAGGAACAGCCGGTTACGCGTGTCGTCGTCGAGCCGCTGCTGGCGCCGGGCGGCGATGTACGGGTGCTGGGACAGCCAGGCGAGCTCCTCGGCGATCTGCTCGGCGCCCAGCACGAAGTCGGCGACCCCTGCATGGCGTGCGTTGCGCGGCATGTCCGGCCGGCGCGCGGTCGACGGATCCTGGACGAACGCGATCCCGTCGGCCTCCCGGATCGCCTGCAGCCCGAGCGTGCCGTCGTCGCCGGCGCCCGACAGGATCACGCCGATCGCGCGGTTGCCGAGGTCGGCGGCGAGCGAGCTCAGCATCGCGTCGATCGGCCGCAGGGTGCCTTGCCGGGGCCGCACCGCGCCGAGCCGCAGCACGCTGTGCCGGACGGTGAGCTCGGCGCGCGGCGGCGCGACGTAGATGTGATCGGCCTCGACCGGCATGCCGTCGGCGGCGGTGACGACCGGCAGCGCGGCGTGGCGCGCCAGGACGTCGGCCAGCGCCGGACGCTTGCGCGAGACGCGCTCCATGACGACGAACGCCAGGCCGCCCCCGGTGAGTCGCCGCGTCAGCGCCTCGAGCGCCTCCAGCCCGCCGGCCGCCGCTCCGATGCCGACGATCGCAGGCCTGGCCCCGACCGAAGCATCCTGCCCCGGTCCGGACGACTGCAAGTCGTGGCCGTTCTGCACCATGGCTCGGTGAGCGATTCCTTCGTCGGCGCCTGGGTTCCCGGCGCTCGCGACGCAACGGAGAAATACCGGGATTTCCTTGGATTTTCAAGAGCGCGCTGGCGCGCGGCGCAACAATTGCGCATTCTACCTGCAATTCACGCCGCGCCGCGATGGCGGCGTTTCCAAGTCGGCTTCCTGGCGGCCGTTGTGTTCCAGCGCGGCGTGCAGGCGCGCCCTGCTACGAGCTCGAGGAATCGGTGGCGCTCACAGCAGGACGCCGCCGGTCGGCGCGCCTGCATCGGGCGGCGGCGCGGCCGGCGGTGGCGAGCGGGGCGGTCTGTCGAGCTCGGCGGGCGGCGCGACGCCGGCGGGGACGCTTGCAGACCCGGCCGAGCCCGTGGCTGCCGCGGGTGTGGGCTCGGTCGGCGAGGACGCCGGCGGCGAGGGCGCGGGCGGCGACGGCGAGGGCGCCGGCGGCAACGACGTGGACGAGGGTGGTGCGGGCGATGCCGGGGTCACCGGACCTGCAGCGGGCCCGGCGGATCCGGCATGGAGCTCGCCGGCGAGCGTGCGCATGCGCGCGGCCCACGCCGCCGCATCCGAGACGTGGCGCGGATGGCGGGCGACGGCGGCGTCGAACTGCCGGGCTGCGTCGCCGAGCGCGCCCAGCGCGTCGCGTACCTTGGCCTGGCCGCGCCAGTACGCGACGTCGCCGAGCAGCCGCTCGATCTCCTCGTGCTGCTCGCCGCGCTGGCGGGCGAGCGACTCGGACTCGTGCTCGGCGGGCCGGGTCAACAGCAGCGCCTGCTGGAGCAGCGCCTCGGCATCGTCGACCCGGCTGACCTCGTGGGCGGTGAGCAACGCCGTCGCCTGGTCGAGCACCATCGCGAGGAACACCCGCTGCAGCACCAGCGCGTCGTCGGTCTCGTGCGGCTGGCAGCGCGTCTCGGGGGCGATCTTCACCGGCCGCCACGCCGCGCCGGTCAGCGCGCGCGTGCCCCACGGCGGAAAGCCGCGGCCCTGCTCGGCGACGGCGCGGTCCGGCTCGCAGGCCAGCGCGTAGCGGTCGCTGTTGAGGTAGCCGAGCAGCACGACCACCGCGATCCCGGCGGTGCCGATCGCGAGCGCGGCGCCGAGCAGGATCGTGCGCGCGCTGCGGCGCGGGCGCGGCTCGTCGCCAGCGTCGGCGTCCTCGTGCTCGGCGTCGCCGTGCGGCGCGGCGCGCGGTCCGGCGGGCGATGCCCGATCGTTCGCCGTCGCGCTGGCCGACGGCGCGCCCGCAGGCCCCGCGGCCGCCGGGGCGGCGGGCTTCGCGCTCGGGACGAACACCGGAAACGACACACCCGGCGGCGGGGACGTCGATCGGATCGCCGGCCACGGCCCCGCGGGCGTCGTCGGCCGGGCGGTGATGGGTGGCGGCGATGCGGCGGGCGGCGATGCGGCGGGCGGCGCAGCGGGTGGCGGCGATGCGGCGGGCGGAGCAGCGGCGGGCGGCGATGCGGCGGGCGGCGCAGCGGGTGGCGGCGATGCGGCGGGCGGCGCAGCGGGTGGCGGCGATGCGGGTGGCGGCGATGCGGCGGG
>JBGQCL010000227.1:0-17874 GCA_041495365.1 Kofleriaceae bacterium | reverse complement strand
TTCTGTTCATCGACGAGCTGCATACCGTCGTGGGGGCCGGCGCCGCCGAGGGCGCCATGGATGCCGCGAACCTGCTGAAGCCGATGCTGGCGCGCGGCGAGCTGCACGCCATCGGCGCCACCACCCTCGACGAGTACCGCAAGCACATCGAGAAGGACAAGGCGCTCGAGCGCCGGTTCCAGCCGGTGATGGTCGAGGAGCCGTCGGTCAGCGACACGATCGCGATCCTGCGCGGCCTCAAGGACAAGTACGAGGTCCACCACGGCATCCGGATCCGCGACAGCGCGCTGGTCGCCGCCGCCCGGCTGTCCCACCGCTACATCCCGCAGCGCCAGCTGCCCGACAAGGCGATCGACCTGGTCGACGAGGCCGCGTCCCGGCTCAAGATGGAGATCGAGAGCGTGCCGACCCCGATCGACACGCTCGAGCGCCGGGTCATGACCCTCGAGGTCGAGCGCGCCGCGCTCGAGCGCGAGAACGACCGCCAGTCCAGGCAGCGGCTGCCCGAGACCCGGCGCGAGATCGCCGAGCTCAAGGAGCAGGCGACGGCGATGAAGGCCCAGTGGCAGCGCGAGCGCGACCTGATCAAGGACCTGCGCACGAAGAAGGAGAAGTTCGAGCAGCTCAAGGCCGAGGCCGACCGGCTGCAGCGCCAGGGCGACTATGCGCGGGCGTCCGAGCTCCGGTTCGGCTCGATCCCCGAGCTCGAGAAGGACATCGCGCGCGTCGCCGCCCACGCCGACGAGCTGCGCGTCAAGGGCAGCTTCCTGCGCGAGGAGGTCACCGAGGACGACATCGCCACGGTGGTCGCGCGCTGGACCGGGATCCCGGTCGAGAAGATGCTCGAGGGCGAGGCCGAGCGGCTCAACAAGATGGAGGACCGGCTGCGCGAGCGCGTGGTCGGTCAGGACGCCGCGGTCGCCGCGATCGCCGCGGCGGTCCGCCGCGCGCGCGCCGGGCTCAAGGACCCCAACCGGCCGATCGGCAGCTTCCTGTTCCTCGGGCCGACCGGCGTCGGCAAGACCGAGCTGGCCCGCGCGCTCGCCGAGTTCCTGTTCGACGACGACCACGCGATGATCCGGATCGACATGTCCGAGTACCAGGAGAAGCACACCGTGTCGCGGCTGGTCGGCGCGCCGCCCGGCTACGTCGGCTACGACCAGGGCGGCCAGCTGACAGAGGCGGTCCGCCGCCACCCCTACGCGGTGATCCTGCTCGACGAGATGGAGAAGGCCCACGCCGACGTGTGGAGCGTGCTGCTCCAGGTGCTCGACGACGGCCGGCTGACCGACGGCCAGGGCCGCACGGTCGACTTCCGCAACGCCGTGGTCATCATGACCAGCAACGTCGGCTCGGCCCACCTGCTCAAGCTGACCCGGGACAACCGCGATCAGGTCGAGAAGCTGGTGCTGCGCGAGCTGTCGGCCACGTTCCGCCCCGAGTTCCTGAACCGGATCGACGAGGTGATCTTCTTCAACCCGCTCAGCGAGGGCCAGCTCGCCCAGATCGTGCGGATCCAGGTCGAGCGGTTCCAGAAGCTGCTGGCCGAGCGGCAGATCACCTTGCACCTCACCGACCAGGCAGTCGCCCAGGTGGCCGAAGCTGGCTACGATCCGGTGTACGGTGCCCGCCCGCTCAAGCGCGCCCTCCAGAAGCTCGTGATCGACCCGCTCGCCACCCGCCTCCTCGCCGGTGACTTCCAGCCGGGTGACCGGATCGAAGCCGGCACGGAGGGAGAGCACATCGTGTTCCACCGCGTCGCACCCAAGGGAGCAGCCGCCTAAGCCATGCCGCAGCAGATCGACTTCGATCCGAGCGTCGACTATTACAAGGCCCTGGGCGTCAGCCAGTCCGCGACCGCCGAGGAGATCAAGCGCGCCTACCGCAAGCTCGCCAAGGCGAACCATCCGGATTCCACCGGCGGCGACAAGGCGAAGGAGTCGCGGTTCAAGGACATCTCCAACGCGTACGACGTGCTCGGCGACGCCAAGAAGCGCGCGATGTACGACGAGATCCGCGCCGGCGGCGGCATGCGCGGGTTCCCCGGCGCGTACACCTACAGCGGCCAGGGCGGCGGCCCCGGCGTGTTCGACCTCGGCGACCTGTTCAGCCAGTTCTTCACCGGCGGAGGCGCCGGATCCCGGCGCGGCGGTCGGGTCCATGTCGAGCAGATCGACTTCGAGGACGCTGCGCCGCGCGGCCGGCGCCGGCGGCGCGACGCGCAGGACGCCGAGTTCGAGCAGACCGTCAAGGCCAGCGATGGCAGCTGGCTGCGCGTCGTCGATGGCCACCACGTCGCGTCCGACGTCCGGATCTCGTTCGACCGCGCGATGCTCGGCACGGTCGCCACGGTCGCGACGATCGACGGCCAGGCCGAGGTGAAGATCCCGCCGGGCACGTCGAGCGGCAAGAAGCTGCGGCTGCGCGGCAAGGGCATGCCCGATGACGCCGGCGGCCACGGCGACCACTACGTGACCGTCCAGATCGACGTTCCCAACGAGCTCGATGACGAGGCCAAGAAACTCTTGGCCCAGCTCGCAACTCGCGTCCGCAAACGCGGGCACAACGACTGAAACGTCGTAGACTGAGGCTGTCGTGACCAGACACATCGAGACCGCCGGTCAGTACCCCGTCATCCCGCTCCGGACCGAGGTGCAGCTCCCCGGCCACGTCGGCCCGCTCGAGATCGGGCGCGAGGCGTCGGTGCGCGCGATCGAGGCCGCGACGCGCGACGACAACCTGATCGTCATCATCCCGCAGAAGAACCCCGCGGTCCGCGATCCGGGTCAGCGCGATCTCCACGAGGTCGGCGTGCGCGCCGAGATCGTCCAGGTCGTCAAGCACTCGCCCGGCCGGTTCACCTGCGTGATGCGCTTCCTCGAGCGCGTCCACATCGATGCGTTGGTCGCCACCGAGCCGTTCCTGATCGCGAGCGTCTCGGCGCTGCAGTCGACGTCGAGCGCGTCGGCCGAGCACCTGATCGCCACCACCGCCAAGGTCCGCGACTACCTGCTCGCGGTCGTCACCGACGCGCAGGCCAAGGAGTCCAAGCCCGACTCCGGCCGCGACAGCAAGGAGGCCAAGGAGCCGCGCGGCGAGCTGACCCGGACCCAGGTCCAGGGGATCGTCGATCCCGACAAGCTGGTCGACGGCGCCGCGCCGTACCTCGAGCTCGAGCGCGACGACCTGACCAGCCTGCTGATCGAGACCGACACGATGAAGCGGCTCGAGCGGATCATCCCGTCGCTCGAGCGCCAGGCCACCGTGCTCCGGCTCAAGGCCGACATCGGCGCCGAGCTCGAGGGCGAGTCGTCGCGGACCCACCGCGAGCGCGTGCTGCGCGACCGGATGCGGCAGATCCAGGAGGAGCTCGGCGAGCAGGACGACAACGCCGAGATCGACGAGCTGCGCAAGAAGATCGAGGACGGCAAGATGAGCGACGAGGTCCGCTCGGTCGCCAAGAAGCAGCTGTCGCGGATGAGCCAGATGGCATCGTCGTCGCCCGAGTACAACATCGCGCGGACCTACGTCGAGAACCTGCTCGAGATCCCGTGGAACGTCTTCACCGACGACCGGCTCGACGTGTCGGCCGCGCGCGCGATCCTCGAGGCCGAGCACTCCGGGCTCGACAAGGTCAAGCGCCGGATCCTGGAGTTCCTCGCGGTCCGCAAGCTCGCGCCCAACAAGCACGGGCCGATCCTGTTGCTCGTCGGGCCACCCGGCGTCGGCAAGACCTCGCTCGGCAAGTCGATCGCGTCGTCGCTCGGCCGCAAGTACGTGCGGGTCTCGCTCGGCGGGGTGCGCGACGAGGCCGAGGTCCGCGGCCATCGCCGGACCTACATCGGCGCGCTGCCCGGCCGGATCGTCGCCGGGCTCAAGAAGGCCGGCTCGATGAACCCGGTGTTCGTGCTCGACGAGATCGACAAGCTCGCCGCCGACATGCGGGGCGATCCGGCCGCCGCGATGCTCGAGGTGCTCGATCCCGAGCAGAACAAGGACTTCGTCGATCACTACGTCGAGGTCCCGGTCGACCTGTCCAAGGTGATGTTCATCTGCACCGCGAACCAGACCGACACCATCAGCCAGCCGCTGCTCGACCGCATGGAGATGGTCGAGCTGTCGGGCTACACCAGCATCGAGAAGCTCGCGATCGCCAAGAACCACCTGCTGCCCAAGCAGCTCGGCGAGCACGGCCTGGGCAAGGGCCAGCTCGAGATCGACGACGACGTCCTGACCGAGATCATCCACAGCTACACGCGCGAGGCCGGCGTGCGCAACCTCGAGCGCGAGATCGCGGCGGTGTGCCGCGGCGCCGCGGTGCGGATCGCCGAGGGCGCGACCGAGATCCACTTCGACAGGAGCCAGCTCGAGGATCTGCTCGGTCCGGTGCGCCACGTCAGCGACACCGCCGGCCGCCAGCCCGAGGTCGGCGTCATCACCGGACTGGCGTGGACGCCGGTCGGCGGCGACATCATGTTCATCGAGTGCCGGATCTACCCCGGCAAGGGCGAGGTCAAGCTCACCGGCCAGATGGGCGATGTCATGAAGGAGAGCGCGCAGGCCGCGTACTCGTGGACCCGGTCCAACGCGGTCCGGCTCGGCATCGACCCCGACAAGCTCGCCAACAGCGACCTCCACATCCACCTGCCGCAGGGCGCGATCAAGAAGGACGGGCCATCCGCCGGCGTCGCGCTGACCGTCGCGATCGTGTCGGTGTTCACCGGCCGGCCGGTGCGCCACGACGTCGCGATCACCGGCGAGATCGACCTCCGGGGCCACGCCCTGCCGGTCGGCGGCATCAAGGAGAAGGTGATCGCCGCGCACCGCGCCGGCATCGACATCGTGTTCCTGCCCGAGCGCAACCTCAAGGACACCATCGACATCCCCGACGAGGTCAAGCGCGAGCTCGAAATCCGCACGATGACCAAGATCGACGACGCGCTCCAGGTCGCGCTCGGCGATGCGCCGGCGACCCCCGAGCCCGAGCCCGCGATCCCGCCGCCGACGGCGCCGTCGCGCGGCAACCTCGGCGACCGCCTGCCGAGCTGACGGTCAAAAACCCGGCTGCGGGCCCCGGGCGCGTCGTTGTCGGTCCGCTTCCGGTCCTCGCGTACGGGAGTACGCTCCGGTCCGCGATCCCCCTTTGGGCCCTCCGCCTCGCGCGCGGGGCTCCTCGCTCGGTCTTGCGGCTTGCGGCGGCTCGGCCGCGCTGCACGCGCTTCAGGCGTTGCCGGCGACCATGGCGCTGATCACCGCGTCGGTGAACTGCGCCGTGTTCGCGCGACCGCCGAGATCGCCGGTGCGGGTCTCGGCGCGAGCCAGCGCCGCCGCGATGCCGGTGCGCAGCCGCTGGGCCGCCCCGCGCTGGCCGACGTGGTCGAGCAGCATCGCCGCCGACAGCATCAGCCCGGTCGGGTTGGCGATGCCCTGCCCGGCGATGTCGGGCGCCGTGCCGTGCACCGCCTCGAACATCGCGCAGCCGCTGTCGCCGATGTTGGCCGCCGGCGCGACGCCGAGCCCGCCGATCAGCCCGGCGGCGAGGTCCGACAGGATGTCGCCGAACAGGTTCATGGTGACGATCACGTCGAAGCGCTCGGGCGCGATCACCAGCTTCATCGCCGTGGCATCGACGATCATGTCCTCGAACTCGATGTCGGGGTAGCGCTTTGCAACCTCGCGGCCGGTGTCGAGGAACAGGCCGTTGGACATCTTGAGGATGTTCGCCTTGTGGACCAGCGTGACCTTGCGCCGGCCGAGGCGCCGCGCGTACTCGAACGCGTACACGATCACGCGCTCGCTGCCGAACCGGGTGATGATCGCGATCGACTCCGCCGCGGTCCGCCGGGGATCGATGTAGTGCTCGATCCCCGCGTAGAGGTCCTCGGTGTTCTCGCGCACGATCACCAGATCGACGCCGGTGAACCGCGCCGGCACGCCCGCCATCGTCTTGGCCGGCCGCACGTTGGCGTAGAGATCGAAGTGCTGGCGCAGCGTGACGTTGACCGAGCGGTAGCCGCCGCCGCTCGGGGTCGCCAGCGGCGCCTTGAGCGCCAGCTGGTTGCGCTGGATCGACGCCAGCGTGGCGGCCGGCAGCGGATCGCCATGCCGGGCCACCGCGCCCGCGCCGGCATCGACCCGCTCCCACGCGAGCTGCCCGCCGCAGGCCTCGACCGCGCGCAGCGTCGCAGCGGTGATCTCGGGGCCGATGCCATCGCCTTCCATCAAGCTCACGGTCGGGACGTTCACGGTTCGCTCCTCTCGCTCGTCGGGCTCGTCTGGCTCGTCTCACTCGTCGGCGGGGAGGCCGCACCCGGCGCGGCTCGCGGCCGCGGGTCGACCTCGATCTGATCGCCGACCACGCGCACCGGATAGGTCACCAGGCAGAACTCGGATGCCTCGGCGTTGCAACCGGTTGCAGTCGAGAACCGCCAGGCGTGCTGCGGGCAGATCAGGTGGCCGCGCGACACGATGCCGTCCGCCAGGTCGCCGCCGCGGTGGATGCAGCGCCGCTGCGCGGCGAAGTAGCGGTCGCCGTCGCGGCCGAGCACCATGTCGACACCGTCGACCGTCACCGCGATCACGTCGTCGCGCGCGACGTCGCCGATCCGCGCGACCGCGCGCCAGGTCTCGGTCATGGCAGCGCCAGCTTATCAGCCATCGATGGGGAGAGGGGGGTCGCGCCGCGCGGCGTTGCGTCCGCGTCGATCAGCCATCGAGCTCGGGATAGTGTCGGAAGATCCCCTGCTCGTTGAACGGCAGCCGCCGCGGTGACGTCAGGTAGCGCAACAGGCTCTGGCGCTGCGCCACCCGGTCGCGCAGCGCCAGCAGCCGGGGGATGTCGTCCCGGATCCGCGCCATCGCGCGGGGGAACGCGTACGACAGGCCCTCGACGACCTGGAACGCCGCGAGATCGGCGTACGACACCGCCGCGCCGACCAGGACCTCGCCGTTGCGCTCGAGGTTGGACTCGAGGTAGCCGAGGAACCTGGGGAGCCGGGTGTGCCGGAACGCGGCGGCGCGCTGCCTGGCCGCCGCCTTCTGCGTCTCGTAGCGCTCCTCGACGGTGATCGGGTGATGCGTGTCGTGTACCTCGGCGACCAGGTCGGCGATGGTCAGCGCGATGGTCAGCGCGCCGAGCCGGCCGCGCTCGTCGGCAGGCGCCAGGTGGTGGCGCGCCCCGAGGAAGCTCGTGATCGCGACGGTCTGCGCCACGACGATCGGGCCGGCGTACAGCACCGGCAGCGCGAACGGCAGGACGCCGTCGTGCTCGCCGCCGAGCACCGCCTCGAGCCGCTCGTGGCCGCCCGGTTCGCGCGCCACGTCGATGTACCCGGCGTCGGCGTCCTCGAGCACGAGGCGCACGAACTCGCCGCGCCCCTGGATCTCGGGCCAGTAGTAGAGCTCGTAGGTCATGGCCAAGGCTAACCCGCGTCGCGGCTCGCCGCCCGGGGTCAATCGGCGGACGAGCTGCCGTCGGGGCCCAGGCTGTAGGTCTTCATCTTGGTGTAGATCGAGGCCCGGCTGATCCCGAGCCGGCGCGCGGCGAGCGCCGGGTTGCGATCGCGGCGCAGCGCGGCCGCCAGCGCCGCGCGCTCCACCGCACGCACGGCGCGCTCGGTGAGGTCCTTGAGCCCGTCGCCATCGCCCAGCCGATCGAGGTCGATCGGCGGCAGCTCGATGCGGTCGTCATCACCGCTCCCCGCGCCCGCGCCGGCCGCACCGTGCGGCCGGTCGAGCCCGAGCATGTCGAGGTCGTGCGACCGGATGATCTCGCCGTCGCACAGGATCGCGGCGCGCGACAGCACGTTCTCCAGCTCGCGGATGTTGCCCGGCCAGCGGTACGTCTCCAGCCGGGAGACCGCCTTGGCGGTGATCTGCGTCGGGTACCGCACCTCGCTGCCGGCGAAGCTCTTGGCCGCGCCGCGCCGGCGCGCCAGGATGTGCGCCACCAGGTGGCGGATGTCCTCCTTGCGCTCGCGCAGCGGCGGGACCTGGATCGGCACCACCGCCAGCCGCCAGTACAGATCCTCGCGGACCTGGCCGCGCGCGACCAGCGCCTTCAGGTCCTTGTTGGTCGCGGCGACCACCCGCACGTCGATCGCGACCGTCCGATCGCTGCCGACCGGCTTGATCTCGCGCTCCTGGAGCACGCGCAGCAGCTTGTTCTGGACGCTGGCGTCGATGTCGCCGATCTCGTCGAGGAAGATCGTGCCGCCCTGGGCCTCGCGGAACAGCCCGCGGCGCGCCCGGTTCGCGCCGGTGAACGCCCCCTTCTCGTGGCCGAACAGCTCGGCCTCGAGCAAGGTCGGCGCCAGCGCCGAGCAGTCGAACGCCACGAACGGCCCCTCGCTGCGCGGTCCGACCCGGTGGATCGTGCGCGCCAGCAGCTCCTTGCCGGTGCCGCTCTCGCCGACGATCAGCACGGTGGCGTCCGACGCCGCGACCCGATCGATCATCGCGAGCAGCTGGCGCATCAGCGCCGACTCGCCGATCACCTCGCCCAGGCCGCGGGCGCGCTCGACCTCGCCGCGCAGCCGGCGGACCTCGCGCGCCAGCGCACCGTGGCTGATCGCGCGCTCGACCACCGAGCGGATCTCCGCGGCATCCGCCGTCTTCTTGAGCACGTCGAGCGCCCCCGCGCGCATCGCGCGCACCGCGAAGGCCACCGTGGGCGCCTCGCTCCAGATCACCACCACCGTGTCCGGCGCGACCGTGCGCACGCGGTGGAGCAACGCGAGCGCACCGTCCTCATCGTCGCCCAGGGCCGGATCGAGCAGCACCGCGTCGAACGCCGAGCCCACCACGCGGTCCAGCGCCGCCGCCGGCGTCGCCACGGTCTCGAGCTCCATGCCGGGCAACGACGCCATCACGTACGCCACGCTGTCCGACACCGCATCGACCACGAGCACGTGGCGGACCGCGTTGAGCACGAGATCAGCGTACCCGATGCAGTCCAGCTGTCTAGACAGCGTCCAGGTCGCTGGACAACCGAGGGGGTCAGATCCACCCTAAATACATTGAATTGCTTGTCGAACGTTCTGGACGAAGCTGGCGCGCCGTGTGCGTATCGGTTCGAACCAGGAGGGCTCGATGCAGACACCAGAGCGCGCGGATCTCGACCTCGGTCGTACCCGTGCCTACGTCAGGTCGGTCGCGATGAAGTACGTCCACAACGAGCACGATGCCGAGGACGTGACGCAGGACGCGATGCTGCTCGCCTACCGCTACCGCAACGCCTTCCGGGGCGACTCGCGCTACACGACCTGGCTCTACCGCGTGACCGCGACCGCCGCGCTCATGTTCTTGCGCAAGCAGCGCCGGCTGTCGCGCGAGATCCCCGCCAGCGGCGCCGGCGCCGGCACCGGCACCGAGGAGGATGCGACCCCGTGGCTCGAGCGCGTCGCCGCGCCGACCGATCTGCGCGCCGAGGTCATCGCTCGCGCGGATCTCGGCCTCGTCGCCGATGCGGTCGCGCGGCTCGGCGCCAGGTACCCCGCGGTGTTCTGGAAGCGCTACGGCGAGGGCCGCACCGAGACCGAGATCGCCAAGGAGCTCGGCCTCTCCGTCGCCGCGGTCAAGACCCGCGCGTTCCGCGCGCGCCAGGCCGCCCTGGCCAGCGCCGGCTGAGCCGTCGCCGCTCGGCGTCCCGCGCCGGATCGCGCCGCTGTGCGATCCCCGCGCGCTCGGTCTCGCCGATCGGTCAGTCGGTCAGTCAGTCGGCCGGTGCTTGCTCGGCTCACCGTTGTCTGCGTAGTGCTCGGTCAGCGTTCCATCGGGGTTGTGGGTGCCGAGTCTGACGAGATACGTCCCGCACTCCTCCGGCGTCATCCTCGCAATCATCTCCCCCATCTGCTTCAAGATCTGCCGCCGCCGATACGTGTCGGGATCTAGGGGTCTCCCGAACCTGTCGTACTCGTAGAAGCCCTCGTAGGGCTCCCAGGCGGTCTCGTCGGCCTCATCCATGCCGGCACTGTGGGGCGGAACACGCCCACGATGCAAGCCGGATTCCTCACTGCGATCTGGATGTGACTCTCGCGGTAGATCCCGCTGCCGGGGAAGGTGCGCTCGCCCTCCTGGAAGCCGCAGCGCACGGTGTCGAAGGCGGCGCCACCCGCGTCCAACCCATCGAGATAGAAGTTCAAGACCGAACAATCGAGCCTCCGTAGCTTCTTGTCAGGCGTAGAGCCGGCATTTCTTGGGAGCATCCATCCACGTCGTGTCGCGACGCTGCGATACTTCCGGAACGCCGACGCAAGATCCTGGGTGTGCGCCGTGTCCAGCAGGTCGAAGCAGCGTCCCAGCTGGACCAGCGCCCCGACCACGGCGGGCTCGGCGACCTTGCCGCGCCGCTGCTGATCGCGCGCGAACTGCAGCGCACGGTCGGCGCCGTACTCCCAGAAGTACACGCCAGCCCCGAGCCAGTCATAGTCATTCTCGCTGCGCTGGAACGGCTCGCGGGCGAGCAGCCGCTCGGCGACCACCGCATCGCAGCCGTGGTACGCGATGACCACGCGGTCATGGCGCATGGCCCTGCCTCGCTGCGCGCCGATCCCTGTTTGCCGGCCCGGCCCACGCTAAGGTGGCGGCGTGAAGCACGACCCGCGCACCGATCCCGAGGTTCCCCCCGGGATGTCGATCGCGCTGCTGCAGGACCTCCACCTCCTGACCCGCGACGGCCACCTCAACGCCGACGCGCGCCGCAAGCTCAAGCAGATCCGCCACCTGCTCCACCTGCTGCAGCCCGCGCTCGACGACGCCCTCGCGCGCGCCGCCGACCCGCTGATCGTCGACTGCGGCGCCGGCAAGAGCTACCTCGGCGCCCTGCTGTACGAGCTCGTGCTCGCCCCCGCCGGCAAGGGCACGCTGCTCGCGATCGAGGCCCGCCCCGAGCTGTCGGCGCAGGCCCAGCAGCGCGCCGCGCGGTTCGGCCAGGATCGCTTCCAGGTCGCCACCGGCGCGATCGCCCACGCCGCGCCGCCGCGGCGGCCGAGCGTCGTCACCGCGCTCCACGCCTGCGACACCGCCACCGACGACGCCCTCGCGCTGGCGATCGAGCGCTCCGCCGATCACGTCGCGGTGGTCCCGTGCTGCCAGGCCGAGGTCGCGCGCCAGCTCGAGGCCTCGCGGCCGGCCGATCCGGCGATCGCCGCGCTGTTCGCCCACCCGCTGCACCGCCGCGAGCTCGGCTCGCACCTGACCAACCTGGTCCGCGGCCTCGCCCTCGAGGCCCACGGCTACAAGGTCACCGTCACCGAGCTGGTCGGCTGGGAGCACTCGGCGAAGAACGAGCTGATCGTCGGCAAGCGCGTGCATCGCTACGCTGCCTCCGCGCGCGCCGAGCTGCGCGCCGTCCTGGATCGGTTCCGGATCGAGCCCGCGATCGTCCGCGCGCTCGCCGCGCGCGGCCTCGACCCGCGCAGCGACCCTGCCCGCGCGCCGGAGCCCTCGCCCATCTCCGAACTCGGAGAGCCCGCGCCCTGAGTCACGGCGGCACCATCACGTCCCAGTGCACGATCGGCTGATCGATCGCCAGCTCGATCGGCGCGACCGGCCGCGCCGGCTGGTCGAGCGCCCACGCGTAGATCCGCCCCCGGTAGCTGCCGAAGTGCGCGACGTCGACCGCGAGCGTGCCGAGGCTGCACGGCGTCGACGCCGACACCACCGCGCCGGCGTCGTCGCGAAGCTCGACCACGAGCCGGTGCGGCTCGCCGCACGCCAGCGGATCCCAGCCCACCACCAGCCGCGCCGGCGCGAGCCGCGGCTCGGGCGGCGCATCGATGCACGCCGCGAACACGGTCCAGGCCAGCGCGGCAACGAACAGAGGAGAACACAGCAGCACGAGCAACGAGCGCATGCCCCGGCGCTTCGCATCCCGCGTGCCACGCGCAACCGCCGGGAATCACTCGCCGAGCTGTCCGGATTTCGTCCGACTCTCGGACGAGCGTCCGGAATCCGGCCGGACACCGGACACGGTCGGCTTTGCACGTTTTTGACCTCGCCCCTCGAATAAATGTGCAGCGCTCCGAATAAATGTGCAGGCGGGGATCGGATCGGGGGGGGATCGGCCGAGATCGATTCTCTAGGCAGGGTTCGGCGGCCCGGCTTCTTGGGCGTACGCTCCCGAATCAGCGTCAACGCTACTTCGGTAAGATATCGGGCGGCAGTGCTTCTTGCGCCAACTGCTGCACGACCTCGAACTGCTCCTCGTCGGCGTCGGGCGGGATCGGCACGCCCCAGAAAAGCCGACGGAGCATCGTGCGTATCAAGGTGAGGGCCTCGCCGGAGAGCGCGATGGCGACGGGTTCGTACGTCGGATGTCGCGGGATCACGGGCGTCAGCCGATCGAGCCGGACGATGGCTTCGTGCACTTTCGGCGACGCGTTCGACGGACAGTAGAAGAACTGCCGGTACAATAGCGCCTTGATGCGTGCGACGAGCACCGGAGGGAAGCCACCTGGGTGCTCCGGCCCCTCGACGCCATAGAGGGGAGCAACCGTGATGAACTTGTGCTGGAGGTGCTTCTGGGCTCTGCTCTTGAGCAGTCCCTGCAGATCATCGTGAACGGTCGAGTCGGTGCTGACGACGATCGCCATCCGCTTCTTGGCACGCTGCGCGATCAGTTCTTCCGTGTTTCCGAGGTTCAGCAGTTTGACCGGAAGCCGATCCTTCTTCTTGAAATCGTCCCCGGTCACCGCGACGCGACCGCGGCGCCGAAGCGGGCCTTCATCATGGCGAACGTCGTCTCCACGTTCGACCGACGGTGATAGTGCTGGAGGAATCGCTCTTGGTTGAGCGTGAACTCGCAGAGGTGGCGCGACCACACCGGGGCCTTGGGGTTGACGACTGCGTTGACCTTGAACGGGATGAACGCCTCGATGCTGAACGAGTCGAGCACGTCGTGATTGTCGACGGAGCTGTACGCCTTGTCGGCGCTGACCTCGCGCACGCAGTGGTGCGCGCGGGTCCGCGCGAGGAGCGCCGGCAGCTGCGGGCAGTCGCCCTCGGACGTCACGCGCGCGCTGGTGATCGCGTGCGTTGCCGTCCCGCACATGATGTGCAGCTTGACCCACGGGTGCCGGGCGTGGAGCTTGCCGTGCTTCTGATCGAACCAACGATCGTACGTGACCGTCGAAAATCCCGTCGAGTCGATCGCATACTGGCCGTTCTCGATCGCGCAGAGCGGCGCAGCGGACTGCTCGACGAGCGAGGTCAGGATCTCCGTCGAGGCCGGGTCCGCCAGGAAGTTGGAGATCGTGTTGAAGTGCCCAACAGTGCGGACGCTGCCTCGAGCGGCGCTGTCGCGCAAGTCGGACTGAGCGCGCCGGTTCGACATGGCCAAGAAGACCTTCATGACCACCGCGAACACGACGTCAGCGATCGGCAGCGGCTTGCGACCCGGGCCGGGCTTGCGCGCGGGCTGCGGGATGCCGGCGCAGAGCGCCGTGAGCAGCCGCTCGACGTACGAGCGCTCGTGCACCTGGGACGCGTTGTAGGCGCGCCAGCACGGCTGCGCGTACGTGCGGCGCTTGATGGTCACGGTCTCGACCACGCTGCCGTCCTCGCCCACGTCACGGCCCCAGGCGATCCAGAACAGAACCGCGTGCTGGTGCTTGCAGGGCAGGGACGGACCATGCAGCTCGGCATCGGGGCAGGTGCAAGCCGACTCCTCGACGTCGACGAGATAGCGCTCCGAGGCGCGCGACTGCGAGGGCACAGCCCAGCGCCGGCCGACCCGCTTGATGTGGGCGGTGGTGGCGATCTGCCGACCGCGCTCCTCTCGTGCGTCCACCGTCGTCTCCATTCCAGTATATTACGAACTAGGTAAATACTTGTCAAGGATCGATTTTCGAGTTACAGACCGAGCATGAGCCTCGTCAGGATCACGATGTGGGGGTACAGGTGCCTGCGCTGCGCGCACGAATGGGTGCCGCGCGGCATCGAGCTACCCGAGGGCAAGAAGCCACCGGAACCCAAGGAGGAGCCCCGGGTGTGCCCGAAGTGCAAGAGCCCCTACTGGAACCGGCCGCGACGCGGCGACGCGTAGGGCCGGCCCGGTGCAGGGCTAGGCAGGCGACAGCTACGCGCTAGCGGCGCGTCAAACGCTCCAGTTTCTCGTGGATCTCGAAGCTGATGTGGACGTGTCGCTCTGCGGTGTCGTCACCCGGTCGCGGAAGGAGATGGCTGCCATGACCGGTGATCAGCAAGGAGCTGCGCGGCAACTGGCCGACCGTCGAGGAAGACGGTACCGGTGAAGTGATCACGCTACCGGTACCGTGATCCAGTGTAATCCGTTCGAGGCCGACCACCGCCGGCGGCCACAACGCTCGTTGCCATCTGGTGTGCTGTCCGTGTCCTTGGGCTACTCTTCGGCAGGGGCAAGTCGGAATCCACGCGGATTCCGGAGGACGAATTGCTTTCCATCGTGCACCAGCTCACCTCTACAGCGCACAAGCAATCGGTTCTCCATCGCGCCGTTTGCGGTGTGCCAGTCATCGTCTGCCACCGTGACGCGGACCTTTCGCGATTTGCCGCGCACCGGACCCTGGATAACCGTGCGCCCGCTCAATGGGTCGCCCGGGCGACCTACATCGACGACAAATCCTTCAAGCTCAAAGTCCTCTTCAGGCGTTCGCTCGCGCAGAACGCGGCCGGCTTCTCGGATGACTTCAAGCTCATCTTGCGCGAACGTATGAACTGATTTCGGTGGTGAATTCGGAATTCGCGCCGACGCCCAGCCTATTCGGATCCCTAGTTCGCTTACGGCTGTGCAGTCGTTGGCCAAGGCGAGGGCTTCGCAGAGGTCGGCGCTGACTCCGACGGAAACGCCGTCCTCAAATGCAGCCAACTCTCCCGTCGAAACGCCCGACTCCGCGGCGAGCGAAATGGCCGTCAATGCGGTCGCAAGAGTACGTGTAACCTTTCTATTGAAGGGCTCATCTCCATTTTGTTCATCATCAAACAACGAAGTCTGGCTCTGGAGCGACGGCGGGATATGCGTGAACAGTGTCAGCACAAAGCTGTTCTGTTCTGTTTGCCCGAGACTAAGCTGATTGAGGAACGCGGTTGCTGCAGCATACTTGCGGGTATGGTATGCGCGGCGTGGCTCCACGGCCGCACATGCGGCAGCGAGCATGATACCGCGCGATACCTGGGCAATGATGGCTCCATCTTCAAGTGGAATGGAACCGTCGCTGCGACCTTGGACGACTGAGCGCAAGCGGATTACATCACGGCTCACGTATGGGATATCCCTGATGAGCTCTAACTGAGATCGGTCCTCCTCGTCTGCTAGGGTAGAGAGGAGTTGTCGTACGCATCGTGAGTAGTCGCGCCACAGTTGATGCTTGGGTACCTGTACCTCGAAGTATCCACGAGCGTTGTCCTTGCTCCACTCTGACATCGGGGAAGTTGCCTCGCTTTCGAGGAGCTTCCATCCTCGCGAGCGCAGGTAAGCCACAATGTCGAGTGGTCGCAACGCGCCCAGGGCATCTGCATCTGTAACGACCGCTTTCATGGCAGATCTCCGTTGCCCACGCGGCTCATGATTTCTCGGAGCGCATCAACCGTGAATCGCTGGGAGCGCGGCAGGTAAACGCGCTGCGCAGTCGCGTTTTCGCTTCTCGAGTGCCCTCGCAGGGAGAGCCAATACGCACAGCGTCTTAGCACTGTCTGCTCCGATGTATCCACGAGCCACTGGGATACGTCCTTGGGGACGCAGACGATCACCAGGATCGCAGGTATGTGGATTTCGGTGGCCCGAAGGTCATCGTAGTTCTTGAGCTTGAGGTCGTACGTGCAAGACTCGCCCGTTGCGGTATCCGTCTCCGTGCACTTGGCCTGTATATCAAGGTGCGGGGCTTTCCGCGAACGGCCGTCGCGGCGAGTCCCACACACGCCGATGTCGATGCTGTCGTCGTCAACGTCCTGACGGTAAACGTTGTACCCAGCCACGGACGTTACCGCGCGTATGAACGCGAGGCTGAACTGTTCCTTTTGCTGGGTGGGGTGCAGCATTCGGCGAATAGACTACCCCAAGTGTGGCCCGTGGGGCCACTGGCTCTAGGCGGCGGCGATACCGGGATCGCGCGCCACCACAGCGGCGATAGGTTGGAGCCGCGCGCGATCTCGCCCACCTATCGCGGGTGCGTCATCGCCGCGATCGACTAGTCGGCCGCTCCGGGGCATCGACCGCGACGGTGCTGCCAACCGCGCCGACCCGCGGCTCAGCGCGCCGAGCGCTTGCCGCCCCGACCCGCCGCGATCTGCGCCACCAACTCCTCGTCCCGTTCCAGCGCAGGGCTCGGTTGCTCGCCTACCTACGCCGGGTCAGCCGTGCGATGACTTGCTCGTCAGACCCGGCCGTCCACCACTGCC
This sequence comes from Kofleriaceae bacterium, assembly GCA_041495365.1. Lineage (GTDB taxonomy): Bacteria > Myxococcota_A > Polyangia > Haliangiales > Haliangiaceae > JABFXX01. The sequence goes on along the minus strand of JBGQCL010000227.1, from coordinate 1,500 downwards.
AGTCCCTGAACATCCTGAGCAACGCGTCGTTGGGATGCTCGCCCGGGCGGTAGTGCGTCTGGAAGAACGGGTGGTCGACCGGGAGCCCGGTCGCTGCCGAGCAAGCCGCGCGCAGCCGCCTGAGTACCGCCCTCTCGTGGACGGCCAGATTCGTGCAGCGGGGCCGCTCCTCTGATTGCGGGTGCGGATCCTTGGCATCGGATGCCGCACCCATCACTCTTTTCCCGGGGGCATCCCGCGCGCCTACCTCGGGTGCGTCATCGCCGCGATCACGTCCTCGTCGCTCCTGGCGAGCACCCGCTTGTTCCGCTTGAACAGCTCGATCAACTCCTCGTCGGTGCCGCCGTCGAAGCGACGGTCAGGGCACCGCGTACGGATGCGCCGGATGATCGCGGCGTCCTCGGCGGACATGCCCTCGCCCTTGTCGGTCCGCTGCTCGCCAGCGGGCGCAGGCTGCGCGTCGGCCACCGCGAGGCGCAGTCGATGGAACGCGCCCCCGGCGGCGAACGAGGACTTCTCGATCAGGCGGAGCAGCGTGACCATGACATCGACGTTGGCCGAATCCGGCACCGTCCAGTCCACGTCATCGAAGGTCGTCCCGGTGAGCACCGCCAGGACGTCAAGCTCGCCGAGCGCCATGCGCAGATCTTCGAGCGGTGCCTCGATGTCCATCATGCGCGCCCCCGATGCAGATCGAGCTCATCGCCCGCGAACATCGCGGCGCGCACCGCGAGACGCGCCGACTCCAGGAGGTAGCTCACGTGGTTCTTGCGGCGGGTGAGGCTGTCGCTGTTGCCACTCTCGCCGCTCCACAGCTGCACGATCAGCTCGTCGGCGGTGACGAGCATGGCGTCGGCGCGGCCCATGTTGTCGCGCAGCACGGCGAGCACACCGTCGTGGTCGAACGTCGGGGCGGGCTTGGGGTTGCTCGGGACGCGGCGTTTCTGTAGTCTCTTCCGGGGGTTGCGAGGATGTCTTTGCATCGTCGTGGCTCCAAGGCCCGGCGACGGCTTGCATCCGTCGTTCGGGCCGCTATGGGTTCAGGTATCGCCAACACAGCGACACTGCCCACGACGTTACTCCGTCCTTATGACAGCAGGCAACACGGAGCGCTCCGTCGATCCGGGTGTCGGACCGACGAGGAAACGCGATGCGTCGTATTAATGTGCAGACCCGGCCAATTAATGTGCAGGAGTCAGATCAGACCGAATAAACGTGCAAAGCCGACACGGTCGCGCCGCTCGGCGGCTACGTCGCGGTCGCTGCTGCCTGTTCCGCATCCGAGTTCCGGTCCCTAACCAGCCCGTCCCTACCGAGGTCCCTACCTTTTTGCACCTGGCTCGGCTCCGTAGGGACGAGCTGCATGAGCGCGATCGACGCCTGGCGCATCTCCTCCACCGTCACGCCCCGGCTGTAGTGCAGGTGCTTGTCCTGACCGCGCACCGCGACGTCCGTACCTGCACGGCCGGCCATCGCCTTCACCACCGCATCGGGCACACC
>JBGQCL010000226.1:0-17988 GCA_041495365.1 Kofleriaceae bacterium | reverse complement strand
CGCCATTCTGGCTCGTGCTCGCCGATCGCCGCGTGCTGGTCACCGGGGACTGCTGGATCGCGGGCGCCGCCGCCACAGCTCCGGCCCCCGCGTGGCCGCTGTTCGGCGAGCTCCAGATCGACGGACTGCCGATCACCCGGGAGATCCGGGCCAAGCTCCTGGTCGCCCGGATCGCGGTCGCTCCGGGCGATCGCGTCGCGGTGCGCGGCCGGCTCCGCGTGGAGCAGCTCGCGGGCGCCGGCGGCTATCGCGACGCGCTGACCGAGACGATCCGCGGCGAGCCGGGCGCGCTCGCCTGGATCGAGCGGCTCGACGGGCCCGCACCCGACCTGGCGTCCCACACCGCCCCGCCGCCGTGATCAGCGGTCGATCACGTAGCGGGGCAGCGGGTCCTTGCCGGGACCCTGCAACCAGCGCGCATCGGCCTCCCAGGCCCCGTTGACCTCGCGGCGGCATCGAGTCTCCACCACGATCTCGTCGCGCCGGATCACCAGCAGGTTGTACTGCAACGGATATCCCGGGACCCATTCTCGCACCGGCGCGCCGAACGTCCCGGCGGTCACGACGTCGATCCGGCGCCCGCCGGCCGTGCGGTCATAGCGGTAGAGCGCCGCGTCGGCGCGATGCACGTGGCCGTGCAGGATCAGCCGGAAACCGGCGACGGCCAGCTGCTGCAGGAACCCGTGGTCGCGCAGCCGCGAGTCCTCCCCGCTGTGGATCGGGTGGTGGAATGTCGCGATCCGCAGCTCGCCGAGTGCAGGCGCAGGAAGCTTCTGCAGCGCGCCGGCGAGCGCACCCATGTGGATGCTGGCGCGGTCGGGAAAATGGCGATCGATCTCCCACGCCGAGTTGAGCCCGAGGATGCACAGCCCGGCTTCTGGCAACGCCGTGAGGGTCGCCTGCTCCTCGTACGTCAGCGGGTACGGCTCGCCCTTGACCGACTCGTAACATTCGGCGAACGGCGCGAACCTCTCTCGATACGCCTCGTCATCGCGCAGTTCGATGATCTCGGGTGTGTGCTCGACGTAGCTGCCGGGCGCGAGCGCGGTCGCGACCTTGCCGCGCCTCACCAGCCGGTAGGCGCTGTCCGCGAGCGGCCAGCTGACGTCGTGGTTTCCCGGGACGAGTACCACGGCTTGCGCCTTGAGCCCGAAACCGGACTTGACCTGCTCGATGAACAGCCCTGCTGCGCCGTACTCGGTGTCCGAGGCGCGCTTGACGAGGTCTCCCGACACGACCAGCGCATCGAGGCGCTCGACCCCCTGCTGACGAAGATCAGCCGCGAGTTGCGCATACGAGATCGTGACCTGGTCGGCGCTCGCGAAGTGCAAGTCCGACAGATGGAGCACGCGGCGGACCCGTGACTCCGCGCCGGAGGTCTCGATACCGGCGGGCTCGATCCTGGCCTGGCCGACGAGTGGCCAGAGCGGTCCATCGGCCGGGTGAAACTCGACGTGGCCGTGGCCGCTGGCCTCGGCGAACTCGGGCCAGTCGAGCGCGCGGAGGTAGAACTTGAGCTGGGGATCCTCCATCGTCAGGGTCCCGGTCGATCGATTGAAGTAGAGCAAACCGCGCAGCTCGGGATGGTCCTCGAAGCACCGGCTGAGGTTGCTCTGCAAGAACCAGTCGAACACCGGCCCCAGGCTCGGGAACCGCAGGCGCGCCTCCTTGAGCGAGACGAACCCGTCGCTGCTGCGCGCCAGGAGCCAGAGCAGCGAGAGCCCGGCGCCGCGCGGCGGTGGCTGGGCATCGAACGCAGCGAACTGCAGCATGGGACCGCGGTAGCGCGCCGCGAGCTCGTCGCGGATCGAGGCGATCACGTCGGCGGGGCCGCGCTCGATCTCGACGGTGCGTGCCTGGGTCTCGTACACGCCGGCCTGGACCGCGGCGCGGTTGCACAGCAGCTGCGCAATGAAGAAGCTGCCGTCCGCTGTGACGACGAACTCAGGGCGCTGGGAGAATCGGATGTTCGCGGCACGCTCGCCGAGCACGATCAGCTCGGTGATCAACGTGCTGCGCTCCCAGTCGTGCTCGCGGTCGACCCGCATGATCCGGAACCGCCCTGCCAGATCCGGCATGGTCTGGACCAGCGATGCACCGAGCGGGTTGATGCCGATCAGTGTCACCTTGGCGTTGCTGCGCGACTGGTCGGCGAGCACCTTCATCGTGAACGCGAGTGCGCGGAGGTAGCGCTGGTCTTCCAGGTAGTGAAAGTCATCGATGAACAGCCAGCGCTGCTGCTCGGAGCGACGCAGCTCGTCGAGCGTGCGCTGGAACTCGTCGAGTGCAGGAGGGCTTTGACCTGCCCACCACAGCTGATCCTGCGCATCGACGCCGAGCGCGTCCATCGCCTTGCGAATCGCCGTCGACTTTCCAGTCTTCGAGGGCCCCTCGACGATCAGGCCGGTTCCCATCGTCCCGAGCTCGAGCTGGAGCTCGCGGAACCGCGGCGGCTCGACGAACGTGACCGTCGGCGGTCCGTTGAGCCGGAAGATATCGTTGATCGACAGGACATCGCTGGCCCGCGCGCGGTGGTTAGCACTTGGTCGGGCCGTCGGGCGAAATTCGGCCATCTCCTGCACCGCCTGGATGACCTCCAGCATCCCCTCCTCGCGGTCGCGGCGTGTGGCGAGCGGTGCGCTGGTCGGGACCACGACGAGGTGCGACACTTGCTTGGCGAAATCCGGGTCCGAGACCGGCCTGACGAGGACGAGGAGCGTCCGGATCCTGCGGTCGAGCGGGACGCTGCGGAGCAAGTGATCCCAGTGTACGTCCCCGACCGCTGCCGGACTGACCAGGAACACGGCGATGCCCTCGCTGATCCGCAAACCGCTCAACCCGTGCCCGTGGGACCATTGCGGGGGAGTCGGTGAAGTCGGCGGGGTCCCGGTGGCAAACTGCTGGGCTACGGGCGGAGGCGTAGGTATCCAGGCCAGGTTCCGTACCAGACCTTGCTTCTCCAGCACCCTGGCCAGCCGCAGCAGGTCGCGCGCGATCGACGCGTCGTCGAGTGCAAAGATCCAGGAGACCTGGACCGGTGACTGATGCGCCGCCATCGTCGCGGGTCGCAATGTAGCACCCTCGGGGAGATCGCGGCTCGATCCCCTCGCGCACGACCCGCGCGGGATCGGCTGCCGGCTTCGGCGTCGTTCCGCTGGCGGCGCCGACGTTACTTGATCGCGATCGGGTTGATGATCGCCTGGACCGCGCCGGTGATCCGGGCGGGGCCGAGCGTGAACAGGGCTTCCCACGCCTTGTCCTTCACCATCTCGTCGGTGTTCATGTTCTCCAGGATGTAGATGCCGTTGGTCGCCAGGAAGATCTGGTGGACCGGGAACGCGCCGGTGTCCTTCTCGCCGGGCAGGACCTCGACCGCCCAGGTGTCGGCGCCGACCATCGCCACACCGAGCGAGGCCAGGTAGCGCGCGCCGTCGACTCCGACGCCGGGCTCGGCGGCGTTGTAGCGCTTGTCGTCCTTGCCGATCAGCTTGAGCCAGCCGGTGTGGAACAGCACGACGTCGCCCTTCTCGATCGCCTTGATGCCCTCCGCCTTGATCGCGCGCTCGATCTCGGCCCGGTTGAACGCGGTGCCCTCCTTGACCGGATCGCTGCCGAGCAGGCCGACCATGTCGAGCACGACGACGCGCGTCGCGATCGCCGGCACGTTCTCGATCCCGAGCCTGGTCAGCCCGTCGACCTTCACGAAGTCAGGGGCCTTGTTGCAGTTGTAGTAGACGTTGTCGATGCCGAGGTGGCCGAGCCCGTCGATCTGCGAGCCGATCCCGACCCAGCCGTTGATGATGTCGTCGTTGTAGGTCGCCTTGTTGGGCCCGATCGTCGTGCCCATGGTCTGGCTGGGCTGGACGATCGTGATCGCCCAGGTTCGTGGGGGATACGCGGGGGTGTTCTTGTTGGTCTCGATCCCGAGCCGGTAGGCCTTGCCCCGGGTGACGAGCTTGCTCGCGGCGAGGGTCTTGGCGGGGGTGACGTTGTTGAGCGCGCCGATCTGGTCCTGGGCACCGAACCTGGACGGGGTACACTTGTCGTCGGCGGACGACGCGATGGGGGACAGCGCGATCAGGACCGCCGGCGCGAGCGCGGCAACCCGATGTATCGAAGGTCGAGCCATGTTCCGATCTCCTGTGGCAAGCACGCCGTGGTCGACTACCGCCGTGCGCTCACGGCCGGCGCACGGGCGCCACTCTACAGGTGAACGCGGAGCGCCGGGTCAGGTCCGCCGGGATTCCGGGGCGGTGCCCTCCAGCTCGGGGCGCGCCCGGGCGAGCACGCCGGCGATGTGGTCCGCGACCGTCGACGCGCGCGCGCTGCGCCGGAGGTCGCGATGGATCACCAGCCAGACCTCGGACGCCGGCAGATCGCCGGGTGGGCCGAGCCGGACCAGCCCGGGTTCGGCGTCGCCGACGAAGCACGGCAGCACCGCGGCGCCGCCGCCCGCGACCGCCGCCGCGCACAGCGCCAGGGTACTCGCCGTCCGGACCGCGATCTGCGCGCCGGGAAACCGCCGGAGCAGCCAGGTGACCTCGTCGCCTGCGACCGGCGCGTCGAAGGTCAGGACGCGCTCCGGCGATCGCGGGCCTGCGAGGTAGCGCGGCGACGCGTAGGCCGCGTAGGCGACGTGCCCGACCCGGCGACCCAGCGTCGCGCGCTCGCGGGGGCGCACGAGCCGCACGGCGACATCGGCCTCGCGCCGCGCCAGCGACAGCGTGCGCGGATCGGGGACCAGCTCGACGGTCAGCCCGGGGTGACGCGCGGCGAGCTCGGCGAGCCGCGGGGCGAGCACGCGCGCGCCGAGCGCCTCGGTCGAGGTCACGCGAACCCGGCCGACCAGGCGGCGATCCGCGCCCGCGAGCCGGCGCATCATCGCATCGGCCGCCGACTCCATGGGCTCGGCGAGCCTCGCCAGCGCCGCGCCCTCGGCGGTGAGTCGTGGCCCGTCGGGAGTGCGATCGATCAGCCGGACCTCCAGCGCGCGCTCCAGCGCCACCAGCCGGCGCGCCACGGTCGTGTGGCTGACGCCGAGGCCGCGGGCCGCGTCCGCCAGGTTTCGCGCCCGGCGGACCGCGAGGAGGAAGCGCGCATCGTCCCAGTTCATGACGTGCATGTTTGCACATCCAGTGTCCATACATGTGCATTGCCGCAGGACCGGGCGAGCCGCATGTTCGACCCATGCTGAATTCACTCGTCCCAGCCCGGTGCAGTGCGGGTGGCCGGGCGCTCGTCGCCGCGTGCCTGTTCGCCTGCGCTCATCCACCCCCTCCGACCCCGGCCGCGGTCGTCGCGCAGGCCTCCCCGCGGCCGGGCGCGCCGCCGGCGCGCATCGCCGCGCCGGCCGGAGCAGATGCCGCCGTGCCTCGCACGCTGCGCGAGCGCTACGGCCTGCGCGCCCCGGCGGTCCTGTCCCCGGCGCACACCGCGCTGGTGCTGGTCGATCTGCAGCGCGAGTTTCTCGACGGCAAGCTGGCGCTGCCCGATGCCGGGCCGGTGGTGGTCCGCGCGTGGCAGCTGCTCGGCTGGGCGCGCCGGGCCGGGGTCCACGTCGTGTTCGTGCGCCAGGTCGCGGCGTCGGCGACGGCGCCGCTGTTCGCGCCGGGATCCCCGGGCGCCGAGCTCGTCCCCGGTCTCGAGCCCGGGCCGGGCGACAGCCTGATCACCAAGTCCGCCGCGGGCGCGTTCTCGAACCCGGCGCTGCACCGGCTGCTCACCGAGCGCGGCGTCGAGGTCCTGATCGTCGCCGGTCTGATGACCCACCTGGCGGTCGACTCCACGGCGCGCGACGGTACCGTGCTCGGCTACCGCGTGATGATCGCCGGCGATGCCACCGCCACCCGCTCGCTGCCGGGTCCGCGCGGCGACGGCGTCGTCGATCACGCCACGCTGCAGCGGGTCGCGCTCGCGGCGCTCGCCGATCGGTTCGCCGACATCGTGACCAGCGACGAGCTGGTCGCGTGGCCGGTCGAGCGCTGATCCGGAACCGTGCCGGGGGGGCTGACACTCACTCCGATCATCGGACGGCCACCAGCGATGACGAACTGCGATGGCCGGCACACGCGAGGTGGTCGGGGCTTCGGCACCGCGCGGACGCGCCATGGCGCACGGGGAGCCTGCACAGGACCGGCTGCCGAGGTCCGCAACTCGGGCAGGTCGTCGCGTGGCTCCGGCGAGCTGCCACGCGCGGGCGACTCGAGCGCGGCTTCTTTGTACACAGTGGCGAGAGCTTCGCGGACGAACTGTCGCAAGCGCACGAGTGCCTCGCTGGAATCACCGTGCCGGCCCCCGTTACTAGGTCGCATACGCGTACAGCAACAGCGACGTGATCAACTCCAGCGGTAGGGTCGCTCGCCGCTCCACGACGACCCGGCGCCAAGCCCTGACCGGCGTGACTGCTACGCGGCGACCGACTCGCTGGCGCCGACCGCCGGCTTGTGGCGCAGCGCGAGCAGGGCGGGGACCAGGACCAGCGCGGTCATGACGCACGCGATCTCGCCGATCAGCGACGCCATGCCGAAACCGCGGATCGCCAGGTTCTCGCTGATCAGCAGCGAACCGTAGCCGATGATGGTGGTCAGCGAGCACACGAACACCGCGGCGCCGCTGGTGCGCAGCGTCTTGACCGGATCGGGCTCGTGGTCGTGGCGGTGGGCGACGTTGATCGCGTAGTCGACGCCGATCCCGAGCGTGATCGGCAGGGCGACGAAGTCGAGGAAGTTGACCTTGAGGCTCATCACGGCGCACGCGGCGACCATCAGCAGCGAGCCCGACGCGGTCGCGACCAGCACGGCGAGCGCCCGGCGGTTGCGGCCGACCAGCAGGACGACCATGACGATCAGGCCGAGCGCCGCGACCGCGGTGACCCGCGGTCCGTCGCCCGAGATCGACGTGACGATGTCGGCGAAGATCACGCTGGCGCCCGAGGTCGTGACGGTCTCGCCGTCGCCGAGCTGGATCGAGCGCACCGCGTCGGCGAACCGGATCAGGTCGTGGCCGTTCCACTCGTCGAGCCGCGGCGCCGGCCGGATCGACACGATGTAGCCGATCCGGCCGTCCTTCTCCTCGAGCTGGTCGCGCACGAGCCTGGGCAGGTCGTGCGCGGTGATCATGCCGAGGTCGGCGGGCGGCTGGAGCTCGGCGAGCTCGGCGCGCTCGCGCTCGGGCAGCGCGTCGAGCGCCTCGTCGTCGAGCAGCGCGCGGATGTGGCCGAGGATCGCGAGCTTCCGGGGCTGGTCGTCGGGGACGGCGTCGAAGATCGAGGCGACCGAGCCCACGGTCTGGTGCTCGGGCGGGACGTCGACGTCGCGGGCGCGCAGCGCGTGGACGATCAGCGGGACCTGGTCGAGGCGGTCGGCGGCGATGTACGTGCGGCCCGAGTAGCCGCGGCCGAACGTGCGGTCGGACAGCGACATCCAGGCCCGCGCGGTGACCGCGTCGTCGCCCTCCGAGCGCAGCTGCGTGATGTCGTACTCGAACGGATCGTTGGCGACGTAGCGCGCGACGACCGCGGTCGCGAGCACGGCGCCGACCAGCGCGACGCCGCACACCACGCGGGGCCGGCGGAAGCCGAACACGCGGACCAGCAGCGAGCCGATCAGCGGGTGGAGCGCCGCCGGGCGCTGGCCCTCGCCCCAGCGCAGCACCAGCGCGGGCAGCAGGACGTAGGTCGCCAGCCAGCACAGGATCATGCCGACCGCGCCGATCGCAGCGAAGTCGGCGAACCCCCGGAAGCTGGTCGCGGCGAGCGAGCCGTAGGCGATCGCGGCGCCGAGCGAGGCCACCGCGGTCGGCCGCAGCGTGCCGCGGATCGCGACCGCCATCGCGCTGTCGCTGTCGCGGGTCCGGCGCTCCTCGAGGTAGCGCGCGATCAGCAGGATGCCGTAGTTGACGCCGTTGCCCGCGATGATCGCGCCGAGGAACGCGGTCGCCGCGTTGAGGTGGCCGACCGTGATCGCCGCGACCCCGAACGCCACGGTGGTCGCGATCCCCAGCGTGCCGAGCAACAGGACCAGCAGGATCGCGCTGCGGAAGTACACGCGAGGACCAGCGCGACCAGCAGCGTGGTGATCACGCTCGACAGCACCATGCCCTTGAAGATCGCGTCGTGCTCGGCGACCGCGGTGATCGCGCCGCCGGTGAACCCGATCTGGACGCCGGGGTGGCGGGCGGTGACCCGGGCGCCGATCGCGTCGAGCCGCGCCACCAGGTGCGCCCCGGGCCCGGCGTCGGTGGCGCGGAAGCTGGTCCCGATCTGGATCATGCCGGTCCGGCCGTCGGCCGAGACGTTGGTCGAGCGCTCCAGCCGGGCTTCGGCCTCGCGCCGCCGGGCGCGCAGCTCGTCGAGCTCGCGCTGGTCGCTCGCGGCGTCGGGCGCCGGATCGTCGAGGTCGATGTACAGCGGGTTGGCGGCGAGCTTGGCCGCCTTGATCCGGCGCTCCAGCGCGGCCGACGCCTTCTCGAGGTCGGCGAGCGGCACGAACAGGTGGCGGTGCGCCTTGAAGAACGCGCGGGCCCCGGAGTCGTCGTCGATCACGCTCTCGACCAGATCGGGCGGCAGCGTGCGGGCCTGCTCGGCGAGCTCCCTGGCCGCCGCGGCGCGCGCGTCGGAGGTCGGCGCGGTGACCAGCGCGAGCACGATGTCGTTGGCCTTGACCCGGGCCTCGAGCCGCCGCAGGTCGTGGACCGCGGGGACATCCTGCGGCAAGAGGTACGAGAAGTCGGCGTACAGCGGGAGGTGGAACGCGATCAGGTCGAGCGCGCCGGCGAGCAGCGCGAGGTGCACCAGGATGATCGCGAGCGTGTGGTTGCGTACCCACACGATGTATCGACGAGCGACCTGGCTGCGAGACACGGAGCCCAACTATGGCACGAGAGCTACCAGAGAACCTGCTGGCGCTTCGAACGGCCGGCGCGCTCGGGGTGCTGTGCCGGCCTGGCATGCTGCTTCGGTGGATCGACGTCGGACTCGGTGTTTGCCTGGAGCTCGGGCGACAGGGCGAGTGCGGCGAGCCGCCCCGCGATCGGGATCTCGCGTTGCATCTGCGCGACGGCCATTGCCTCGATCGGGCTGACCGGCGCGCCATCGATCCGGACCTCGAAGTGCAAGTGGGGGCCGGTGGTGCGCCCGGTCGAGCCGACCTGGCCGATGACCTCGCCGGCGCTCACCGCAGCGGCCTTCGTGGTGGCGATCCGCCGCAGATGGGCATAGCGGGTGACGACCCCGCCGCCGTGATCGACATCGATCACGTTGCCATAGCCGCCCATCCGGCCGCAGAACGTCACCACCCCGTCACCGGCCGCCATCACCGGCGTGCCAGGCTGGCTGCGGAAGTCGGTGCCGGCGTGGAAGCTCCGGGTGTGCCGGATCGGGTCGTCGCGCCAGCCGAACCCGGACGACTCGGTGCGCTCCACCGGCTGGGTCGACAGCACGGTGAGGTCGGGGAGGGCGATGCTCGTGTCGGCGAGCGCCACCAGCCCGGCTTCGAGGCCGCGCAGCCGGTCGCGCAGGTCGTGCTGCCAGCGCACCAGCTGGTCGATGACGCGGCCGGCGAGCGGCGCTTGCAGCGTGCCGGCCATCCGGGCGACTGCGAGCATCGCCTGGGTGTCCTGGATCGCAGAGCCCGGGGTAGCGACCGCAGGGGCGACTGTCGGTGCCCCGGCAACGGCCGCGGCGGCGTCCGGCCGCGTGGCCGGGTCGTGGCCGGCGGGCGCCGCCATGGCGCCCAGCGAGAGCCCCAGGGTCGCCCAGGCGACCGCGAAGCTCGTGGCCGTGAGGCATGCACGATGCATGATTCGTCCCAAAGCAGGGCGACTATTTTGTGATCCCGCACGCTCTGGCAATGTAGGCAGACGATTTTTGTCGACCCCCGCGACCGATTGCCAGAATGGCATTGCGATCGCAGGGTATGCCGATCAAACTCCGCGCCTCGATCTCCACGCCTGACGCGGGCTCTGGCCCCGTCTCGGCTCCCTCTCGCAGCGCTCGATCCCCCGGGGGGCCGTACCCCCCGCCCCGCCGGCAAAGCCGTCGGGGTCCCCCGTCTCGCTACGCTCGACATGCCCGACCTCGCAGGCCTCCGGCACCGCTGGTTGCTCGTCACCGCGTCGCTCGTCGCGGCGGTGGGCTTCGCGCTGTCGGTGCAGGGCGGCCGCTGGTGGTCGGTCAGCGACGTCGCGGTCGGCCCGCTCGGGGCGCGCAGCCCGTTCGGCGGCCTGGGCGGGTTCGCCTGGGCGGGCGGCAGCGCGCAGTGGGAGCGCTACGGCAACGCGACCTACGCGGCCGGGATGCTCGCGATGCTGGTCCTGATCTTCGTCGCCGGCGCGGTCGCGGCACGGCGCGTGCCCCGGCTGGCGGCCCGGACCGCGCTCGTCGCGGTCGCCGTCGCGGCGCTGGTCGGGAGCCGGTTCGCCGCGGGCGTCCCGAACAACGGGTTGCCATTCGAGCTCGACCGCGGGTTCTGGCTGTTCGCCGGCGCGGTGATCGTCGGCGCGGTCGCGGCGGTGGGCGTGCTGCGCGCGGCGCGCCAGGCCGCCTCCTGCCAGGCCGCCTCCTGATCGATCGCTCAGCCGACCAGCGGCGGCAGCGCGGATCGCGCCGCGGCCCGGGTGGCCTCCGCGTCGTCGAGCCGCAGCGCGGTGCGGGCCATCGACCGCAGGACCAGGAACGCCAGCACGGTCAGCAGCACCGGGACCACCAGCAGGATGTGAGACGCGGTGTCGCGGCCCTCCAGGTGCAGCGGTCGCTGCAGGAACACCGACACGTCGTACGCGCCGTGAAACGCGACGGCGAGCAGGTAGCCGCCCAGCAGGCCAAGGCCCTTGCCATCGAACCGCCGCCGGGCCGCCATCGCGCCGATCATTCCGGTCCACATCGCATGCCCGGGCACCGCCAGCAGTGCGCGTTCGACCCACACGACGATCTGGCCCTCCAGCGAGTGCTGCCGGAGCAGGTACAGGACGTTCTCGACCAGCGCGAACCCCAGGCCGCCGCGGCTGGCGTAGACGATGCCATCCATCCGCTCGTCGAACTCCGGCCGCCGCCACACCACCCAGTACACCATCGCGATCTTGCACGCCTCCTCGACCCCCGCCGCGACGACGAAGGCCTGGAAGCTCGAGCCCTGATAGGTCATCTCCGGCTCGATCCGGCCGGTGGTCAGCGCCGGGATCATGACCTCCAGGATCAGTGCGGGGATCACCGACAGCATGCCCGCCAGCACGACGAGCCGGCGCGTGCCCCGTGGTTCGGGGCGCTTGGCGTCGAGCCGGTCGACGAGCCACATCAGGAGCAGTGCGGGGATCGCACCGGACAGCGCGACCTGAAGATGGGTGTTCATCGGCCGGTCCAGTATACGCGTGGCGTCGGGCCGCCAGCTTGACACGCTATGCCAGGCAGCTGATGCTCCCCAGGTGGCGCCGCCGGAGCCCACGACTGCCGGTCTGCTAAGGATTGGCCGCTACGAGGTGATCAGTCACCTCGCGACCGGCGGCATGGCCCAGATCTACCTGGCGCGCCAGACCGGGCTGGGCTCGTTCGAGCGCCATGTCGTGCTCAAGACCATCCTGCGCGAGCGCGCGGCCGACCATCGCTTCGTCACGATGTTCCTGGACGAGGCCAAGCTCGCCGCGACCCTCAACCACCAGAACGTCGCGCAGGTCTACGAGGTCGACCACGCCGACGGCGCGTACTTCATGGCGATGGAGTACGTGCACGGCGAGAACACCCGGGCGATCCTGGAGACCACGATCCGCCGCGGCTGGACGATCCCGCTCGAGCTCGCAGTCATGATCATCAGCGGCGCCGCGGCCGGCCTGCACCACGCCCACGAGCGCCGCGGCAAGAACGGGCAGCCGCTCCAGATCGTCCACCGCGACGTGTCGCCGGCCAACGTCATGGTCGGCTACGACGGCAGCATCAAGGTGCTCGACTTCGGGATCGCGAAGGCCGAGGAGCGCGCGACCAAGACGATCGGCGGGACGATCAAGGGCAAGTACGGCTACATGTCGCCCGAGCAGTGCAAGGGCAAGCAGATCGACCGGCGGAGCGACATCTTCGCGCTCGGCATCGTGCTCTACGAGCTGTCGACGCTGCGCCGCGCGTTCAAGGGCAACGACGACTTCGAGACCATGAAGCGGATCGTCGCCGGCGATCTCGTGCTGCCGTCGACGCTGGTGCCCGGGTTCCCGCGCGAGCTCGAGGCGATCATCCTGACCGCGCTGGCCAGCGACCCGGGTGCGCGGTTCCACTCCGCCCAGGAGCTGATCGAGGCGCTCGACGCGTTCACCGTGCGGGCCAAGCTGACCGGCTCCAACACCGCGATGAGCCGGTTCATGGGCCAGCTGTTCGGCACCAAGAAGGAGCCGTGGATCGACACCGGCCTGCAGAGCACCGACCACACGCTGGTCACGCCGGCCGAGATCAGCGAGCTCGACGACGACAACGACGAGACCCAGGTGGTGGCCGGCCGCCAGGAGATCCAGCACGCGCTGGAGCGCCTCAACGTCTCGCCGCGCGGCGCGGTCCCGGCGCCGCCGCCCGCCGTGGCGCGCACGCCGTCGCCGGTGATCGCCAGCGCGCCGGCGACCGAGCCGTCGCTGCGGCCGCCGCAGGGCATGGAGCGCGCCCGGCGGCCGAGCGTGCGCCGGACCGGCGAGCGGCCCGCCCTGCCGTTCTCCGCGACGACGCCGCCCGGCACGGAGCGCTCGACCGTGCCGATGCCGCACCCGACGGAGCGCAAGACGGTGCCGATGCCCGGGCCGAGCGGCGAGCGCCGCCGGCCGTCGGACCCCCACCTGGCGATGACCGTGATCGGTCCGGTGCCGGTGACGCCCGACGAGCCGCCACCGGTCGCGTCGCTGATCGGAATCCCGTCGGGGTCGCTGTCGGGGTCGATGCCCGCGATATCGCCGGTCCCGCCGATGCCGATGCCGCCGGTGACGATGCCGCCCGCGACGATGCCGCCCACGGCGGTGCCGCCGATGCCGGCGCCGGCGGGGCTGGCTCCGGCAGGCCATCCAGGCCCGCCGGGCCATTCAGGGATGATGCCGCCGATATCGGTCGCGGGGGCGTCGATGCCGTCGATGTCGTCGGCGGGGATGTCGAGCCGGTCGCTGGCACCGAGCGGGCTGCCGGCGCTGGTCACCGACGAGGTCAGCCACATCGGGTCGCGGCCGCTGGTCACCGATCCCAAGCTGGGGTGGAGCACGTCGGTCAAGCTGACGGCGGCCAACGATGGCAGCCACACCCGCCTGCAGAGCGATCAGGTCAACGTCCGGCTGCAGTCCAACACCCGCTGGGTGGTCCTGTCGTTCACGCTCGTGGTGGTGGTCGCGGCGCTGGTCGTGCTGATCCTCGAGACCTGACGCGGGTTTCGCTGCAGCGACCCGCCGCGTGAGACCGGCTTGAGCGCCCCGCTCGCCGGTGCCATGGTGCGCGCATGGCGACCGCAGCGACCCCCCTCGAGCGTCTGTCCAGCTACAACCCGGCGACCCACGATCTGATCGGCAGCGTCCCGATCCACGGCCCCGCGGAGGTCGACGCCGCGGTCGCGCGGGCGCGGGTCGCCGCCGAGCGCTGGGGCGCGCTGTCGTTCGAGGCCCGCCGCGAGGAGCTGACCGCGTTCCGCAAGGCGATCGCCGGCCACATCGACGACCTCGCCGATCTCCTTCACCGCGAGAACGGCAAGCCCGAGCTCGAGGCGCTGACCGAGGTCATGATGGCGCTCAGCCACATCCAGCACGCGGCGGCGTGCGCCGAGGCCGCGATGGCGTCGCGCCGGGTGTCGGCCGGCGTGCTCGCCAACTTCCGGGCGACGATCAGCTATCACCCGCTCGGCGTGGTCGCCGTGATCGGGCCGTGGAACTACCCGCTGTTCACGCCGATGGGCTCGATCGCCTACGCGCTCGCCGCGGGCAACGCGGTGGTATGGAAGCCGAGCGAGCTGACCCCGCTGATCGCGGTCAAGGTCGCCGAGATCGGTCACCGCAGCCTTGCGCTGCCCGATCTGCTCCAGGTCGTGACCGGGGCGGGGCCGACCGGCGCGGCGCTCGCCCGGGCGGCGGTCGACAAGGTCGCGTTCACCGGCTCGCCGGCGACCGGCCGCCGCGTGATGCTGGCCGCCGCCGAGCGGCTGACCCCGGTGCTGCTCGAGCTCGGCGGCAAGGATCCGATGATCGTCGCCGAGGACGCCGACCTCGAGAAGGCGGCCGAGGCCTGCGTCTACGGCGCGCTGACCAACGCCGGCCAGGCCTGCATCTCGGTCGAGCGGGTCTACGTCGCCGAGCCGGTCCACGACCGGTTCGTCGACGAGGTCGTGAGGCAGGTTCGCGCGCTCAAGGTCGGTGGCGACGACGGCGACCTCGGCGCGATGACCAGCTCGGCCCAGGTCGCGATCGTCAAGGACCACCTCGAGGACGCCGTCGCCAAGGGCGCCAAGGTCCTGACCGGCGGCCCCGGCGCGATCAGCGGCAGCTACATCCAGCCGACCGTGCTGACCGGGGTCGACCACCGCATGAAGGTCATGAGCGACGAGACCTTCGGCCCGGTCATCCCGATCCAGCGGGTCGGCTCGCTCGACGAGGCGGTCCGGCTCGCCAACGACACCCGGTACGGCCTGGGCTCGTCGGTGTTCGCCGGCAAGAGCGCGCGCGAGCTCGCCGCCCGGCTGCGCGCCGGGATGACCGCGATCAACTCGGTGATGAGCTACGCCGGCATCCCGTCGCTGCCGTTCGGCGGCGTCGGCGACTCCGGGTTCGGCCGGATCCACGGCGACGAGGGCATCCGCGAGTTCACCCGGGTCAAGTCGACCGCCGAGCAGGTCGTCGCGCTGCCGGTCAACTTCCTGAGCTTCCGCCAGCCCAAGCAGGCCGCGGCGCGGCTGCGCCAGATGATCAAGCAGCTCTACGGCGACGGCGTGGTCGCCCGCGCCGGCGACTGGTGGCGCAAGCGGCGCGGGTAGCGAGACCAGCTCCGCCGGGGGCCCCCGATCGCTGCTACACTGTCGCCATGGACCCCGCGGCCGCGACCGTGAAGCTCGAAGACGATGTGCAGGAGGAGCTGCGCAAGCTGGCCGAGCGCTCCGGTCGCTCGCTGGGCGCGCTGGCCAACGAGGCGCTGCGGGACTTCGTCCGCCACGAGAACGAGGTCGTGGCTTCGATCGCGCGCGGCGTCGCCGATCTAGAGGCTGGCCGCACGCGGACGACCGACGAAGTGCTCGCGCTGCTGGAGCAGCAGCGGCGGGCCCGATCCCGGGAATGAAGGTCGTCTGGTCGGAAGAGGCGGCGTGGGAGCTGGCTACACTGGAGGCGCGGCTTGCTCGTCGTTACTCGGCGGACAGGGCCGCACGTAGCGTCGAGGCGCTGGTACGCCGCGTACGTCTGCTGGAGGATCATCCGCAGCTTGGACGGGTCGTCCCGGAGTACGGAGAGTGGCAGCTCCGCGAGCTTGTCGATCGATGGAACCGCGTGCTTTACCGGCTGCGCGCCGACGCGATCGAGATCGTCACGATCGCGCCGGCGTCGATGCCGCTGGACGAGTGCGACCCGGACGACGAATAGCGCTGCCGGCGATCACCGGCAGAACGCGATCGCTGACCTCCTTGGCCTGCAGTCACCGCTTGAGCCGCTCGAGCTCCGCGCGCAACCGAGCGACCTCTCGCTCTGCTTCCTCGCGCCGGCGGGCTTCCTCCTCGCGAAGCCGCTCGGCTTCCTCGCGAAGCCGCTCGGCTTCCTCGCGCCGCTGGGCTTCCTCCTCGGCACGCCGCTGGGCGGCATCGTACATCGCCTGGACGCGTGCAATGAGCTCGTCGCTCTCCAGCAGCAGCGCCGTGCCCGCGTAGAACCGGAGCCTGTCTTCATCGACCTGGATTTCGAGATCGAGCACCCGCGACTCGTACAACCCATGGTTCGGGACGATGGGGGTGTAGACGCGCGCGTCGGATGACGCCAGGCGATAGGCCGCGAGCCGGTTGCGAGCACGATCATAGAGGAAGTACTCGGGGATGCCGAGCCGCGCGTAGCGCGCCACGTTGCGCTCCGCGTCCTTCTTCCGATCACCGCCGACATGGACCTCGAGCACCCAGTCGAGCCCCTTGCCCTCCGCGTTGACGACCCACTTGTCGCGATCGACATCCTCGGCATCGAGCACGGCCAGCAGATCCGGCGCGAAGCGTGGCTCGGCCGGGTAGTAGATCGGCAGCTCCTGGGCGAGATAGATCCGGCGCCGCTGCCGCGTGAAGAAGCCACGCAGCGCATCGAGCGCGCGGGCCTTGGCCTTGGCGTGGCGATCCCCTTCAGGCATCGCGATCTCGTCGTAGGTGACCTCCCCGGGGAGCGCCGCCACCACGGCTTCCCGCTCGGCGGGCGAGAGCGCCTCCCACTCCTCGACGCTCGGCGCCATCGGAAAGCCGGCCGGGCTGGTTCGCAACGCGAACATGCAAGCTACAGCGTGGCTGCCTCCGAGGTGGCCGTCAAGACCGCTGAGCGTTGGTGCCCGCGGTTGGCCAGACACTTGTCCTCGCGCCAGGCGCGTCAGGCTGTAGCCCGGGCGATCGCTTGCCAGGTGCGCGAGGCGCGGATCGTCCGAGCGAGCGGCGACGCCGCGTCAGCGCCAGGTCAGCGGCAGCCGGTGTCGTCGGCCGGGCACTGGAAGCGGACGTGCATGTGGTTGTCGTGGTTGGGCTCGTGGCGGACGATGCCCTCGCTGGAGCCGCGGCCGTGCGGGTACTGGAAGATCCGCTCCAGCCGGCGCTCGCTGACGCCGTGATCGAGCGCCCAGTCGTAGAGGACGCCCTGGACGTCGAAGTCGAGGAAGATCATCTGGACGCCGCCGTCGTCACCGGCGGTGGCCAGGAAGCTCTCGAGCAGCTTGAAGGTCGCGGCGCAGTCGAGGTTGTCCTCGTCGGCGTGGACGAAGCTCGCGGGGTAGCCGGACGGCTTGTCGCGGTAGAACAGGCCGACGTCGATGTCGCGGCCGGACTGGTGCGAGCGGTGCTGGGTGATGGTGCCGCCCGACGGCGCGGAGATGTCGCCGATCGCCAGGACGTGCTCGTCGGGGAACGCGTCGAGGGTCTCGCTGATCGCGCGCTCGGTGAGCTCGATCGTGGTCTGGGTGCCGTAGGCGCGCTCGGGGCGGCGGAGGAAGTAGCCGTCGCCGGGGGGCAGCGCGGTGGCGTGCTGCAGCCGGCCTGCCCACGGCGCGCCGACGCTCTGGCCGCGCCCGATCAGGCGAGGCTCGAACCGCTCGTGCTCGCGCAGGGTGTGCAGCCGCGCCGCGCGCTTCTGGGTCTTGTGGTCGTCGCTCGCGGTCGATCGGCGGCGGGCCCCCCCGTCGCTGGCATCGTTGCGGGCCTTGCCGGCTTTGCGGGCTTTACTCTCCGGTGCGGTCTTCGAGCTGGCGTGCGCGGCGGCGGGGAAGGCGAGGAGGCCGAGGGCGACGAGACCAGCGAGGCCGGCGAGACCGACGAGCGCGCGCATCGAGCGGCCATGGTGAAGCAAGCGCCGGGCGGTGCGCCAGTTTCGTTCTCATGAATCTTTCGTCGCCGCCGCGGGTCTGCGTTGCGCCGGCGCTCGCGGCACCGGCGCGCGTGACCGAATGTCATCCAGCCGGCGCGCTCGGGGATCGGGTGGCAGGGGCCTGCTTGCAGCGCGTCGCCAGGAGCTGGGCGATCGGGGCGAGGTCGTCCTGCAGCGTCCTGGCAAAGTCGGCGCGGGTCAGGGTCTTGCCGGCGAGCACCAGGCTGCGCACATCGCCACACGCGCGGTGGGCCTCCGCGAGCGGCGCCGCGCCGCCGTTGTAGACCCGGGTCTCGGTCAGCGAGGCGTTGTTGGGCCGGCGGCGCAGGTGGAGGTCGGCGACGAGCTCGTCGATGACCCGCGCCTTGGCGGCCAGCTTGTCGCTGCGCGGGGCGCTGCCGTCGTAGACCTTCTTGAGCTGCTGGTAGGCGTCGAGCAGGCGGGCGACGACCGGCAGCCGGATCGACT
>JBGQCL010000225.1:0-18017 GCA_041495365.1 Kofleriaceae bacterium | reverse complement strand
CTGCGCGGCGCTGAGCGAGCAGCTGCTCGAGAGCGAGCTGTTCGGCCACGAGAAGGGCGCGTTCACCGGCGCGACCGAGCGCCAGCGCGGCCGGCTCGAGCTCGCCGACGGCGGCACGTTCATCGGCGAGCGCACGCTGTACGACCGGCTCAAGAAGTACGACGACGCCTGACGCGACCGGCAGCGACCGTGCGGTCTCGTCGGCCGGCGCGGCTGCCTGCGCGTACGCACCTCGGCTCCATCGCGGACCGAGGCATTTGGCCCCGACTGCGGAATCCGCAGGACCGTGAACTGCGGCATCTGCAGCCGGCCGGTTTCCACGGTCACAACCAGCTGAAATTCCTCGACCTGCGCACGGCACGCCGGATGCTCTCTCCCAGGTCATGATGCTCAAGCTCGTTCCCCTCACTGCTCTCGCTCTCGGCCTCTCGAGTGGTGTCGCCCTGGCGGACCACCCGCGAGGCGAGTACCGGGGCGAATCTCGCGGCGACCGTCGCGCGGTCGTCGAGCACCGGGCACCGGTGGTCCGCGACCACGGACGCGACTTCCACGGCGGCGGCGAGTGGCGGGGCCGGACCGTCGTGCGCGAAGGCCGCGAGTTCCGCGGCGGCGGCCGGGTGGTCGTCCGCGAGCCGTACCGCCGCGACTACCGCGTCGTGCGCCACCCGATCTTCGTGTCCCGCCCGATCATCCGCGGGCACTACTACAACCACTACCGGCGGCCCTCGCTGATCGTCGAGAGCTACGGCGCGATGCCGGGCTACTACTGGGTCGCCGGCCAGTGGTCCTGGAACGGCTACGAGTGGCTGTGGGAGCCGGGCCACTACCAGCCCGATCCGAGCTACGTCGATCCGGCGTACGCCGACCCCGGCTACTGACCGGCGGCCCGCAGCGCCAGGCACGGCGGCGGTTGCCCCACGCGGGGTACCGCCGCCGGCGTTTTGGCGTATGCATGGCGTATGACGACCTCGCGGACCTCGCAGCCATCGCGCACCCCCGGCAGCCCCGGCACCTCCGCCGCCGGCTTCGACCTCACGCCGCTGTCCGACGATCGGGTCGCCGCCCTCGCCGCCGAGTTCACGCCCGAGGAGCGCCACGTGATCCTGCACCAGGGCACCGAGCGGCCGTTCTGCGGCCTCCTGCTCGAGGAGAAGCAGCCCGGCTCGTACACCTGCCGGCTGTGCGGCCTGCCGCTGTTCCGGTCGGACGCCAAGTTCGAATCCGGCACCGGCTGGCCGAGCTTCTTCCAGCCGTTCGATCGCGACCACATCACCGAGATCACCGATCAAAGCCACGGCATGACCCGGGTCGAGATCCGCTGCAGGCGCTGCGACGCGCACCTCGGCCACGTGTTCGACGACGGCCCGCCGCCGACCCACCAGCGCTACTGCCTGAACTCGGTCTCGCTGAGCTTCGTGCCGGCGGACCAGCCCACGCCGCTGCGCAGCTGACCCGCTCCGGACATCTCTGTGGCATTGGGGGGGAGTCGGGAGTTCACGGGGAGCTTCGGCGCGCACCGATCGACCGGGCTGACGCGCTGGCGCGATCCCGCCACCGCGGTACGATCTCATCGAGATCGTTCGCGGTTGCCGGTCGCGCGGTTTTTTTCGCCGCGCCGTGCGCGCGCTGTCGATCCGGACCGCCACCGTTCGACCTCCTGGCGTAAACGCACCCCACCCCAGACAGGAGATTCCCATGTCGATTCCCACCGGCCGCTTCGTTTGGTTCGAGTACGTCTCGCAGGACGCCAAGAAGGCCCAGGGCTTCTTCGGAGAGCTGTTCGGCTGGAGCACCAAGGCCGTGCCGATGCCCGACGGTGAATACACGATGATCGCCGCGCCCGACGGCAAGACGATCGGCGGTTACTTCGCCGCCCCCGATCCCAAGGCCCCCCCGGGCTGGCTGCCCTACCTGCAGGTCCAGAGCGCCGCGGACATCGCCGCCAAGGTGAAGAAGCTCGGCGGCTCGGTCATGAAGGAGCCGTTCAAGGTCGGCGACTTCGCGATTATGGCAGTCGTCGCCGATCCGCACGGCGCCGGGTTCGCGCTGTGGCAGCCCAGCAAGGTCGAGGACCCCGGGCAGCCCGCGGCCGGCCACTTCTGCTGGAACGAGCTGGCGTCCAAGGACCCCAAGGCCTCGGTCGCGTTCTACAGCCAGGTCGGCGGCTTCACCGAGAAGCCGATGGACATGCAGGGCATGGGCACCTACCACCTGCTGGAGAGCGGCGGCCAGGGCCGCGCCGGCATCATGGCCCAGCAGATGCCGCAGCAGCCGCACGCCTGGCTGCCCTACGTCCAGGTCACGAGCGCCGACCAGACCGCCGACAAGGCCAAGCGGCTCGGCGCGACCATCGTGGTCCCGCCGACCCAGATCCCCAACGTCGGCCGGTTCGCGATCCTCGTCGATCCGCAGGGCGCCGCGACCGGCATCCTGCAGCCGTAACCGCTACGGCGGCGCGCGGCGCGCCACCACGAGGATGTTGCCCTGGACGTCGATCCGCAGGTGGTGCACGCCCGCGATCGCGCACGCCGCGGCGTCCCACGCCACGTGGACCAGGTGCAGCGTGACCGTCCCGGTGACGTCGTCCGGGATCACCAGGTTGACGTGACCGGCGTCGGCGAGCAGCCGGAACACGTCGTGGATCCCGGCGCCGCGCACGTCGAGATCGATCGCCGCTCCGTGGTGCCGCATGCCCGGTGCGCACAGCTCGCGGGCCGGCGGCTCGGCGGGATCGCCGCGCACCGGTACCGCCGCGGCGACGAGCAACGCAACGAGCCGCCGCCGCACCGATCCCGGTGTACCGTGGCCCGGTGACCCTGCAGCTGCCATTTCAACCCCCGGTGGAGCCGATGCTGGCCAAGGCATCCGGCGAACTGCCGGGCGAGGGCACCGGCTACGTCTACGAGCCCAAGTGGGACGGGTTTCGCGCGCTGGTGTGGAAGAGCGGCGACGAGGTCTACATCCAGAGCCGCGACCTCAAGCCGCTCGGCCGCTACTTCCCCGAGCTCGAGGCCACGCTGCGCGCCGGCCTGCCCGACCGCTGCGTGCTCGACGGCGAGATCGTGATCGCCACGCGCGGCCGGCTCGACTTCGACGCGCTGCTGGTCCGCATCCACCCCGCCGCGAGCCGGGTCCAGATGCTCGCCGAGCAATCGCCGTCATCGTACGTCGCGTGGGACCTGCTCGCCTCCGGCGACGACGACCTGCGCGAGCGGCCGCAGATCGAGCGCCGCGCCGCGCTCGAGCGCGCGCTCGCCGGGGTCGCGCCGCCGATCCACGTCACCCCGGCGACCCGCGATCGCGGCGTCGCCGCCGACTGGTTCGATCGGTTCGAGGGCGCCGGGCTCGACGGCGTGGTCGCCAAGCCCGAGGACCTGCCCTACTCCCCCGGCAAGCGCGTGATGCTCAAGATCAAGCATCAGCGCACGGCCGACTGCGTGGTCGGCGGCTTCCGCTGGTACAAGGGCGGCAAGGGCACCCTGGTCGGCTCGCTGCTGCTCGGCCTGTACGACGACACCGGCGTCCTGCATCACGTCGGCGTGACCTCCGCGTTCACCCGGCCCAGGCGCGGCGAGCTCGCCGAGCAGCTCGCCCCGCTGCGCGATGGCGCCCGCGAGGCCCACCCGTGGCGCGACTGGGCCGAGTGGCAGGATCAGGAGACCGAGCAGCGCCTCCCCGGCGCGACCAGCCGGTGGAACCGCGGCAAGGATCTGTCCTGGGAGCCGATCCGCCTCGGCCTGGTCTGCGAGGTCTCGTTCGAGCACCTCCAGGGGATGCGGTTCCGCCACGCCGCCCACTTCAAGCGCTGGCGGCCCGACAAGCCGGCGAGCGAGTGCCGCTACGATCAGCTCGCCGAGACCCCGGCGTACGAGCTGCAGAACATCTTCGGCAGCTGACCGGTCATCCAGGCGCCAGCACCAGGCACACCCCCTGCCAGATCTCGGCGACGCGGTCGCGAGACAGACGCCCGATCTTGGCGGACAGGCTCGCTCGGTCCAGGGTGGCGATCCGGGTGACATTGGCGACCGAGGCCTTGGGCAGCCCGGCTTCTCCCTTGCGCAGCCGGACGTTGCCCGGCTGTGCCTCGTACCGGAGCTGAGACGTGATCATGGCGACGACCACCGTGTTGAGCCGGGTCCGGTTGAATCGATCGTGCTGCAGGACCACCGCGGGGTGACGTCCGCCGGGCGCGGAGTCATCGGGGTCCGGCAGGTCCACCCATACGACGTCCCCCTGCTCGACTACCACCGGTGGCGGATCTCCGAGCAACGAGCTCCTGCACGTGCAGATCCACTTCTCGTAGCCGCCGACCAGCTCAGCCATCGCGGCGGTCCGGATCGCCGTCGCCGCCGGTCGCATCGCCGGGCTCGTCGGCCGGAGGGCGGTCGGCCTCGCGCTCCCAGCCGGCGTACTCGGACTTCCAGTCGTAGTCGGGATCCGGCGGCTCGGGCGGCGGGCGCTCGGCCTCGGGCACGTTCCGCAGGTTGATGCGGACGCGGTACCACGCCGACGACTTGCCGCGGTTGGTGTCGATCAGCACGTGCTCGGGGGCCAGGTGGGCGACCACCGCGGGGTGCCGCGCCTTCCAGCGCTCCAGGCCGGCGAGCGCGTCGGCCTTGTGCTTGGCCCTGGCGATCGTGATCACCGGCAGCTTCTCGCGCGGCGGGCGGGCGGCAGCGCGCGGGGCGGCCGGCCGCGCGCTCCCCGCATCCCGGCGCGACCGCGACGGCGCGACCCGCGACGCCTCGCCTGCGGCCTTCTCGAAGTGCGGCGGCCACGGACCCGAGCCGGACCGATCGATTCCGGTCCGCAGCGAAGCAAGGATCGGAATCACCTTGCGGCGAGGGTCCCCCTTGGGGGGACCGTCGACCTCGCCCTCGGCCTCCTGGCGCGCGGCGAGCTCGAGCAGCGACTCGATCGAGCCGACCGCGGCGTCGATCCCGGCGTGGGCATCGCCGCGCGCCGCGACCATCGCCGGCACGGTGCGCAGCGTGAAGTCGAGCGGGTCGCACACGACCAGGTCGTCCCACGACAGCGGCATCGACACCCGGGCGTCCGGCGTCGGCCGCACCGAGTAGGCGCTCGCGGTGGTGCGATCGCGCGCGTTCTGGTTGTAGTCGAGGAACACGCCGCGGCGCTCCTCCTTCCACCACTTCGCGGTCGCGATCTCGGGGGCGCGGCGCGCGACCTCGCGGGCGAACGCGAGCGCGGCGCGCCGGACCTGCGCGAACGGCCACGCCGGCCGGATCCGGACCCAGATGTGGACGCCGCGCGAGCCCGAGGTCTTGGGCCAGCCGATCAGGCCGTGGTCGTCGAGCACGTCGCGGGCGACCCGCGCGACGTCGATGATCTGGCGCCACGCCACGCCGGGCACCGGATCGAGGTCGATCCGCAGCTCGTCGGGGCGGTCCATGTCGTCGGTCCGCACCGCGTGCGGGTTGAGGTCGATGCAGCCGAGGTTGACCACGTAGACCAGCTGCGCGGTGTTGTTGACCACGACCTCGTCGGCGTGCCGCCCCGACGGGAACGTGAAGGTCGCGACCTCGACCCAGTCCGGCCGCCGGGCCGGCGCGCGCTTCTGGTAGAACGGCTCGCCCTCGGCGCCGTCGACGAACCGCTTCATGATCTGCGGCCGGCGCGCGACGCCGCGCAGCACCCCGTCGGCGACTGCGAGGTAGTACTGCACCAGCTCGAGCTTGGTGATCCCGGCGCGCGGGAAGTACAGCTTGTCGGGGTTGGAGACTGCGACGCGGTGCCCCGCCTGCGACAGGATCTCCGGCTTGGCCTTTGCCACCGGGAGATCCTTGCACGATCGGCCGCCGCGCCACATGGTAGCCCACCGTGTCGTCGGCCACCCCGCTCCGCACCCTGCTCGGGCTGGCCGCCCCGATGGTCCTGGCGCGCGCCAGCCAGTCCGTGATCACGTTCGCCGACGCGATCCAGGTCAAGCACCTCGGGTACCAGGCGATCGCCGCCACCGCGACCGGCGGACTCAACGTGATGGGCTTCGTGATCCCCGCGATGGGCACGGTGTTCATCATCCAGAGCTTCGTCGCGCAGCTCGCCGGGCGCGGCGGCCGCGACCAGGCGCCGCGGTTCGCCTGGTATGGCCTCGCGATCGCGCTCGGCGCGGCGCTGATCGCCGCGGCCGCGCTCCCGCTGATCGGCCCGGCGCTGGCGCACACCCGCTACTCGCCGGCGGTCCGCGACCAGATGGCCAGCTACATGGCGATCCGGATGACGTCGATCTTCGCGATCGTCGGGGTCGAGGCGCTCGGCAACTGGTACGGCGGGCTCCGCAACACCTGGATGCAGATGGCCGCCGGCCTGATCACCATGGTCGCCGCGGTCGTCCTCAACTGGGTGCTGATCGACGGCCACCTCGGCGCCCCGGCGATGGGGGTCAACGGCGCCGCGCTGGCCAGCACGATCGCGAGCTTCCTCGGCTTCGCGTTCCTCGCGGTCGCGTTCTGGCGGCGGCTGGGCGGAGCGCCGGCCGCGCGCGCCACCGGCCTGTCGCTGCACGAGCTGCGCCGCGTGCTGCGGTTCGGGCTGCCCAACGGGCTCAACTGGTTCCTCGAGTTCGCGGCGTTCCAGCTGTTCGTCAACGTCGTGCTCGCCAACCTCGGCGACGCCACCGTCGCGGCGCTCAACGTCGTGATCGCGCTCAACTCGATCTCGTTCATGCCGGCGTTCGGGCTGGCGTCGGCCGGGGCGATCCTCGCCGGCCAGGCGATCGGCCGCGGCGACCGCGCCGCGGTGTGGCTCCAGGTCAAGGCGACGCTCACCTGCACGATGGTGTGGATGGGCGCGATCGGCGCGACCTACCTGGTGTTTCCGGGCCAGCTGCTGTCGCTGTTCGCGTCCGACCGCTCGGGCGAGCTCGTCGCGATCGGCACCACGATGCTGGTGATCAGCGCCGCCTGGCAGCTGACCGACGCGGTCGGCATCACGCTCGCCGAGGCCCTGCGCGCGGCCGGCGACACGGCGTGGACCGCCGCGGCCCGCCTGATCCTCGCCTGGCTCGTGTTCACGCCGGCGGCGTTCCTGGTCGTGCTCCGGTTCGGCGGCGGGCCGGCCGGCGCCATGCTGTGCCTGGTCGGCTATCTCATCCTGCTCGCCAGCGCGCTGGCCTGGCGGTTCCGGTCGGGCGCGTGGCAGCGGATCGAGCTGATCGAGCCCGCGCTGGTGTGACCCCCGCGCGCGGCTCCCCCCTCGAGCACAGAACTTGCCCCGATGTCTTGCCTCGGCAAATCAATAGGTTAACGTGGAGCTGGCGAGATGCCGGTTCAGTACAACTACACGCACGCCGCAACGCGGCTGCTCGCCGACGCTATGGGTCTGTGGGCACGGGGATCTCGAGAGGTCGCTGTGCATCTCGCGGGGCTCTCTGCCGAGTGCGTCCTAAAGTCTGTGCTCATCGGGATGGGCCTAGTCGCCGCTGGCCTCGATGGACAAATTCCCGGTGGGCCAGCTAATCGCCACCTTCGAGTCCACATCGACAAGCTGTTCGGCGAGTTTCAGGCGCAGTTGAAAGGCCGGCGCGGCGCAGTCTACGCGGCGATGCTACCTGCGGCGTTGCCTCCTCCGTTCGACGGCTGGTTGGTGGATCATCGTTACGTCGCAGATGCACAGCTCTCCAGCACCGAGCTTGACCGCTGGATGTGGGCCGCGGTCGCAGTCTCGAAGGTCCTGCAAGAAGCTCTACTCTATAGCGAGGCGCAGTGATGGCACCGATCCGCTTTGACGAAGCACTGGACCGCACGATCGACTTTGTCACTAGGCATTTGGCTGCGCTCGGTGGCGATGTTGTGATCGTTCGTGACCTTTCGGGCAGAATTCGCCTGGTTCTATGCAGAGACATGCCTGATGTGGAGTCACTTGCTCAAGAGCTTCATAACAACCTGGGTGCCTTCAGTGCGGGACTAGCGCAAACCATTCGCCAGCCTGCCGACCTCGTAGCACGTGAAGCCTTCGCCGACGCTGAGGAATCACGTCAAATCGCACCTGGAATCCGGCTGCTAGAACGCTGGGTCATTGGCACCGATTGGCTACGCGGCCCACTATCCAGAGCCTCAACCAAGGCTCGGCGTGTTACGTTCTTTGGCGTAAAGGGCGGGGTTGGCCGTTCGACGGCACTTGTTGCAATCGCGCGACATCTAGCAGAGCGCGGTGATCGCATACTGGTTATCGACCTCGACCTCGAATCTCCTGGAATCACCGCGTCACTATTGCCCGCGGACTCACGTCCCTCGTTCGGTGTTGTAGATTGGTTCGTCGAAGACGACGTCAACCAAGCTAATGCCGATTTATTGAGAGACATGGTCGCGTCGAGTTCTCTCGCAGCTGGCACACCCGGCGAGATTCGAGTGGTACCTGCAGGAGGCACTACCGGCCTCGAGAGTTATGTGTCGAAACTTGCCCGAGTGTACTCATCGCCCCCAGGCAAAGGCGATGTCGCCTCACGTCTAGCACGCCTTCTTGATGACCTGGAAATCACTGAACAACCAGACTGGGTGCTAATCGATAGTCGCGCAGGCATCCATGACCTCGCTGCTGTTGCAGTGACACGCCTCAATGCAACATCTCTCCTATTTGCGATCAACACGCCGCAAACATGGCTTGCATATCGATACCTTTTCGCCACATGGCATAGAGATCTACACTTGGTACGTCGATTCCGAGATCAACTTCGAATGGTTGCCGGTCAAGTGCCCGAGACAGGTCGGGATCAGTACTTAGAGCACATGAGGGACAATTCAAGCGCATTATTCGAAGAGTACCTTTACGACGATGCAGAGCCCGAAGATGATAACGCATTTAACTTTGATGTCGGAGATCGAGATGCACCACACAGTCCAATTCCTATCTACTGGCGTCGCGAACTCCAAGATTGGGACCCTACTCAGACACCACCTATGGTAACAGCAGATCAGGTTCGTGCGGCATTCAGTGAGCTTCTCGATTACATCGACAAGAATCTCGGGAGCGCTGGAACATGACGAACGCTTCAGCGCTACGAGCTGCCATATTGAGCAGTATTCCTGCAGATCCGTTTCAGACAGGTGCTCCAGAACCGCGATTCGTGTACTTACCTCGTACGCATGTCCGTGCTCTTGATCCCGACAACATGCTCGTGGTGGGCGCGCGCGGAACTGGAAAGAGCTTTTGGTGGCACGCGCTGCTCAGCGATCCAGCACGTGAAACCCTTCAGTTGCCTGCGATGACTCGCGGGGCGCTGAAGGTCTCAGCAGGATGGTCAGAAGACAGAGGTCCAGACAAAGATACTCTCGCAGCGCTTCGGAAGCGGGGCGCAGAGACTCGACAGATTTGGCGCGCCGTTCTTCTAACACAGCTATCACCTGAACTTCAGGCTATGCCAACATGGCGAGAGCGTGTTGACTGGGTCGCCAAGAATCCGGAGCCAGTCGCGCAAACAATCCGCGCATGCGATGATGCGTTGGATGGTAGTGGAGCAAGGCATCTTGTCCTGTTCGATGCCCTTGATAGAACAGCAGATGAATGGAATGAGCGTCGAGCATTACTCAAAGGACTACTCCAACTCGTCCTTGACTTGCGCTCAACACGAGCGATTCGAGCTAAGGTATTTGTACGACCAGATATGGTTCAAGATCCCGAGGTACTCGCGTTCGTAGACGCATCGAAGGTAATTGGTTCCCGCGTTGATCTGACTTGGCCGAGATACGAACTTTATGGATTGCTGTGGCAATATATGGGCAATGCGGAGAAGGGTGCTGCGACATTTCGTCAACTTCATCCTGGATGGAGGCCTGATAAGGTTGGGATCTTCCGCATGCCCGACACGTTGCGCGGAAACGAACAAACACAGCAGCTAGTCTTCGCCCAAGTTGCGGGGACAGCGATGGGGACAAACGAGCGCCGGGGGTTACCGTTCACTTGGATCCCCACACACTTGGGCGATGCAAGTGCTATCGCCACCCCGAGAAGCTTTCTGGCAGCGCTCCGTACCGCGGCCGAGGAAACCGATAAAGACTCAAGCCTGGCTCTTGACTGGCGTAGTATTCACAGCGGAGTTCGTAAGGCTTCCGAGATCAGGGTCACAGAGCTAGCAGAGGACTTCCCGTGGGCCAAACCAGCAATGGAAGCACTCAAGGGTCTCGCTGTCCCTTGTAGTCGCAAGGACTTAGTTAGCCGTTGGGTTACCCAAAATGTGACGGAGCTGATCAAGAAACTTCCAGACGGTGGTAGTAATAAGAACATTCAACTAGGGCAGCAGGGGCTGCTCAACGACCTTGTCGATGTCGGTGTGTTGGAACTAAGATCGGATGGTCGCTATAATATTCCCGATGTGTATCGAGTTGGCTTCGGGCTAAAGCGGAAAGGTGGAGTCAAGCCAGTGACTTGAACTACCAATGGGCCGCCCTATCCTTGTTGGCTTTCCTCGCGGCCGTCGTGGTTGTCGCCGGCCAGCGCCGCCGACGCCGCGCTCCGGTCCTTGCGCAGGTCGGCGAGCACGTCGTTGATCTCGGCGCCGAACAGGAGCGCGATGCTCGCCAGCCACAGCCAGGTCAGGAAGATGATGCCGCCGCCCAGCGCGCCGTACGTCGTGGAGTAGGTGTTGACATAGCCGAGGTAGAGCCCGAAGCCGTAGCTGATGCCGAGCCACAGCAGCACCCCGACGATCGCCCCGGGGGTGAAGATCCGGAATGGCGCGTCGGTGTCGGGCAGGAACTTGTAGGCCACGGCCCACACCACCATGACCAGCAGGCCGGCGCCGACCCAGCGAACGATGCCCCACAGCAGGTCGAACTGCCCGCCGAGGCCGAACCGGTCGGCGATCCAGTGTCCGGCGATCGGACCCACGACGAGCAGGGCGAGCACCAGCACGGTGAGGATCGCGACGCACACGGTCACGGCGATCGCGATGAGCTGGCGCTTCCACCACGGCCGGGTCTCGCGCTTGTTGAACATCGCGTTGAGCGCGCCCATCAGCGAGCTCGCCCCGCGCGACGCCCCCCACAGCGCGAACACGAACGTGCCGATCGCGAACCCGGCGTGCGCCTGCTGCATCAGCGTCTCGACCTGGGCCGTGATCACCTCGCGCGGCGCCGCCGGCATCGCCCGGGTCACCATCGCCAGGCCCTGCAGCAGGATCTCGCCGGGCAGCACGAGCAGCGCGAGCGTCACGACGAACAGCAGCATCGGGAACAGCGCCAGGATCGCGTAGTAGGCCATCATCGCCCCGAGGTCGATGATGTGGTCGCTGACCAGCTCGTCGTAGAGGTGCGCGAAGAACTGCTTCACCTTGCCGCCGGCGTGCGGCTTCACCACGGACGGGCGGCGGCGCCCGCCGAGGCACTCGGTGATCGGATGCTTGTCCACGACCTGATCGTCCACACCATCCGGGTAGAGCAGCGATTGTGCCAGCGCGCCCAGCAGGAATCGAACCTGCGACCTACCGCTTAGAAGGCAATCCACCGAGGTCGTGATATCGCCAACTTGGCGGAATTATTGCAGCGCCCGCGACATCGGCAACGTCCGCAACCCCGGTTCGGCGTGGCAACTGGCACCGCCGTGGCACGGCTGGCCGCATCGCAACTCGCCGTCCTCGCGGCACTTGCCCTGAGCGGCTCGCCGACCGGGGCACTGGCATCCCGACCCGGCCCGCGCCGCTCGGTAGCTCGCTCGCAGTGGCGCACCAACTCGGCCCGGCACCGGCGTGCGGTGGCGGGCGAGCAAGCGGCGGTTTGATCCCGCGCTCGCACAGTGCGGACTACGGAGAGTCCGGCGTGGGCGGTCCCGGCCCGGCTCGGAGGCGACCGCGGCGCTCGTGCTGGACGTCGCCCAGAAGCTCGGGCGGTTCGCCGCGCGCGCGGATGACTGTGGGCGGCTCCGGTCTTCCTGGCAGGGGCCGGGCGCTGGCCGAGACTACATTGGGGAGTGCTGTGGCAGGACTCGTGGTAGCTCGTGCCCGCGAAGATCGGCGAACGGCCTGCCCTCCCCGTGCCGTCGCGGCTCGAGGTCACGCTATGATCGGAGCACATTGCGGCACGCGCTCAGCGTTAGCCTGGATCTATGCCGGACCAGGAGACCCGCAAGATCAACGTTCCCAAGATCGCCATCACGGTGCTGATCGCCGTAGGGCTGGCGGTGTGCGTTGCCGTCGCGTCCCACAAGGAGCCGACGCATTGCGACGCCGGCACCGCCGCGAGGAGCGCCTGGCTCACAACCGCGCCATCGGACGGCGGGTCGCCCAAGAACGAGGGCTACCGGATCATCGGCGAATGCGACACCAAGCTCCTGCACAGGGAGTTCTCCTGCGAGGAGTCGTCGGTGCACAGGACCAACGCCGACAACCCGTACATGAAGGAGGCGCTTGCGCTCGGGTTCACGACTTACGTGTGCGAAACGCCCGATGGTAGTCGGGTCGAGTACCCGATACAGCGGATCCTTGCCCCGTAGTACGCTGTGCGGATGAGGCAAAGCGGGATCATGAAGTGGCTCGCAATGCTTGCGGTGACCGCTCTGGCGCTCGTGCTCGTCAGCGGCACCATCCATGTCGTGACCGGCGGACCGAACGGCTTCCAGCTATGCGCCAAGGAGCACTGGACGCTCAGCGACACGTTTGTCGCGCGAGAAGGCTATGAGCAGCGACTTGCCGATGTGATCAGACAGGGTCTCGCGGAGGGGCTGCGGACCAACAGTGAGAGCCCGCGGCTCGCGCGCGAGTTCGATGTGCTCAAGGCGCTGATCAGGTGCGGTGTAGTCGAGAACCCATTCCGCGACGTGCCGTCGCTGAAGCGCTGACGCGCGGTCGATTCGGGGCGGTTGCGCGGCGGCTCGGTCTGCGAGAGGCTCACCGGATGGCTCGGATCGTGGAGTGTCGAGTGTGCGGCTCGGAAGTCAGCCAGGACGCGCGCGCATGCCCGCGCTGCGGGATGCCACCGCCACGATCCGCATGGTCGACGGCGGCATGGGTCCTCGGTATCGTCGCCGCCGTCGCGATCGGGACCCTGTTCGGCCCGACCGTCTACCATCGGTGGCAGGAGGCGCGGCGCGCTCCGACCGCACCCAGCGCAGTCCAGCAGCCGCCGCCACACGAGGCGCCTGATCTGCCGCCGGTCGAGGTGTCGTCCGACCGGCTCCAGGCTGACTACGCCGCCAACGAGATCGCGGCCGACCAGCGCTACCGCGGCCGGCCGCTGCGCGTCACCGGCGCCGTCAGGGCGATCCGGTACATGTCCAATTCGCCGTACATGGAACTGTGGACCACCAACGAATTCGCGAGCGTGGACGCATGGTTCGATCCCGCATGGACGAACGATCTGGCCCGGATCAATGCCGGCGACCACGTGGCAGTGCGGTGCGTTGGCGCAGGGATGGTCATGATGAGACCGCAGCTGCGGAGGTGCTGGCCGGAAGCGAAGTGAAGCATTGGGGGGCATGAAGCGGCGGCGCTGGCGGTCCCCGGCCGGCCCGGATCTCGCGATGCTCGCCGGCGACCTCGACCCGGGCCGGCGCGGTGGGCGGATCGCGCGCTGTGGCGGCCGTGGAGCTCGCGGAGCTGCTGGACGATCGCGGCGGCGCTGGCTGGCGGTCCCGGCCCGGCGCGGCGCGCGCTGCGCGGGTGCTCAACCGCGCCAGCCGTCGCCCACCAGGCGCCCGAGCTGGTCGCCGATCGCGCTGGCGGCGGCAACCTCGACGCGAGGCGTTCCGGCGCTCGATCGCCTGGCCGGACGCCAGGAGCTCGGCGGCAGCGCCGGTTCGGGTGTGTCCGGCGCACCGGCCATGTCATTGGCGCATCCTCCGCCGCAGCTCGCGCATCCGCTCCGAGCGCGCCAGTGCGAGCACCTCGCGGTCGAGCTCGCGCTTCTGCGCGTAGGCGACCACGGCGGCCGGGGAGTAGATGCGGCAGCCGCACGCGCACCGCTCGGGGCGGAGCTCGCCGTCGAGCTGATGAACACGGTGGCGCCCGATGCCGAGGTAGTCGCCCACGAGGGCGGCGGTGAGGGGGCCGGCTTCAAGATCCGTCGGCTGTACACTGTCGAATGTCGTCGGGGTTATAAGACTCTCCATCTCGCGAACGCGCCGCTCCGCATGACTTTGGCCGCCGGGGTTGGCCGATTGTCCACGATGCCAGGTCATGGGTTGTCCTCGGGTATCATGTGATTCTCCATAGATAGTGGGCTGTGCCGCGCGACCAGCTCGGTGGCGAGGTCGTGGCGGCCGGCGGTGAGCAGCGTGGCGACCGCGTCCGGCTCCGAACTCGGTCCCGAGACTGCGACCGCGTCCCGCCCTATAGGGCGCGGGACGCAGTCTCGACCGCGTCCAGGACGCGCTGGGACGCGCTGGGACGCAGTCATGACACCCCCGGCGGGACGATGGCCAGGCCAGCGTCTAGCGCTCGCTGGCGCGTCCAGAGTCTGTAGGCGCCATTGGCTTTGCTGCCGACCTGGACGACGTCACCGGGCGCACCGGACGCTGCCTGGAGGAGCTCGTCTACCGCTGCGCGTACATCGCTGGCCCGCCCCAGGCCGCTCGCGAGGTCCCGGCGCGACATCGGCTTGTCCGCGGCTGCGAGCCGGCCCGGGATGGCGTAGGCGAGCGTCGTGACACGCTGTGCGCTCTGCTGCGCGGTGCGCTCGGCCCGGACCTCGGCGGCCGTACGGGCCTCGCCTGCGAGCCGCCAGGCACCCGTACGGCCGCAGTAGCGAGCCGAGTGCACCGTGTCACCGCCGCCGAGTCGCCCCTTGCCGATGGACACGTCGACCGCTGACCATCCGCTGTCGCCCGGCCCGTGGCCACCGATCCCGATCGTGCAGACTGACCACCGCTCCAGCTCCGCGGCCTCTGCGCCCGCATCGGCTGTTTCGCGGCCGAGCCGCTCGCCGCTCGCGAGCTGGCGCGACGATGCGCGCGAGCCCTGCGACAGGGCGAGCACCACACACCGGTGCTCGGTGGCCAGCTCGTCGAGATGCTCCATGGCCCGGGCGACGCGCCTGCGGATCTCTCGCTCGTCGTTGTCCATGAGTTGCACGTAGTCGACGACGAGGAGCATCGGCTCGTCGGGATACTCGGCCGTAAGGGCGGCGAGCGACGCGTGCAGATTCCGGATCGTGGCATCGCGGCGACCGATCACGTGGAGCCGCTCGGGCCACTGCTGCAGCATCTGATCGCGTCCCACGCTCCCGGTGAGTACGCCGGTCCACGACTCATCGCACTGGATCCCGACGACACGTGCGCCGAGGATCCGCTCGGGGAGTTCAAGGGACGCGACGATCGCTGGTCCACGGCTGACCGCGTGCCGGATCGCAGCTTCGAGCGCCAGCGACGTCTTGCCCGCGCCTGTTCCACCAATGAGCAGGCCGATGCCGCCGAGGTAGATCTCGCAGAGGTGTCCGCCGCCGATCTCGATCGGCACGAGCGGCTCGTCCCGTCGCGCGTGGATCTCATTGATGATCGCGGCGCCGCGCTGTGCCACGTTGCGGCCGCGCGGCGGTTCGGGGTCGGGATCGGCGCCGAAGTCTGTGTAGCGTCCGTCGCCATATGGCCCTCGCGGCGGCTCGCCGATGTCCGGCTGTGGCTCGTCTGGGGGCATCGGCTCGCCAACGGCCTCGAAGATCCGTCGGCGGTGATTCGTGTCGATCATGATCGCCCTCCGGTCGCGCGCATCGCGGAGCGGGCGATCTTCGTAACCTCGCGCTCGGTCAGCGGCGGCGAGCATCGCGCGGCGTTCACTGCGAGCAGATCGTCGAGCAGTTCGCCGTCTGTCGCGCCGCTCAGATGGAGCATCGCGCCGCGGTGGTACAGCGCGGTGTTGCGGCCCGGCTCGACGATCGCCGGACCGCGCTCGGGCGGACTCCACCGATGCTCGCCGTCTCGTCGCGGCGTCGGGGGCGGTCGCACCGGCGGCGGGCGCAGCCCTGCGCCGCGGATCGCGGCGAGCCACAACAGCGGCAGCGGCGGCAGCGGCTCGTCCTCGTCACGAAGCCAGCGATAGCCGAGCGACGGCGGCAGCACCACGATCCCCCCGTCGGCGCGCACGTCGATGCCGGCGCGCCCGCACAGCAGCCGACCGAGCGGCGAGCGATCGCCCGCGCCGGTGAGCACTCGCCGCCCGTCGTCAGGATGAGCGCAGTAGATGTGCAGCCCGCCGCTCTGCGTGCGTACCGTGCGATCGCGCGGCAGCGGACACAGCGCATCTTCAAGCTCGGCGAGCAGCGCCTTGCCGTCGTGCTTGCGGTCCACGTCGATCACGACAGTGCCGCTCTCTGCGCCGGTCGGCATGCCGATCCCGCAACCTGGCCATCGCCGAAGCCATCGCGCGATCTGCTCGGGATCCGTGCTCGCGTTCGCGGCATGGTCCGTGCCTGTCTTGATCAGCGGGAGCTTCATCTTCGGGTCCACCGGGAAGATCGGCCACTGCCGCGGCGACTGCTCGCCGTACGACAGCGCCGCATCGAGGAATGGATCGCGTCCGATGACGATCACGACGCACCCCCGGCGCTCGCGCAGAACGGACACGCGCCGGGCGCCGCGTCCATGATCCGGTGCGTCCTGATCGTCGCCTCGCCGAGCACACCGAGTTCGCATCGCACCGTCATGGCCGGCCCCCGGCCGCGACGGAGCGCTCGGCGATCAGCGCGTCGAGCTTGGCGATGTCGAACCGCACGACGCGCGCTGACAGCCGCACGTGTGGGATCTGCCGCCGGCAGACCATCGATCGGAGCGTGCCGATTGGCAGCCCGAGATAGGTCGCCGCGTCGGCGTAGGTCAGGAGACGCTGCGCCGGGGGCGTGGTCGGCGCGATCATGGCGCGCCTCCGACGAGAGCGGCTTCGATCAGGACGACGCTACGCAGCCGCGCGCGTGCATCGCCCGGGGTTTCTGGTTCGGGGTCGGGGTCGCCAGTCGCACGCGCGGCCGGGCGCGGCCGGTGCTGTCGGGGTCGCGGACCTTGCCGATGCACGCGTCCTTGGCCAGCTGCGCCCCGGCGCAGGAGCATCATGCGGTCGCACCGCTGCGCGCGCGCGGCAGCCTGTAGCTCCCGTAGATTGCGCGCGTCGTCGGCAGCACGACGCTCATAGTGCTCGATCACCGTCGAGCGCGTGCGGGAGATCTCGCTCTCGTGCTCGGCGATCTGCTGCCTGGCGCGGGGGGCGCACTGCGGGTGCGCGGCGGCGTTCTGCTGCGCTACCGCGATGGCGCCGCGCATCGCGACGACGAAGCGCTCTCCCTCGCGGATAGTCCGCCGGTGCTGCGCATCGCGCTTGAGCGCGCGGCCGAGCTCGATCTGGGGATCGCGCTCGGCAGCGAGGCGCTCGCCATCGATGCGGGCAGCTTCGAGCTCCTCGGCGGTTGGGAATTGCTTGTTGTCGAAGTTTGCGAGTATGGTTCTTTGCATCCTGGAAGCCTTCGGCGAAAGGTTTTCTGGTTAGCAGGCCGGAGAGGTTGGTTCCCTCTCCGTGCCTGCGCATTTAGCTGAGCATGGCGGGCTGAAACGGTCTATATGAAGCTGGGCGCCGTGCGATCTACGGTTGTCGGAACCGTTGGTCATAGCCGTTCTTCGTCGGAAAGAACCGGATCATCCGGCGACGTTGCCACTTCGATGCCATCGCGGCATCACGAGCGACGCCTTCGGGGCGCCCGGCCCTTCGTCGGTGGCTCCGGATCCAACATCGGAGCCGTGGCGGGTAAACCGTTGCATCTCCGGACGATCCAATTTGAGAGCGAGCGCCCGTCGGCCTCTGCGGCTGCCTGCCATGCCGCCCGCTCGCGGGCCGTTGCTCGGACGCCGATCACTGATGTGCGCACTGCCATGGGCCAAGTTGTACAACGTTTGCGGTTGTTTCGCCTACTTAGGCATGGGCGCGCCGTCGACCTGAGCTCTTGGCGGCGTCCAGCACGAGCGCCCGCGGTCAAGCACCTGGGCCGCGAGCACCGTGCCCCGAGTACTGGGCGGCGAGCACCGAGCAGCGCGCCGGGGCGACCGGAACGCCAGCACTGCCGCCGCGATCGCCGCCGAGCTGGTGACCG
>JBGQCL010000224.1:0-18291 GCA_041495365.1 Kofleriaceae bacterium | reverse complement strand
CGGCGCCCGCCTCGGCGGCGCGGTCGACGAGCGCAGCCTGGCCGTCGGTCACCGCGCAGGTCTATCACAGGTGCCGGCAGGCCCCGGCACGCCCCGGCACGTCCCGCCGGCGTCAGGTGCCGCGCGACGGCGGCTGGCCGGTCGACGGCCGGTCGAGCACGATCCGCGCCGTGGTCGCGGCGTCGAGCCGGCGCGCCAGGTCGAACGCGGTCGGCAGCTCCAGGCTCGGCACGTCCCACAGCCGGACGGTGCCGTCGACCGACCCGGTCACCAGGTGGTCGGCGTCGCGCCACATCACCCGCGTGATCTCCGCGGTGTGGCCGCGCAGGACCCGGTGCTGGCGGGTCGCCAGGTCCCACAGCCGCGTCGTCTTGTCGTAGCTCGCCGACGCGAGCTGGCGGCCGTCGGGCGAGAACGCGACATCCAGCACGAAGTCGCTGTGGCCGCGCAGCACGTCCACGACCTGGCCGGTCTCGGTGCTCCACAGCCGGATCGTCCGGTCGGCGAGGCCGCCCGCGATCCACCGCCCGTCGGGCGACACCGCGATCCGGCTCGCCATGTAGCCGCCGGTCGGCAGCTCCATCATCCGGTCGCCGGCGAGGATCGCCAGGCTGTTGTCGCAGCGGTGGACGACCAGCCGATCGGTGACCGGTTCGAACTCGGCGAGCGAGAAGCACCACCCCGGGCCCCTGCCGAGCTTGCTCACCCGGCCCGCGCGGTCGATCGCGTAGGTCAGGTCGCCGGCCTGCGCGATGGCCCGACCGTCGCGCGACACCGCGAACCCGCGGATCGGCGTGGTCGCCTCCAGCACGACCGTGCCCTCGCCGGTCGCGGCGTCCCACCGCCGCAGCGTGCCGTCCGACGACGACGTGAACACGGTCCGGTCGTCGCGCGCGAACTCGACGTGCGTGATCAGGCCGCGGTGGCCGCGCATCACGATCGTCGGGCGGCCCGGCGCGCGCAGCTCCATCGAGCCGTCGGCGTTGGGGATCACCACGCGGCTGCCGTCGTGCGACGCGACGCCGTAGCCGAGGTGGTGCGACTCGTCGGCCCACGACGCCAGCGCCTCGCGGCGCCCCGACGTCAGGTCCCAGCGCGCGACCGAGCTCGTGGTGCGCACCAGCAGGCTATCGCCGTCGAACCGCATGTTCTCGATCGGATCGCGCTCGACGTGGACCGCGGTGCTCGGCGAGTCGAGCAGCCAGACCCGCGCGCTGCCGTCGAGGCTCGACGTCGCGACGCTGCGCTCGTCGGCCGAGAAGTGCGCGCGGTAGACGTCGTCGTCGTGGCCGCGCAGCACGATCGCCGCGCGGGTCACCAGGTTCCACACCCGCGCGGTCGCGTCGTCGCTCGCCGACAGCAGGCGCGTGCCGTCGCGGCTGAACGCCAGCATGTAGATCGCGTCGCTGTGGCCGCGCAGCTCGGTCACCGCGCCGGTCTCGCGGTCGACCACCATGATCTCCGGGCGATGGCCGCCGATCGCGAGGGTCTTGCCGTCGGGCGACCACACGATCGTGGTGAGCGCGTCGGCGTAGTGCGCGATCTCGCGCAGCGGACCGCCGGTGAACGGCAGCGTCCAGATCGCGGTCCCGTCGTGGACCACCACGGTGTCGCCGGTCGGCGACAGCGCGATGAACGCGATCGCCTTCTCGGTGCGCGCCAGCGCGCGCGGCGGATCGCCATCGCGCTCGGCCGGGACCGCGATCTCGTTGGCTGCGGTCATCATCACCACGCGCGACCAGTCGTCGTCGGCGACCGCGAACCCGAGCGCGGTCGCGGGCCCGAGCTCGACCGGCTCGCCGCCGGCCAGCGCGACCACGTGCGGCGCGGCGGCCTCGCGCTCGACCAGCACCAGCTTGCCGTCGGGCGACAGCCGGAGCTGCGTGATCCAGCGCCCGCCGGGCCTGACCAGGACGCGCGACCGCCCACCGTGCAGCGGCCAGGCGGTCACCCCGCCGGCCACGTCGCCGACGATCGCGAGCTCGCCGTCGCGGGTCAGCACCAGCGCCTTGGGCTGCGCCGGGCCCCGGCCGAGCTCGGTCTCGACCCCGGTCGCCAGGTCGTAGCCGTGCAGCGTGCCGTCGCGCGCGGCCGCGACCAGCGTCGACCCGTCGGGCGTGAACTGGGCGTCCATCACCCAGTCGCCCGGCCGGAACACGTGGCGCGCGACCCCGAGGGCGAGCGCCTCGTCGACCATGTCGACCACCCGGCTGCGCTCGTCGGGGCCGACGTCGTAGCTCTTGAGCCAGGCCAGCGCGGCGGTCGGATCCTTGGTCAGCGCGGTCTGGGCCTGGAGCAGCACGAGCTCGCGCTTGCGCTTCTCGGCCGAGCTCAGCGCGACCTCGGCGAGCCCGCGCTCGGCGCGCGCGATGTTGCACTCGGCGATCACCCGGCGGACCGACGCGACGCCGCCCGCGCTCAGCAGGATCCCGCTCAGGATCGCCACCGCCGCAGCGTTGCGGTGGCGCGCCAGCTTCTTGCGCAGCAGCGCCCAGGTCGAGTACGAGTGCGCGCTGACCAGCTGGCCCGTGGTGTACCGCCGCAGGTCCTCGGCGAGCGCGATCGCGTTCGGGTAGCGGGCGTCGGGATCGCGCGCCATCGCCTTGCGCACGATCGTCGCGAGCTCGTCCGGCACGCTGGGCACCACCATCGACAGCGGCCGCGGCGGCCCCGCGATCACGCGGTCGAGCACCGCCTGGGGCGTGGTGTCGGCATGAGGCGGTGCACCGGCGAGCACCTCGTACAGCACCGCACCCAGCGCGTAGACGTCGGCCCGCTCGTCCACCACCCCGCCGCGCGCCTGCTCGGGCGACATGTAGGCCGGTGTCCCGACGACCTTGCCCGACATGGTCGAGACCCCCGAGCCCGCCGCGGC
This sequence comes from Kofleriaceae bacterium, assembly GCA_041495365.1. Lineage (GTDB taxonomy): Bacteria > Myxococcota_A > Polyangia > Haliangiales > Haliangiaceae > JABFXX01. The sequence continues at coordinate 15,416 of JBGQCL010000224.1, read as the reverse complement.
GAGGACATCCTCGCAGGGCTCCGGAAGCTCGCGCTTGTGGTCGCGTGCGAGGCCCCAGTCGACCACGATGGTCTCGCCGAACCCGCCGACGATGATGTTGGACGGCTTGAGGTCGCGGTGGATCACGCCCTGGCTGTGGGCGTAGCCGACCGCGTCGGAGACCGCGATCACGTGGGCGAGCAGCCCCAGGCGCCCGCGCAGGGTGGTCGCCTCGACGATCAGCTCCTTGAGCGTGCGGCCCTCGACCAGCTTCATCACGTAGTACGGGTCGCCGTTGGGCCACCGGCCGGCCTCGTGGACCGGGACGATGCCGGGGTGCTCGAGGCGGGCGGTGATCATCGCCTCGCGCAGGAACCGCGCCTCGTTGGACGCGTCGTGCCGGAGCAGCTCCTTGACGGCAACGGTGCGGCCGAGCCGGCGATCGACCGCGCGGACGACGCGCCCCAGCCCGCCCCGGGCGTGCTCGCTGACCTGCTGGTAGCGGTCCGGGTCGTCGGCGGCGAGATCGCCGGGGTCCGCCCGGTCGTCGGCACACGGAGCTGCCGGATCGACGGGCATGGTCGAGGCGCAGCCGGCCCGGGGAACCAGCGTCTCGGTGCGATCGGGCAACGGCGGCGGCGGCATGGAGCGGCTCGAGAGGCACAAACCTCCCACCTCAACACCAGATTCCCATGATTCGGGGTCGGTTGACGCAAGATCTTCGATCAAGCGCGGCGGGACCGGTTGCCCGGGAGGGACGTCTCCGCCACGCCCAGGTTGCACGGCGCAGCCGACGGAGGCAGGTGTGCGCCCCGGACGACATCGGACCTGTGCCGGCCGCGCCGCGGATCAGCGAATCACACAGGCACCGGCGGGCAGCACGCCGCTCACCACCCCCGCGCGCCTCCCTCAGGCCTCCGGCGGCAGGTCGGTCAGCGGGGCCAGCAGGTCGTCGACATCGCGCTCGCTGAGCCGGGTGCTGCGCCGCGCTGCGGGCTCGAGGATCGCGTCCGCCAGATCGCGCTTGTGGCGCTGCAGCGCCAGCATGCGCTCCTCGACCGAGCCCGCGATGATCAGGTCGTGGACGAACACCGGCTTGGTCTGACCGATGCGGTGGGCGCGATCGGTGGCCTGGGCCTGGGCCGCCGGGTTCCACCACGGGTCGTAGTGGATGACGGTGTCGGCGCCGACCAGGTTGAGCCCGGCGCCGCCGGCCTTGAGCGAGATCAGGAACACGTCCGCGCGCCCGGCCTGGAACGCGTCGATCGGCTTCTGGCGATCCGGCGTGCTGCCGGTCAGCGCGACGTGGCCGGTCCCCCGCGCGAGCAGGCCCTCGCTGATCAGCCCGAGCATGCGCGCGAACTGCGAGAACACCAGGATCCGCCGGCCGTCGGCGAGCCCCTGGCCGATCATCTCGAGCAGGACGTCGAGGTTGGCGCTGCCGGAGACCTCGCGCGCCGCATCGCACGAGACCAGCCGCGGATCGCAGCACACCTGGCGCAGCTTGAGCAGCGCGTCGAGGATCGCGATCGTCGAGCCGGCGAGCCCGCGGGTCCGGATGTGGCGGCGGACGTCGGCGTGGGCCGCGACCCGGATCGACTCGTAGAGCTCGCGCTGTGCGCCGGTCATGCTCACCCCGCGCACCAGCTGGGTCTTGGCCGGCAGCTCCCGGGCGACCGTGTCCTTGGTGCGGCGCAGGATGTATGGCCGGACCCGGTCGCGCAGCGCCTCGACGCGGAGCTTGTCGCCGCGCCCCTCGATCGGCTCGCGGAAGCCGACCTGGAAGTCGTCGCGGCTGCCGAGCAGCCCCGGCATCAGGAAGTCGAACAGCGACCACAGCTCGCCCAGGTGGTTCTCGATCGGCGTGCCCGACAGGCACAGCCGGTGGCGCGCGGCGAGCCGGCGCACCGCCTCGGCGGCCTGCGCGCCGTCGTTCTTGATCGCGTGGGCCTCGTCGAGCACCAGCAGGTGGAGCTCGACGGCGGCCAGCGCGTCGCGGTCGCGCGCGACCAGCGGATAGGTCGTGATCACGACGTCGTGCTCGGCGAGCCGGCCGCGCAGCTGCGCGCGGTCCGGCCCGTGGTAGACGCAGACCTTGAGCGACGGCGCGAACCTCGCCAGCTCGCGCTGCCAGTTGCCGACCAGGCTGGTCAGCGTCACCACCATCACCGGGCGATCGAGCCGGCCGTCCTGCTTCTCGATCAGCACGTGCGCGATGGTCTGCAGCGTCTTGCCCAGGCCCATGTCGTCGGCGAGCACCCCGCCGGCGCCGTGCGCGCGCAGGTGCTGCAGCCAGGCCACCCCGTCGCGCTGGTACGGCCGGAGGTCGGCGCGCAGCTCGGCCGGCGGCGCCGCCCGCGCCACGCGCGGCGGCCCCATCGCCATCGCGAACGCCTGCTCGCGGATCCGGGTGTCGCCGACCCAGCGCACCGGCCGGTCCGGATCGTGCAGCGCCCCGCACAGGTCCGCGATCAGCGGCGCGCGCAAGACCGGCGCCCGCAGCTTGCCGCCGTCGCGGTACAGCTCGAGCAGCACCTTGGCCAGCATGCGCAGCCGGTCCGGCGGCACCGGCAGCCAGCGCCGGTCGTCGACCCGGACCGCGATGCAGCGCCGCGCCGGCCGGACCAGCGCCGACAGGTCGCCGGCGGTGTCGAGCAGCTCGAGCAGCGCCGGCAGCAGGTCGATGCGCTGGCCGTCGACCTCGACCCCGAGCTCGAGGCCGAACCAGTCCGGCCGCTTGTCCTCCGGCATCGCCGCCGCGTACAGGGGCGCGTCGTTGCCGATCGTCTGCCACGGATACTCGGGATCGATCTCGACTCGCCAGCCCAGGTTGCGCAGCTGCGGCACCGCGTACGCCCCGAACGCGCACAGCGCGTGCACGTCGCCGTCGATCGCCACGATGTAGTCGACTCCCGCACCCGGGGTCACCGCGCAGTCGTCCAGCTGGGCCAGCTCCACCACCCCGAAGCTCTCCAGCACCCGGCAGGCCTGGGCCTCCGCCGCGTGGTCGCGCAGGCTCGAGGGGCGTGGGTCCACGGCGCGCACCCGGCGGCCGCCGTAGTCGAAGTCGAGCCGCAGCATCGCGGTGAGGACCTCGTCGCCCCGCCGGCTGCCGTCGTCGACGAACAGCGTGTCGGCGAACACCCGCAGGCACGGGGTGCCCCGCGCAGGCGCCGCGGCGATCGACATTCCATCTACCCTGCACAGCCCGCGGATCGCCGTCCAGTTTTCGGGGCGCCCGCGATACTGATCGGATGGATCGTGGCGATCCGGACGCCCCGGACACGTACGATGTCGCGGTGAAGCCCGGTCCCGCTCGCGGTATCATCGGGGCCGTCGCGCTCGCGGTCGCCTGCAGCCCGGCGCACACCGCGCGACCCGAGCCGCCCCCGGCGCCCGTGCCAGGCCCCGGCGCGCTGCCGCCCGCGGCCCCCGCGGCGCTCGCGCTGCCGGCCGCCGCGCCGGAGCTGCTCGCGTGCTTCGATCTTCCGGCGACCGACCCGCGGAGCCACGAGCTCTCCGGCCTGGCGTGGGACCCCGCGGCGCAGCGGCTGTTCGCGGTCTCCGACCGGAACCGGACCCTCACCGTGCTCGTGCCACGGCCCGACCTCGCAGGCTTTGACCTCGCGCCGTCGATCCCGCTCGACATCGCCATCGACGACTGGGACGGCGAGGCGGTCGCGATCGCCGGCGATCGCTTCCTCGTGGTCGCCAGCGAGAGCCCGCCCGCCGTGTTCAGCGTCGACCGCGCCGGCCACGACGCCCGGCGGCTCGCGCTGCCGTTTCGCCCGGGCGTGCGCCACAACCTGGGCATCGAGGGCATCGGCTACGCCGCCGCGGGCGCGCGGCGCTACGTGTTCACCGTGAACGAGCAGGCGCTCGAGGGCGACGGCCCGGGCAGCACGGTCGATCACGGCACCGTCGTGCGGCTCACGCGCCACTCGCTCGACGGCGAGCCCGTCCTCGAGGTCGCGTACCTGACCGACCCGGTGTTCACCGCGGGGTACGGCGATGCCGGGGTGAGCGACCTCGCCGTGCTCTCTCCCGAACGCGTGCTCGTCCTCGAGCGCGGCTGGGTGAGCGGCGCCGGCAACTCGATCCGGGTCTACGCCGTCGACCTGCGCGGCGCCCCGAGCATCGCGGCGCTCGACGATGCGCGGCGCGCCGCGCCGGTGGCCAAGCGCCTCGTCCTCGACCTGGCGACCGTCGACGACACCCGCTGCTCGGTGCCCCCGGCGCCGCAGCGCCGCAAGATCTTCGACAACTACGAGGGACTCGCGGTGGGTCCGGCGCTTGGCGATGGCCGCCGCGTGCTGTTCCTGGTCAGCGACGACAACGACAACCGCTGGCAGCTGCCGCGGGTGCTCGCGGTGGCGCTCGCACCGGGCGAGCCGTAGCCGCTGCCGCTCGCCGCTCGCGCCTGCCGGGCTTTGCCCCTAAACAGCCGGCTGCCTACAAAAAAAACGTGGAGCTGCCTGCAAATTCCGGGGCAGCGGGCGGCTACCTGTCACCGACCTACTTCTTCGACCGGGCCCTCTCCGCCAGCCATTGCTTGGCTTCTTCGATCAGCTTCGCCAGGTCTTTCGCGGGAACCACCCCGGGGTACTGCTTGTGCGTGTAGACGCACAGCGGAATGATCGTTGACGACGCCTGATCGTATAAGTAGACCAACCTACCGCACTCGGCGGAACCGCTGAGGTTCGGCGCGTTGAAATTCACCTTCCAAAGCTGCAGGCCAGGCGCTGCGGTGCCCGCCGGGAAGGGCTCAAAGTGCGCACGTGGGATCTGCGGTGAATTGTGCGCGAAAAACTGGTCAACAAGTCGAGCCAGCACTTGGCCGGCTGCAGCGGCGCCCCGCGGATCCTTCTTGTAGTTCGCTTTGTTGAAGGCAAGCACCGTCGCAGCGAAGGCGTCGCCAAGCTCAACCTTGCAGGCGACGGAACCACTCACTAACCTGCTCCCTTGGGACAACGGTTCGCGTCTGGTCGGCTAACCCGTTAGAGATGCAGCTCGCGAGATGCTCTTGCAGGGCCGTATTTGAGCGTTCCTCCGCATTCAACACAGCGTCGAGGAACTCCTGCCGCGCAGCCGCGAAGTCCATCACCAGCCTCATCGCTTCGTCGGGACCAAGTTTCAGCGCCAAGAGGCCGAACTCCCATCCGGCGCGAGCCTTGGTCAACATGGAGCTCTTTGCGGGCATCATCAGGTTGGCTACGTGCCTGAGGAGATCCCGAAGTACGTCGGGTAACGTGTCCCACCGTTCGACGGCGAGCCGCATGGCCCTGAGCCCTTCGGCGACCATCTGGAATTTCGTCGCGTGGCCATGGTGCCGCTCGACAACTTTCAGATGCTGACCTAGCATCATAAGTTGATCGTCGTTTGCGTGAGCAGCTGCGCTCATCTCACGCGGTCCCGGGTATCGGTTCTCCGTTGGCTGCTCATTGGCTACCCTTCACCGTTGCCCCTGCATCCCATGCAGGATTATGCGTTGACAACTGACACAACGCAAGCCGCAAGATTATGTAATCGCTGAGGAAAATTTTCGGCAGCGAAACTAGCGGGATACGTGCCTGGAACATTTTCGGGCACGCTCCAAGGGCCCGCGTGGGAATCCTCATTGAGCATGGCTCAATATGCTACTTGTAGCAGGTGCCGCATCTTGATGCACTAGGGGTGCAGAGCATTCAACGTGAGCACGTCGGCCAGCGGCGTCTGCATCCGTCTCACGGAACCGCGGGGCCCGACATACGGCTCTTGCTTTCTCGCGCAGCGCCGCCTCGAAGGTCGCGATCGCCCAACTGTTTGACGCTGCGGTGATCGGGCGCGGAGAGAACCTGGTGATCACGACGACGATTCAGAAGTTTCACGCCGCCATCAAGGATGGTGAGCCGGCGCTCGACGAACGCGAGGACATCTTCGTCTTGGTCGACGAGGCGCACCGGGCGCAGGCCAGCAGCTATGCGGCGAGGATGCGACATGCGCTGCCCAACGCCTGCTTCATCGCGTTCACCGCGACTCCGACTACGACTACGCAGAGGGTCTTCGGGGAGTACATCCACGTGTACTCGCTGGAACAGGCGGTCGTCGATCGCGCCCGGGTGCCGATCTATTACGAGCCGCGGGTGTACGCCGCCAGCGTGGACGGTGGAGGGCTCGACAGCGCCATCGTCGGCGTGTCGTCGCGGATCGAAGCGATCGAGATCGCTCGCACACGGCTCGCGTGACGCGCTCGCTTCCCGGCCGCTCCAGATGAGACAGGTTCGGATCCGGAGGCCGGATCGCCGCAGGCGCAGGTGAGGTCTCCCCCGCGCGACCCGCGGACGCCGCACTGCGCTATGTTGGGCGCATGGCTCTCGCAACGCGCATCCCTCCGATCCGCCGCGTGGCGGTGCTCGGCGCCGGCGTGATGGGGTCCGGCATCGCCGCCCATTGTGCCAACGCCGGCATCCCGGTGATCTTGCTCGACATCGTGCCGCCCAAGCTCTCTGACGCCGAGCGGCAGTCCAGGGCCAGGCGCGACGGGCTCGCGGCGGGCGCGCTCGACAAGCTGAAGAAGGCCAGGCCGGCGGCGCTGATGGCCCCGCGCAACGCGGCGCTGATCTCGATCGGCAACTTCGACGACGACCTCGCGAAGGTCGCCGATGCGGATCTGATCGTGGAGGCGATCGTCGAGCGGCTCGACGTCAAGCAGGCGCTGTTCGAGAAGCTGGAGCGGCTCGCGGCGCCGCACGCGGTGATCGCGTCGAACACGTCGGGCCTGCGGATCGCCGACATGGTGGCGGGCCGCAGCGAGGCGTTCCGCAAGAACTTCATGATCGCGCACTTCTTCAACCCGCCGCGCTACATGAAGCTGCTCGAGCTGGTCGCCGGGGTCGAGACCAGCCCCCAGGCCAGGGCGCGGGTCGAGCGGTTCGGGCGCGAGCAGCTCGGCAAGGGCATCGTGTGGGCCAAGGACACGCCGAACTTCATCGGCAACCGGATCGGCCTGCACTCGATGATGACGACGATCCACCTGATGCTCGAGCGCGGGCTTGCGCCCGAGGACATCGACGCGATCACCGGGGTCGCGATGGGCCACCCCAGGAGCGCGACGTTCCGCACCGCGGATGTCGTCGGGCTCGACACGGTCGGCCACGTCGCGTCGAACTGCTACCAGTCGCTGACCGGCGACGAGGAGCGCGCGACGTTCCAGCTGCCCGCCTACATCACGCGGATGATCGACAAGGGCCAGCTCGGCGACAAGACCCGGGGCGGGTTCTACAAGAAGCCGGGCGACGCGCTGCTCACGCTCGATCCGAAGACCGGGGAGTACCGGCCCAAGGCCGGCGATCCGGACATCGCGAAGGCGACCAAGGCGGTGGCGCGGCTGGACGAGGCCGGCCAGCGGGTCAGGGGGCTGGTCGCGGCGCCGGGCGCCGCCGGCGCGTTCGCGTGGACGGTACTATCGCGCAGCCTGGCGTACGCGGCGCGCCGGATCCCGGAGATCGCGGACTCGCCGGACGCGATCGACGACGCGATGAAGTGGGGCTACGCGTGGGACCTCGGCCCGTTCGAGACCTGGGACGCGCTCGGGTTCGCCGAGACCTGCGCGCGGATGAAGCAGGACGGCGTCGCGCTGCCGGCGTGGATCGACAAGATGGTCGGCTCCGGCGCCGGCGGGTTCTACCAGGGCACGCGGGTGTGGAACCCGCAGCGCGGCGAGTACGTCGAGCGCGCGATCGACCGGCGCGAGGCGACGTTCGAGGACATGCGCCAGGCGGCGGGCCGGCCGCCCGGGTCGATGGCGCCGAGCCATGGCCCGGTGCTCAAGAACGCGGGGGCGGAGGCGTGGGACCTCGGCGACGGCGTGCTCGGCCTGACGTTCAAGACCAAGGCGAACTCGATCGACGCGGATGTCATCAAGATGATCCACGACGCGGTCGACCGCGCCGAGCGCGAGTTCCGGGCGATGGTGGTGTGGAACCAGGGCGAGTTCTTCTGCGTCGGCGCCAACCTGTTCGCGGTCGTGATGGCCGCCGGGCAGAAGCAGTGGGATGGCCTGCGCGAGATGGTCAAGAACTACCAGTACGCGACCCAGCGCCTGAAGTACGCGATGGTGCCGGTGGTGGCCGCGCCGTACAACATGACGCTCGGCGGCGGGCTCGAGCTGTGCTTCGGCTGCACCGAGGTCCAGGCCGCGGCCGAGACCTACTCCGGCCTGGTCGAGGTCGGCGTCGGGCTGATCCCGGGCGGCGGCGGCACGATGAACATGCTGTGGCGCGCGCTGGGCAGCGTGCCCGAGGGCGTCGAGCTCGACGCCCACGCCGCGGTGACCCAGGTGTTCAAGAACATCGCGATGGCCAAGGTCGCGACGAGCGCCGAGGAGGGCAAGGCGTTCGGCTACTTCGCCCAGGCCGACGGCGTGTCGTTCGACCGCGCGCGCCAGCTGTGGGAGACCAAGCAGCGCGCGATCGGGCTGTCGCTCGCCGGCTACCACCCGCCGGCGCCGCGCGCCTACAAGCTGCCGGGCGACAGCGGGATCGCGACCCTGCACATGCTGGTCAACACGCTGGTCGCCGGCGGCTACGCCAGCGCGCACGACGCCAGGATCGCGATGAAGCTCGCCACCGTGCTGTGCGGGGGCGCGTCGGGCGGAAGCCACGCTGTCACCGAGGACGAGATCCTGGAACTGGAGCGCGAGGCGTTCGTCAGCCTGTGTGGCGAGCCGCTGTCGCAGGCCCGCATGCAGTACATGCTGCAGCACGGAAAGCCACTGCGGAACTGAATCCGCCGACCCACGATCAAGAATCGCCCCAGAAATCGCCCAAGGAATCGCCATGGAAATCGTCATTGCCGAAGCAGTTCGCTCCGCGGTCGGCCGCGGTCACAAGGGCAGCCTCGCCACCAAGCGCCCCGACGAGCTCGCCGCCGACGTGATCCGCGGGCTGCTGGCCCGCGTGCCCCAGGCCCGGGGCAAGATCGACGACGTCGTGCTGGGCTGCGCGATGCCCGAGGGGGAGCAGGGGCTCAACGTCGCGCGGCTGATCGCGCTGTCCGCCGACCTCGGCATCGAGGTCCCGGCCCAGACCATCAACCGGTTCTGCTCGAGCGGCCTGCAGGCGATCGCGATCGCGGCCGGCTCGATCGCGGTCGGGTCCAACGACGTCGTGATCGCCGGCGGGGTCGAGTCGATGACCATGGTGCCGATGACCGGCTTCCACCTGTCGGCGTCGCCCGAGCTGATGGAAAAGCTGCCGGGCGCCAACACGCCGATGGGGATCACCGCGGAGAACGTCGCGAAGCGGTTCGGGATCACGCGCCAGATGCAGGACGAGTTCGCGTACCGCTCGCAGATCAAGGCCCGGCGCGCGCTCGAGACCGGCGCGTTCAAGGACGAGATCGTCCCGGTCCGCGCGGTGGCCTACGAGGGCGACCACCGCGTGTACCGCGACTTCACGGTCGACGAGCTGCCGCGGCCCGACACCACGCTCGAGGGCCTGGCCGGGCTGCCGCCGGCGTTCGCCCAGGGCGGCAGCGTCACCGCCGGGAACTCGTCGCCGATCTCCGACGGCGCGGCGGCGGCGCTGGTGATGTCGCGGCGCGCCGCCGACCAGCTCGGGATCAAGCCGCTCGGGATCTTCCGCGCGTTCGCGACCGTCGGCGTCGATCCGGAGATCATGGGGATCGGCCCGTTGCCGGCGGTCCAGAAGCTGCTCGCGAAGACCGGGCTGTCGATCGCCGACATCGATCTGTTCGAGCTCAACGAGGCGTTCGCGAGCCAGTCGGTGTATTGCCAGCGCGAGCTCGGCATCCCCGACGACAAGATCAACGTGCACGGCGGCGCGATCGCGCTCGGCCACCCGCTGGGCTGCACGGGCGCCAAGCTGACCGCGACCGCGCTGTACGAGCTCAAGCGGCGCGGCGTGCGCCGTGCGGTGGTCACGATGTGCATCGGCGGCGGACAGGGCGCGGCCGGGCTGTTCTCGTCCTGCGAGTGACCCATGCTGGGTCACCTCGTGCGCTGCGCGCACTCGCCGCGCTTCGCGCGGTCGCAGACGAGACCCGTTCGGGGAACGCGCCTTCGTCGCTTCCCGAAGGGTTCGAGCGAGCATGGCGTGATCGGCATCTCATAGATGTGGTCGGCGATCACGCTCGCGTTCGGGCTCGCGATGGACGCGACCGCGGTGTCGGCCGCGCGCGGGCTCGCAGCGCGGCGGCCGCGCGAGCTGGTGCTGCTGCCGGCGCTGTTCGGCGGCTTCCAGGCCGGGATGTCCGCGCTGGGCTGGCTCGCCGGGCGGTGGGCCGGCCCGTTCATCGAGCGCTGGGACCACTGGGTCGCGTTCGGCCTGCTGGTGGCGATCGGCGGCAAGATGCTGGTCGACGCGTGGCGCGACGGCCGGCGCGATGCCACCGAGCGCGCCCCGGCGCCGGCGACGCTCGCGCTGTACCTCGGGCTCGCGCTGGCGACCAGCATCGACGCCGCCGCGGCCGGCCTGACCCTGCCGCTGGTCCCGGTCGCGCCCTGGCTCGCGCTGGCGCTGATCGGCACGGTCACCGCGGCGTGCTCGGCGACCGGCTACCTCGCCGGGCGGGTCCTCGGCGAGCGGCTCGGGGCGCGGCTGTCGGCGCTCGGCGGGCTGGCGCTGATCGGCATCGGCATCGACCTGCTCGTCCAGGGCCTGTGACCACCTGATCGGGACGTCGCCGACGTCACGTCGGCCGAGGCGTGCCGCCGTCGAGACAGGGACTTGCGCGATCGCCTGCGACATGTCCGGACGACCGGTTCAGCGACGAAGCATGTGATTCTGTTCCTCGCCGCGAACCCACGCGACACCGGTCGCCTGGCGCTCGACCGCGAGGCGCGTGCGATCGTCGCCGCGCAGGTGCACGCCTGGCAGTGACTACCGCTTCAGCGCGATCTTGCGCGGCTTGGCCTCCGCCTTCTTCCAGATCGTCAGCGTGAGCACGCCGGCGTCGAGCTTGGCCTCGACCCGCTCGCCGTCGACCGTGTCGGGCAGCGAGAAGCTGCGCGAGAACGAGCCGTACTGCCGCTCGTGGAGCGCAAAGCTCTCGTCCTCCTTGCGCTCCTCGGACTGGCGGCTGCCGGAGACGGTGAGGATGTTGTTGTGGACTCCGATGTCGAGGTCGGCCTCGGCGACGCCGGGGAGATCGCCCTTGAGGACGAACGCCTCGCTGGTCTCCTTGACCTCGAACGCCGGGACGAACGCGCCGGTCTGCCGGGTGCCGCCGAAGAACGGGTCCCAGGACAGCAGGTCACGGGCCATCTGGAACGGATCGCGAACGGTGTAGCGAGCAGGGGTGTTGCCGTTGGTGCGAGCGAGCAGCGACATGAGAAGGTCCCTCCTGTGCAGGGAAGATGGGTTGTTGAAGTACCTCCTTGATAAGCATGTCGAAGGGTCTCGCAACGGCTTGACGCGGACCTGCGCGATGGTTACCGACGGGGTTCCTGCCCGATCTCACGGGCCGTAGACCGCGCGGACGTAGCACCGGGGCCGGGCCTCCTCGCCGTCGGCTGCGAGGAACCCCGCCCCGCCGATGTGGTGGCCGTGGCCGTCGCCGTGCGCAAACATCCGGATGTGGGCGCGGATCCGGTCGCCGACGAAGCACGGCTTGCGGTACGCGATGTCGAACGCCTTGGAGCGCAGCCGGGCGGGGTGGCCACCGGACGCGAGCCGGCGCTGCATCGCGGCGAGGAACACGCGGACGTAGATCAGCGAGTTGACGTGCTGGTTGGCGTCGGTCTGGTCGAGCGTGAACATCGTATCGACCGGATCGGGGGCGAGCTCGTCGATCCAGCTCGCGCCGTCGGGGGCATCGGCCGCCGAGGTCGGCGCCGGCTGGTGGTAGCGCACCTCCGGCACCTCGGGGAGGCCCTCGACCCCCGCCAGGCTGGTCACCCTGCGCTGATCGGGCGGCCCGAACGGGCGGGTATAGGTGTGCTCGGTGAACGCCTGGCCGGCGAGCACGAGCTGCGCCGACGGTCCGGAGGCGCGCGCCGCGTCCCACGCCTCGCGCGGCAGGTGCGGGCGGCCGCGGATCTGTGTCCACACGTTCATGAACAGCCTGGACACCGCGCCGCTCGGGTCGCGGTCGTGCGCGAGCTGGAACCCGCCGGAGACCTCGAACGGCCGGTTGACCCGGACCGGAGCGTCGAACGAGACCACGGTCAGCCGGGTCAGCAGCGAGACCAGCCCCTTCGCGCGGGCCTGGCGGATGGCCGGATAGCGCGCCTCGCGGGCGTTCCACGTGGTCGCCAGCGACGGCGGGATCGCCAGCGTGTTGAGCCGGCCATCCTGCGTGCAGTCCTCGTAGCGCGGGTGGTGGTCGCTGGTGGTCGCCTGGTCCGGCGGGAACACCGGCGCAGGAGGTGCGGGGAACAGCATCGCGCTCAGCATAGGACAGAGGTAGGGTGCTGCGTGCCCGGCGCGCTGCCGATCGACGCTGTCCTGCCCGAGATCGTCGCGGCGGTGCGCGATCGCGGCGTCGCCGTGCTGGTCGCGCCGCCCGGCGCCGGCAAGACCACCCGCGTGCCCGGCGCGCTGCTCGACGCGGGCGCGGTGTCCGGCGAGATCGTCGTGCTGCAGCCGCGCCGGCTGGCCGCCCGGCTGGCGGCGGCCCGGGTCGCGACGGAACGCGGCGGTGCCCGCGGCGGGGAGCTCGGGGGCGAGGTCGGTTACGAGGTCCGGTTCGATCGCCGGGTCGGGCCCGCGACCCGGATCCGGTTCGTCACCGAGGGCGTGCTGACCCGCCGGCTGCTCGCCGATCCCGAGCTCCGCGGCGTCGGCTGCGTGATCATCGACGAGTTCCACGAGCGGCACCTCGACGGCGATCTCGCGCTCGCGCTGGTCACCCGGCTGCGCGCCCGGCGCCGCGAGCGCGGCCGCCCCGAGCCGGGCGTGCCCGAGCTGAGCGTACTCGTCATGTCGGCGACGCTCGACGCCGAGCCGGTCGCGGCGTTCCTCGCCGGGCCGCCCGGGGCGCCGATCATCCGCTCGGAGGGCCGGACGTTCGCGCTCGCGATCGAGCACGCCGAGCAACCCGACGACCGCCCGCTCGGCCGCCAGGTCGCCGCCGCGGTGCGCCGGGTCGCCCAGGACGGGCTTCCCGGCGACGTCCTGGTGTTCCTGCCCGGCGCCGCCGAGATCCGGCGCTGCCAGGACGACCTCGCCGAGGTCGCGGCGATCTTCGACCTCGCGGTGCTGCCGCTGTACGGCGACCTGCCGGCCGACGAGCAGGACCGCGCGGTGCGGCCTGCGCGCCAGCGCAAGGTGATCCTCGCGACCAACGTCGCCGAGACCTCGGTGACGATCGACGGCGTGGTGTGCGTGATCGACAGCGGGCTGGCGCGGATCGCGCGGCACTCGCCGTGGACCGGCCTGCCGTCGCTGCAGATCGAGCCGGTCAGCCGCGCCAGCTGCACCCAGCGCGCCGGCCGCGCCGGCCGGACCCGCCCCGGCCGCGTGATCCGGCTCTATACCCGGCACGATCACGACACCCGGCGCGCCTTCGAGGTGCCCGAGATCGCGCGCGCCGATCTCGCCGAGGCCGGGCTGGAGCTCCACAGCGCCGGGCTCGCCGGCCTGGGCGCGCTGGCGTGGTTCGAGCCGCCGCCCGCGCCCGCCGCCGACGCCGCCGAGCAGCTGCTCGTGCGGCTGGGGGCCGTGGCCGCCGGCGCCATCACGCCGCTCGGCCGCCGCCTGCTGCGGTTCCCGGTCCACCCCCGGCTCGGCCGGATCATCGTCGAAGCGGAGGCCCGCGGCGTCGCCGAGCCGGCCTGCGCGATCGCCGCGCTGCTCGGCGCCCGCGACCTGCGGCTCGAGCGCCGCGGCCCGCGCGCCGAGGCCCGCGTCGCCTCGCCGTCGGACCTGATCGACGACCTCGACGCGCTGTACGCCGCCCGCCAGCACGGCCTGCGGCCCGACCGGCTGCGCCGCGATGGCCTCGATCCCTACACCGCCGGCGCGGTCGACCGCGTCGCGCGCCAGCTCGCCCGCGCCGCGCGCGACGAGCGCCCCGCCCCGGCCGGCGACGACGCCTTCGACCGCGAGCTCCAGCTCGCCATCCTCACCGGGTTCCCCGACCGGGTCGGCAAGCGCCGCGCCCCCCGCAGCGCCGAGATCGTGTTCGCCGGCGGCGGCAGCGGCGCGCTCGCGCCGGGCTCCGCCGTGATCGACGCCGAGCTGGTGGTCGCGGTCGACGTCGCCGACACCGGCGCGCGCGGCCAGGCCAGCAAGGTCCAGATCCGGCGCGCCAGCGCGATCGAGGCCAGCTGGCTGCTCGACCTCTACCTCGACCGGATCGCCGAGCGCGACGAGCTGGTGTGGAACGCCGGCCGCCAGCGCGTCGAGCGCGTCGTCCAGCTGACCTACGACGGCCTGGTGATCGACGAGCAGCGCGACGTCGAGGGCGCGCGCCGCGCCGGGGCCGCCGCCGCCGCGGTGCTCGCCCGCGAGGCGCTCGCCGCCGGAATCGAGCAGTTCGTCGACCAGGACGCGCTCGGCCAGTGGCGGGCCCGGGTCGCGCTCGCCGCCCGGATCGCCCCCGACAGCGGGCTCACCGCGCCGACCGACGAGGCGCTCGCCCGGCTGATCGCCCGCGCGTGCGACGGCGCGATCAGCTTCGACGAGCTGCGCAAGCTCGGCCTGCTCGACCTGCTCGACGCCCAGCTCGGCGAGCATCGCGCGCTGGTCGACCGGCTCGCGCCGACCCACCTCCGCCTGCCGCGCCGCGGCCGGGCGCCGATCCACTACGAGCTCGAGCAACCGCCGTGGATCGCATCGCGCATGCAGGACTTCTTCGGCCTGGCCCGCGCGCCCGCCGTCGGCGACGGCCGCGTCCCGCTCGTCCTCCACCTGCTCGCCCCCAACCAGCGCCCGGTCCAGGTCACCACCGACCTCCCCGGGTTCTGGATCAAGCACTACCCCGCGCTGCGCAAGCAGCTGATGCGGCGCTACCCCAAGCACCCCTGGCCCGAGGATCCCAGCGCGCTGATCACCGGCGACGACTGAGCGATGTCGCCCTGCTGCGCCGCGGGGGTTCAGCGCAGCAGGGCGACACCTCACATCGCGGATGGGTCGGGGAACTGGAACTCGGTCTTGTTGTCGCCTTCCCACGCCAGCGCCTGGTCGCCGGTGGACTCGAAGTCGCGCGCGAGCTGGATCAGCAGGTCGCGCTCCGCCGGGTCCGTGATGCCGGGGGTCAGGCCGAGCGTGTTGTTCCTGGGCGGCATCTCGTTCTTCATCAGCTGCGTGATGATGTCGTGGCGGCCGATCAGCGCCTGGTTGGGATAGACGAAGAACTCCAGCTGCGCCGAGTTGCCCTGGTTGTCGGGGGCGTGACAGGCCTGGCAGTTGTTCTGCCGCATCCGCGCCTCGAGCGCGCGGTACGAGTCGTCGAGGTGGTCGGCGTAGGGATTGCCCTTCGACAGCAGGTAGTCG
>JBGQCL010000223.1:0-18338 GCA_041495365.1 Kofleriaceae bacterium | reverse complement strand
CCGCCGGCGAGTACACCATGCGCACGTCGGCGCCGTCGGCCTTGGCCTGGAGCAGGCTCTTGTTCGAGCCGGGGACGCGCATGGCGTCGCCGAACGTGGTGAAGATCGTGCCGGGCGTCTCGGCGATCGCGATGCAGTCATCGACCCGGCCCATCGGCAGCACGCACACCGGACAGCCGGGGCCGTGGACCAGCTCGATCTCCTCCGGCAGCATGGTCTCGATGCCGTAGCGGAAGATCGCGTGGGTGTGGCCGCCGCAGATCTCCATGATGGAAAGCGGTCGCGATCGGCAGCTCTCGATCCGGGCCACCAGGGCGCGGATCTCCCTGAGCAGGAACTGCGCCTTGTCCGGATCGCGGAATTCGTCGACGAATCTCATGGAGGTCCTTTCGCGGGCCCGCCCGGGAGATCGGCGCGGTCGTCCGCCAGCAGCGTGTGCACGAGATCCCAGAGCAGGTGGTAGATGACGACGTGGCATTCCTGGATGCGGTGGATGCTGTCGGTCTGCACGACCAGACAGTGGTCGAGCCCGAGCCGGGTCAGCTGTCCGCCGCTGTTGCCCGACAGCGCGATGGTCACCAGGCCGAGCTGCCTGGCCTTCACGAACGCCTTGACCAGGTTCTCCGAGTTGCCGCTGGTCGACAGTCCGACGAGCCCATCGCCGGCGCGACCCTGGGCGGTGATCTGGCGGACGAACACGTGGGCAAAGCCGACGTCGTTGGCGACCGCGCTCATCATGGTGGAATCGGCCGTGAGATCGACCGCGGTGAGCGCGGGGCGTCCAGTGGTGACCGGATGGAGGAACTCCACCGCGAGGTGCGCCGCGTCGCAGCGCGAGCCGCCATTGCCCATCGTGTAGAGCCGGCCGCCGCGGCGATACACGTCCGCGATCGCGCGGGCCGCGGCGACGACCGCCGGGCCGTGCTCGGCGAAGAACGCGGTGAGGACGTCGTGGTGGTGCACGACCTTCTGGCGCACCGATTCGAGCAGGGCCAGGTTCATCGCGTCGGGGCTGTGCTTGTGCCCGTGCAGGAACGGGTACAGCCCATGGAGCACCGGATGATCGCTCATACGCTCACTGTCCCGACGCCCGGATCGCGGCCGTCTCCGCCTGCAGCTCGCCGAGCGCGGCCAGCGTCTCGAGCGTCAGCGCGGCCTCCGCCTCGTCGATCCGGCTCATCGCGAAGCCGACGTGGACGAGGACCCAGTCGCCGACGCAGGCGGCCAGCGGATGCTCCGGGCTGACGATGCACGCGAGGTTGACCTCGCGCTGCACGCCGCCGACGTCCACCATGGCCAGCTGGCGCTCGGCGTCCGTGATGCTCACGACTTGACCTGGGATTCCCAGACACATGTTCGCCTCCTCGATCAACCGGGTGTGAGCTGGCGCGCGGCGGCGATCGCGGCCTGACCGAGCGCGAGGCCTCCGTCGTTCGACGGTACCCGTCCGTGCGACAGGCACGTCAGGCCCTGGGCCTCGACCAGGCGCGTGACCGCCTCGAGCAGGCGCTTGTTCTGGAAGCAGCCGCCCGAGAGCACGACGGTCTCGATCGCCGGGCGGTCCGCGCCGGATCGCCGGACGAGCGTTTGCACCATGGCGGCGATGCTGCGGGCGAGCCCGTCATGGAAGCGCGCGGCGATCGCGCTCGCGGGCACCTCGCGAGCCAGATCGTCGGCCAGCGCCCACCACATCGGGCCCGGATCGAAGCGCAGCAGCGGGCTGCCGGGCGCGGCCACGATGGCCATGACGTAGCGCGCGCCGTGATCGTCGGGCTCGAGCGGAGCGCGCCCTGCGATGACCTCGAGCTCCATCGCACCCTGGCCTTCGAACAGCGCGCGATCGGCGCACAGGCCCACCGCGGCCGCGACTGCATCGAACAACCGGCCGCACGACGAGGCGAGCGGCGCGTTGAGCCGTTGCTCGAGCATCCGATCGAGGATCGCCAGGGGCCGCTGCTCGAGCCGGCGGACCAGATCGAGCGAGCCGAAGCGCTGCTGGAAGCGCGCCCATCCGATGGTCGCGGCCAGGTGGCAGTACGTGTTGCGCCACGGCTCCCGGATCGCCTGTGCGCCGCCCGCCATGGCCACTGCCTTGAATGCGGCCACGCGCTCGTACTGGCGGTAATCGGCCAGCAAGAACTCCCCACCCCACAGCGTGCCATCGTCGCCGAGCCCGAGGCCGTCGATGGCGATGCCCAGCACCCTCGGGGTGTCGATCGGCAGGCCGTTCTCGGCCATGCAGCTGGCGATATGGGCGTGATGGTGCTGGATCTCGATCAACGGCAGTGCGTGGGCGGCGGCGTGCTCGTGGGCGAGCCTGGAGGACAGGTAGTCTGGATGCAGATCCGCAGCCAGCACCTGGGGCCGGTGCTCGTACATGGCCGTGTAGAGGCCGAGGTTCTTCTGGTAGTCGTCGAAGGTGTCCTCGTCCTCGAGATCGCCCTGGTGCTGCGACAGGATCGCCGCGCCGTCCCGGACCAGGCAGAATACCGATTTCAGCTCGCCGCCATAGGCGAGCACCTGCGGAGCGTGCTCGAACCCCGGCGGCAGCGCGATCGCGCTCGGCGCATAGCCGCGCGCGCGGCGCAGCAAGCGGGGCCGTCCGCCGATGAAGCGCACGACGGAGTCATCGATCCGGTTGGCGATCTCGCGATCGTGCAGGAGCAGGGCGTCGGCCAGGCCGCGTAGCTTCGCTCTGGCCACCTCGAGATCGGTGACCTGCGGCTCGCTCGACCGGTTGCCGCTGGTCATCACCAGCGGACGGCCGATCCGCTCGAGCAGCAGGAAGTGCAGCGGCGTGTACGGCAGCATGATGCCGAGGGTGTCCAGGCCCGGCGCGATGGCCTCCGGGAGGACTCGCTCCGCCGCGCGCTCGAGCAGCACGATGGGACTCTCCGGGCTCGCCAGCAGCTCCGCCTCCGCCGGACTCACCTGGCAGTACCGGCGAGCCATCGCGAGATCGCGGACCATCACCGCAAACGGCTTGGCCTCACGCACCTTGCGACGCCGCAGGCGCTCGACGGCCTCGCCATTGCCCGCGTCACACGCCAGGTGGAATCCGCCCAGACCCCGGATCGCGACGATCTCGCCCCCCAGCAGGCGTTCCACGGTGGCGGCGAGAACATCGTCCGCCGGCGATTCGCGCCCGGACGCTTCGATCCAGATCCGGGGCCCGCACACCGCGCATGCGATCGCCTGGGCGTGAAACCGGCGATCCGCCGGGTCACCGTACTCGCGGGCACAATCGGCGCACATCGGGAAGCTCGACATCGTCGTGCTGCGGCGATCGTAGGGAACTGCCTGGACGATCGAGAACCGCGGCCCGCAGTGCGTGCAATTGGCAAACGGATAGCGATGCCTCCGCTCCAGCGGATCGAGGACCTCGCGCGCGCAGGTGGCGCAGATCGCGGCATCGGGAGTCACCCGGGTCCGGTTCTCGCCGGGCATGCTCTCGGTGATGCGAAACCCCGCGAACTCGACCGCGGACGTGAGCTGCGAGGTCTGGATCGATTCGATCTTCGAAAGCGGCGGGGCCTCGCGGCGCAAGCGCTCCAGGAACCGCGACAGCAGGGCGGCGGTTCCGGCCGCCCGGATCAGCACGCCTGCGCCGTCGTTCAGGACCTCCCCGGCGAGCCCCTCCTCGTTGGCGAGCCGCCAGACGCAAGGTCGGAATCCGACCCCTTGCACCGTGCCACGGACGCGTATCTCGACGTTGGTAATCGACACTGCGGAGACCCAGATGCACGCTATCCGGTCAGCGCGAGCGTGACGATTACGGCCGATTACGGCCGATTACCGGAACGTCAAGGACGACGCGTCGCTCCGGTCCGAGATCCACGCGAACCGCGCCGCGGTCAGGCGCGCATGCCCTGCGCGTCGGCCTGGCGCGTCACCTCGATGCCGGTGATCATGCCCTCGCTGGCCTCGACCGCCGACATCAGCTTGTCGATCTGCGATTTGACGTCCTTGTCGAGATCGACGCCGGCCGCCGCGAGCTTCGCGAGGTAGGCCGGGGTGTCATTCTCCTCTTTTGGCGTCAGCTTCTTGATCGCGTCCGTGACGGTCCAATCGCCGTACTTGCCGAGGTACAGCGAGCGCTGCGCGGCGCGGCCGTCGTCCATCGTCGCGAACACGGCGAACGTGCCGACCGCGCCGGACACCGTGTCGATCCTGGTCGGCGCGTCGCGCAGGTTGCCCGGGTTGTTGGCGCGCCACGCCAGCGAGCCGCCGACCTTGATCACGCCGGCGTAGGCGAGGTAGCGCCGGAACTGCGACGGGACCTTCGGGGCGGCGTCATCGATCGCGGCGACGTCCGCGTTGCTGAGCGGACCGCCCCCGACGATCTTGCCGGAGATCGACGGCTGCTTCGGCGGCGCGGGCCGGTTCGGCGCCTGGGGATCGGGCTGGTAGGCCACGGGCGTGATCGCGTAGCCGTCGCCGCTGTCACCGGGGCCCCCGGTGGCGTCGGCCGGCGCGTCGCGATCGATCGCATCCCCGTCGACGATGTCGGTGTCGCGCGCGGACGGCCCGGGTGGCAGCTCGGTGCCGCCGTCGTCGGGCAGCGCCTCGCCCGGTGCGAGGCCGGCCTGGGCGACCTGCTTGGCGGCGTCATGCTCGCCGGCGATCGCCCCGCGCAGCCCGGAGATCGCCTCGCCCAGCGCGGTCCCGGCCGTGATGATCGCGGCCTCGTTCTTGCTGTTCACGGCCTTGGTCCACGCGTCGAGCTTGGCGGTCACCAGCGCCGCGGCGTCGATCTGCTTGCTCTCGGTGAGCTCGGCGACGAGCTGCGATGCGGCATCGAGCGCGGCGAGGTAGTTGGGCCGCGGCTTCGCGGTCGCAGCGGTCAGCGCCGCCTTGGCCGCGGTCACGACCCGTCCGGCGCGCTGGTAGCGCTCGGTGATCGCCGCGCGATCGGGGTCGGCGGTCGGCTTGCCGCTGGCGTCCTTGGTCTCGTCGTGGTCGGCGTCGTACCTGGCGAGCTGGATCGCCTGGCCGAGGTCGAGCGCGGCGGCGGTGAGGCCGGCCGGATCGGCGTCGCGCTTGGCCCAGGCCTGCTTGAGCCGGCTGGCCGACGCGATGATCTTGCTCGCATCGTCGATCCGCCGGTCCTCGTGGAGCTGGCCGGCGATGCCGAGCGCGGCCTCGCTGACCGCGGCGTAGTCGGGCGGCTTGGCCGCGAGCGCGCGCTTGCCGGCGCCGGCGAACCCGGCGATCTTCGAGCCGCGGGTCAGCGCCTCGCCGGTCTTGGTCTTGGGCCCGGCGACCGCCGCCGCGGTGTCGAACGCGCCGCCGATCGCGGCGATCGGATCGCCCTTCTCGATCGCCTGGACGACCTTCTGTCCGCCCGAGACGATCGCGCTCCATTTCCTGAGCTTCTCCGACCACCGCGTCATGGTCTGGGCGAACTTGTCGGCCAAGCTCGCCGCGAACGCCGCGAACGCGCTGGCGCCGGAGGCGAGCGCGCCGAGCAGCGACCCGGCGTTCTTGGCCTTGGCGGCCTGCATCGCGGTCTGGGCGCTCTGCGCCACGGTCTTCACCTTGCTCGCGACCTGGGCGATCTTGGTGAACGCGCCCGACGCGGCGCCGATGCCCTTGAGGAACGCGCCGACGCCGACCAGCGCGCCGGCGACGCCGATCGCGGCGCCCAGCCAGTCGCCGGTCCGGATCGCGTTCGCGGTCTGGTAGATCGCGAGCGCGATCACCGTCGCGCCGAGGGTCAACGGCCCGAGCACCGTGAGGATGATCGGCAGCGCGGCCTTGATCCAGCCCCACAGCTTGGAGAAGAAGCCGCCCTCCTTCTGGGCCTGCATGTCGGTGTTGCCCTTGGCATCGCACTGGACCTTGACGATCCAGCTCTTGCCGAACAGCCCGCCCTTGATCTGGATCTTGACCTGGTGCTGACCCGGGACGTGCGCGACCTTCATGACGTCGTCGAACAGCTTGGTCGCCTTGGCCTGGCCGGCCTTGTCGAGGTCGCCGCGATCGATGCCGAGGTCGACCAGGTACTGGATCTTCTGCGCCGGCGACAGCGCCGCCAGCTGGTCGGGATCCATCCCGAGGATCTTGGTCTTGCGCTGCTCGGCGTCGAGCTTGCCCTCGATCAGGCCATCGAGCTCGGAGTCCTTGAGCTGCTTGACCGTCTTGGCGTCGTAGCCGAGGTCCTGCAGCGTCTGGCGCTTCTGGATCGCGGTCGTCGTCTTGAGCTGCTCGAGCGTCGTCGCGTGCTGCTCATCGTCGAACCGGTCGCGGCGCGCGGTCATCTCCGCCTTGTAGGCGGTGGCGTCGGAGTCGGACTGCGCGACGGCGTCGCGCGCGTCGCCCTGCGCGGCGGTGATCGCGGTGGTGACCTCGGGGCTGGCCTCGCCGCCGCCATCGCCACCGCCGCCGGGTGCGGGCTGCGCCGCGGGCCCGGTCTGCCCACCGGGGTCGGCCGCGGCCGCGCCACCGGCGAGCTCGTCGGCGCCGCCCTGCGGCGGCAGCTGCTGGCCGACGCCGGCGATCGCTTGCTTGTCGGCCTCGGTGTCACCGACCGGCACGTCAGGCCCCACGTCGGGCGGCTCGTACGGCTCGGTTCCGACCTGCTGTGCGGTGAGCTCGCCGATCTGATCGGTGCCGGCGTCCTTGGCCGTGCCCGGATCGCTTCCCGGCTGCGCGCCGTCGGCGCTCGCGGCCGGTGGGCCGCCGCCGGGAGCCGCGTCGGTCGGCGGCTCGATGCTCTCGTCCAGGGTCTTGCGCGCGATCGCAGCAGGCTGCGCCGTCACCGCGGCCGGCGCGCCGGCGATCATCGCCGCCGCCGCGGCATCGGCGTTGCGCTCGGCTGCGTCGCCGGGCTGGGTCGTCGCGAGATCGCCGCCGGGGTCGGCGCCGTGCTGCTGCGCGGTGTGCGCCACCTCGTGCGCGAGCAGGTGCTGCCCGCGCTGGTCGCCTGGCCGGTACTCGCCGCGCCCGAACACGACGTGCGGGCCGGCCGCGAACGCGCGGGCCTGGACGCGGTCTGCCTGATCCGCCGCGGCGTCTCCGGTGTGAATCCGCACGCCGGACAGATCGCGGTCGAGCGATTGCTCGAACCGGGCGCGCTGCGCGTCGGGCAGCGCCTGTCCTGCGCCGAGATCCTCGGTCAGGGTGCGCTTTCCGGGGCCGGCGGCCGGCGCGGCGAGCCCGCGACCCGGCCCCGCGGCAGCTTGCGATTCACGTGAACGGTCATGCGACGAGTTGATCGACATGGGCAATCTCTGCCGTAGTACGTACGCGTCGGCGCGGACCTCGACATCGCGCCGATCACAGTTGCGGTGCGCGGTCGTGGACACGAGTCCCGTCGAACCGGCGTCACGTGCGCGGGCTCACATGACAAGCGGCGCTGCACTCCATCGCTTCAAAAGCGGCTGTCGATCTCGCAGATAACCAATCGCATGAGTGAGTCGAGTCATGCGCAAAAGTGCCCGCAGCATTCTGCGTCATCGCCCACAGGACGCGGGTTGCCCGGCCGCGCCCGGGCCCATCTCGACCGGTTGACGATGTCCACCGGGCGGTCGCTGTGGACGAACGAGTGGCCCTGGGCATCGGCGGGCGACACGAACACGACCACGCTCGCGTCGCTGTTGAACGTCAGGCTGAGCCGGCACGCAGCCGACCGCCGGTCACCCGTGAGCGCCAGCGCGGCCGGTCAGTAGCGTCCGCGGCCCATGCTCGGACCGGACTCGCGGGCCTCCGCCTGGTTCACGCGCAGCGTGCGGCCGTCGACGTTCTGGCCGTCGAGCTCGGTGATCGCAGCCTGCGCCTGCGCCGGCGAGCCCATGGTCACGAACGCGAATCCGCGCGGGCGCCGGCTGACCTGATCGAGGACGACGTGCACGTCGGCGACCTCGCCGTGCGGCGCGAACAGCGACGCGATCGAATTCGCGTCCATGTTGTAGGACAGATTGCCCACGTAGATCCTGCGCGTCGTCGACTGGTCGGGGCGGCTGCGGGTTGCCATCCCGGACGGCATCGTCGAAGCGGCTGCGGGGTCGTGCGGGACCACGTCGTTCTCGGGCGGAGCGGGCTCGGCAATTTGCGGACCGATCTGGCCCGATGCCAGGCGGGCGGCGGCGCGCGCCTTGCGCTCGGTCCGGCGCGCGATGCGCTCGGCAGCGCGCTCCTTCTGATCCTGCTCGCGCTGCCGCTTGTTCGACGTGGTTTTCTGATTGGTCGGCACGATCTAGCTCTCCCGGTTCAGGAACTCGTGACGCCGGCGCGGCCCGCGGGCCATGCCGTCGGCGGCACGCTCGGCGACCGCGCAGGCTCGGAGGACGTGTCCACGCCGAGCTCCCGGTTCGAGGAGCTCGGTTGCAGGGTCGTGCAGGTGGGCAGCGTGGTTCCAGCGAGACAATCGGTGCCGTTCGGCGTTCCGCCCCAGCCGCGCATCACCCGTGCAGAACGTCGCGGGC
This sequence comes from Kofleriaceae bacterium, assembly GCA_041495365.1. Lineage (GTDB taxonomy): Bacteria > Myxococcota_A > Polyangia > Haliangiales > Haliangiaceae > JABFXX01. The sequence continues at coordinate 9,912 of JBGQCL010000223.1, read as the reverse complement.
AGTCGAACGCGCTGTGAAGGAGCGTATCCATAGCACGGACGGGCAGGGTCCTGCACTGGACAAATCGCGCGGCGCGGGTCCCGCGTTGCGCTGCGTCACCCACGTTCGAGGTCACGGCAGGATCCTGAGATCCAGGCAGATTTCGGCGGCGTCACGTCACCGGCGCGCTCGCCGGCCGGTCGTGCCGGCGATGCCCGGGCGAGAGCGCCGCGGGCTCCGGGGAGCGGCCGGCGTCCTGGTGCGGGGTGGCGAGCGCGGCGCGGAACGCGTCGGCGAATGCACCGGCGGTCGCGAACCGCTGGCCGGGGTCCTTGGCGAGCGCGGTCATCACCGCGGCGTCGACTCCCGCCGGGATCGCGGGGACCCGCTGGTTCGCCGGCGGCGGCGTGTGGTGGGTGACCTGGAGCGCGATCGCGGCCAGGGTGTCGCCGTCGAACGCGAGCGCCCCGGTGATCGCGTGGTAGAGGATCGCGCCGAGTGCGAAGATGTCGGTCCGGCCATCGACGTCCCGGCGGTTGGCCTGCTCGGGCGACATGAAGTTCGGCGTGCCGATGATCGCGTTCTCCACCGTGTGCTCGCCGATCACCTTGGACACGCCGAAGTCGAGGACCTTCCACACGCCGGCATCGGTGCGGAACAGGTTCGACGGCTTGAGATCGCGATGCACGACGCCGGCGCGGTGCGCGGCATCGATCCCGCGCGCGACCTGGCGCAGGAGATCCTCGGCCTCGCCGATCGGCAGCCGGCCGTCGGGGTGGGCGGCCAGGTGCTTGCGCAGGTCGCAGCCGCGCAGCCGCTCCATCGCGATGTACGGCAGGCTCGACGCGGGGTCGCCGGTGTCCAGCACGCGCGCGACGTGGTCGGTGTCGAGCGACCGGACGATCCGCGCCTCGGTAAGGAACCGCTGGACCAGGTGCCGGTCCGCCATGACGTTGCGGCGCAGCAGCTTGACCGCGGCCGGGCTCCCGGTCCGGGTGTCGGTCGCGTCGTAGACCTCGCCCATGGAGCCCTCGCCGAGCAGCCGGCCCAGCCGGTACGAGCCCACGACCTGGTGGGTGAACCGCCCGCCGCCGGCCGCCCGCAGCGCGGCCTCGAACGCGCGCTTGGCATCGTCGAGCAGGAGCTCGTGGCGGCCGACCTCGCGCGCCTGCTGCTCGAGCTCGCGCAGCGTGGTCGTCGTGCTGCGCCGGACCGCCGCGGCGGCGATCATCGTCGCGAGCAGCACGAGCTGGATCAGCAGCTCGGTGACCACGAGCCTGGCGGCGGCGCCGCCGGCCGCGACCGGGACCACGCCGAGCTCCGGCAGGGTGCCGGCCGCGAGCAGCACGACCAGCGTCGCGTGGAACGCCGCGAACATCAGGTAGACCATCACCGCGACGGCGCGCGTGGCGCGCATCCCGACGAAGAACACCGCGAGCACCGCGACCATCAGCCCGACCGGCGACCGCATGCCGTAGTAGAGGATCGCGGTGCAGCTGCCCGCGGTGATGACGAACCAGCCGATCGCGGTGGTCGTCGCCGTGAGCCGCGCGCGGTGCGCCATCCACCCCATCCACGAGCCACACGTCGCGCTCGCGACCATGCCGGCGACGAGCAGCCGGCGAGCGGGCCCGGCGCCCCCCAGCAGGACGCTCGAGGTCACGACGGCGACGCACAGCGCCGGGATGACGAAGGACAGCCACCACAGCTCCCGGCGCATGCGAAGGTCCATGGACGCCGGGCCATGGATCGCAGCCGCGGGGCGGAAGATCGGGCCCGATCCGGCTGCGACCGGCGGCTCTGCCGGGGTCGGAGCGCTCTCGGCACCCACGACGGTGCTGGCGTGCGTCGCAAACCTCGCGACCGGCTCGGAGGACATCGCGGGAATCCTACCGAGCCGCGTGACGCCGGACGGCGGGCGCGCCGCCGCACATCGCTGCATCGAGGCAGCGGTCGGACCCGCAGCGCGGCGCGCTCTGCGCAACGATCAGGCGCCGCACCCGGTCAGTCGCGCAGCGTCCCGCCGTGGCGCCGCACGAAGTCGTCGACCAGCTCGCGCGCGATGCTGAGCCTGGGCGGGATCCGCGGCAGCTCGTCGGGCGCGAACCAGTCGGCGTCGGCGATCTCCGTCGGATCGGGGACGATCTCGCCCCCCGCCCAGCGCGCGGTGAACCCGATCATCAGGGAGCCCGTGAACGGCCACGGCTGGCTGCCGAAGTAGCGCACGTCGGCGACCGCGATCCCGGCCTCCTCGTGGATCTCGCGGGCGACCGCGGCCTCCAGGGTCTCGCCGACCTCGACGAAGCCGGCCAGCGTGCTGTAGAACGGCAGCGCGAACCGCGCGTTGCGGGCGAGCAGCGCCCGGCCGTCGCGCTCGACCAGCGCGATGATCGCCGGTGACAGCCGCGGGTACGCGCCGTGGCCGCAGCGCGAGCACGTGCGCACGCGCTCGGCCTGGGACCGCTCGGTCGCCGCACCGCACCGGCCGCAGTAGCGGTGGTCGCGGTCCCACGCGGTGAGCCCGAGGGCGCGCCCGGCGACCCCGAAGTCGTCGTCGGGCAGGGCGCCGAACAGCTGGCGCAGGGCGATCGGATCGGTGTCCTCCGGCGGGGCCTCGCCGTCGCCGAGCAGGCGCGCGAAGCAGGCCGCGCCGTCGAGCTCCCCGAGATAGAGCGCGCCGCGCGGGACCGGCCCGCTCGGGACCCGTGGCTCACCCCCGGCAGCCTGGTACGTGACGCACAGCGACTGGCCGGTGATCACGTAGAGCCGGCCGGAGGTCGCGGTCGAGGTGACTCCTGGGGTGAACGCCACACGCTCGCATAGCATGGTACGAAGCATCCGTGGATCGGCAGCAGCTGCTGGAGGTGCTCGACCAGGTGCGGCTGGGCGCGCTGTCGCCGGCCGATGCGGTGGATCGGCTCCGCGACCTGCCGTACGCCGAGGTCGCGCACGCGGTCGGCAGCACGATGATCGACCACCACCGCGAGCTGCGCACCGGCGTGCCGGAGATCGTGTTCGGCGCGGGCAAGACCCCGGACCAGATCGCCGGGGCGCTGCGCGAGCTGGCGCGGCGGGCCGGCGGGGCGATCGCGACCCGGATCGACGCCGCCCGGGCCGAGGCGCTGCGCGCGCTGGTGCCCGAGGTGGTCGTCCACGAGCTCGCGCGGGTCGCGGTGCTGGGCGCGCCCGGGCCCCGGCCCGCCGCCGCGCCGATCGCCGTCGTGTGCGCGGGGACCAGCGACCTGCCGGTCGCCGAGGAGGCGGCGCTGGTCGCCGAGTTCCTCGGCGCGCCGGTCGTGCGGGTCCACGACGTCGGGGTCGCCGGTCTGCACCGGCTGCTCGCGCGACTCGAGGCGATCCGCAGCGCGGCGATCGTGATCGCGGTCGCCGGCATGGAGGCGGCGCTGCCGTCGGTGCTCGCCGGGCTGCTCGACCGCCCGCTGGTCGCGGTGCCGACCAGCGTCGGCTACGGCGTGTCGCTCGACGGGCTGGTCGCGCTGGGCGCGATGCTGGCGTCGTGCGCGCCGGGGATCACCGCGGTCAACATCGACAACGGCGTGGGGGCGGCGGTCGCCGCGGTGCGGATGGCTCGCCTGGCGGCAGCGCGATGACCGACGCAGCGTCCCTGCAAGGACTGCACCTCCACGTCGACGGCGCCAGCGGCGCGGCCGGCGACATGATGCTCGGCGCCCTGATCGACCTCGGCGTTCCGGTCGACGTGATCGGCGACGCGCTCGACGCGATCGGCGCGGGCCGCCGGCGGCTGCAGGTCGCCCGCGTGGTCACCCACGGCATCGCGGCGGTCGACGTCAAGGTCGACACCGCCGGCGAGCTTGCCGGGATGGCGTCGCATCGCCACGCCGAGCACGGCTCCGAGCACGGCCCCGCGCACGGCCATGACCACAGCCACGGGCCCGGCCATGGCGGCCACACCGAGGCCGCGCACCGGCATGGCCATGGCGCGCACGAGCACGGGCATGCCGACCGTGCGCACGGCGACCCTGGGCCCGGCGACCCTGGGCCCGGCGACCCTGGGCCCGGCGAGCACGGGCCGGGCAAGCACGGTGGGCACGGGCATGGCCACGTGAACGAGGACCATGGCCACGCGCACGGTCCCGCCGATCGCGCCCACGTCCACTACGCCGCGATCCGCGCCCGGATCGCCGCCGCCGCGCTCACCCCGGGCACCCGGCGCCGCGCGCTCGACATCTTCGACCGGATCGCGCGCGCCGAGGCCCGGATGCACGCCAGCACCGTCGACGATGTCGCGTTCCACGAGGTCGGCGCGATCGACTCGGTGGTCGACGTGGTCGGCACCGCCGCGGCGCTCGACTGGCTCGGCCCGGCGGCCGTGACCTGCACCGGCGTCGCGATGGGCCACGGCACGCTGACGTGCGCCCATGGCGTGCTCCCGGTGCCGGCGCCGGCGGCGCTCGAGATCCTGCGCGACGGCGGCGGCGTGATGCTCGACGGCGGCGTGGCGCGCGAGCTGTGCACCCCGACCGGCGCCGCGATCCTCGCCGCGACGGTCACCCGGTGGACCGCCGCGCCCGCCGGCCGCCCGGTCGCGATCGGCTGGGGGGCCGGCGACGCCGCGCTCCCCGACCGCGCCAACGCGCTGCGCGTGATCGCGGTCGATCCAGCACCCGGCACGACCGCCGCGCTCGACGCCGGCGCTCCCACCGAGCGGGTCTGGCAGATCGACGCCAACCTCGACGACATGAGCCCCGAGCTGTGCGGCCCGGCGAGCGACGCGGTGTTCGCGGCCGGCGCGCTCGACGTGTGGTGGACGCCGATCACGATGAAGAAGGGCCGCCCGGCGCTGATGGTGTCCGCGCTGGCCACCGAGCGGTTTCGCGGCGCGGTCGCCGAGGCGATCCTGCGCGAGACCACGACGATCGGCGTGCGGTTCGCCCCCCGCGACCGCCTCGTGCTGGCGCGGACCACGCGCGAGGTCGCGACGCCGTACGGCCCGATCCCCGTGAAGGTCGCCGGGCACGGCGACGCGGTGTGGAACGCCGCGCCCGAGTTCGAGGCATGCGCGGCGGCGGCCCGCCGGCACGGCGTGCCGGTCAAGCGGGTGTTCGCCGCCGCGCTGGCCGCGTTCGAGACGGCGTCCGCGGCCGGCGGGTTCAGGGACGTCGACTGAGTCGCTCTCCGAGCCCCGTTCGCTCATCGCGACGCCGTGGTACGGTGGGTTCCTCGTGGATCCGCCATCGATCGTCGTGCTGGGGGGAAGCGAGGCTGAACGGGTTCGCCTGGTCGAGCAGCTCGCGGGGAGTGGCGTCACCGCGGTGGCCGAGACCTACCTGCCGATGGCGCACGGCCTGCCGGCGCTGCTGGTCGTGGTCGGCAGCGAGGCCGCGCAGCTGGTGTCGGAGGCCCGCGATTTCCCGGCGCTGGCCGAGATCCCGATCCTCGCGGTGGTCCCGGGGATCCCGCCGACCGCGGTCGCCGAGGCGCTGGCGGCGGGGGCCACCGACGTCGTGCGGACCCCGGTCCTGCCCCAGCTGCTCGCGGCGCGCTGCCGCAACCTGTGCCGGCTCGGCCGCCGCCGCGACGCGATCGCCGCCCAGACCCTGGCGCGGATCAACGAGGTGCTGACCGCCGACGGTGACGACGCCGGGGCGCTGATCCAGGTCCTGACGATCACCGCGAACGTGCTCGGCTTCGAGCGCGCGTCGCTGATCGCGCACATCGACGGGTCGGATCACGCATTCGTGATCGCGGCCAGCGACGCCGAGCCGCTGCAGCGCTTCACCCTGGCGATCGCCGGGTACCCCGAGGTCGCCGAGTCGATCCGCACGGTCGCGCCGGTCCTGATCGACGACGTCGCCCGCCACCCGCTGACCGCGTCGATCGCCGACGATCTGTCGGCCCGCGGCGTGCGCGGCATCGCGGTGTTTCCCGTGCAGTGGCGCGGCCGCGCGCTCGGCGCGATCCTGCTCCGCAAGCGCATGCCCGGCGTCCAGCACGTCGGTCCCAAGGGCATCGAGCTCGGCAAGCTGATCGCGAGCATCACCGCCGCCCACCTGCGCCACGGCGCCGTGCTCGAGAGCCTGCGCGACCAGACCCACCGGATCTCCCGCGCGCGCTACGAGGCCGAGCGCCGGCTGCGCGGCATCGACTCGCTCAAGGAGCACTTCGAGGCCGGCTCCGACGGCGTGGTCGTGCTCGATGACGCCGGCCGGATCCTGTTCGTCAACCGCGCCGCCGAGCGGCTGACCGGGTTCGCCCGCGACGGCGTGGTCGGCGGCGAGCTGATCGACCTGGTCGGCGCCGACCATCGCTCCCAGATCTCGGATACCGTGTCGCGCGTGCTCGCCGGGGTCAACGTCGAGGCCTTCGATCTCGAGCTGTCGACCACCTCGTCGACGCCGGTCTGGGTCTCGGTGTCGACCTCGACCGTGCTCGCCGGCAGCGGCGCGGTGATCCTGCAGTTCCGCGACGTCACCGCCGAGCGCGGCCTCGAGCAGGAGCTGCGGTCGACCAAGGAGTTCCTCGAGCGGCTGATCGACTCCGCGGTCGACGCGATCATCGCCGCCGACCTGCGCGGCAACATCATCCTGTTCAACCAGGGCGCCGAGCGGCTGTTCGGCTACCGCGCGCGCGACGTGATCGGCAAGATCCCGGTGTGGGGGCTGTACGAGGACGGCGGCGCGAAGCACATCATGCGCATGCTGCGCTCGACCTCGTACGGCGGCGTCGGCCGGCTCGAGCAGACCCGCCGCGAGGTCCGGATCGCCAGCGGCGAGGTCGTCCCGATCAGCATGACCGCGTCGACCCTGTACGAGCGCGATCGCGAGGTCGCCACGGTCGGCATCCTCACCGACCTGCGCGAGCGGATCCGCATGGAGCAGCGCCTGCTCGATGCCCAGCAGAAGCTCCAGCTGTCGGAGAAGCAGGCGCTGGTCGCCGAGCTCGCCGGCGCCGCCGCGCACGAGCTCAACCAGCCGCTGACCTCGATCATCTGGTCGGGGGGGATGATCCAGCGCCAGGCCCCACCCGACGCGCCGTACCTGCGCCCGGTGTCCGTGATCCTGTCCGAGGCCGAGCGGATGGCCAGCATCGTCAAGCGGATCGGCCGGATCACCAAGTACGAGACCGTCGCCTACGTCGGCGGCGCGCGGATGCTCGACCTCCACCGCGCGGCGCCCGAGAGCGATCCGGCGATCGCGATCGCCGAGGAGACCACCGGCGAGTTCCTCGCGCCCACCGCGCCGCCGGCCGGACCGCTGCCACAGCTCGTGCCGACCCCCGCCGACCTGCGCGATCTCGACGAGCACGAGGACAAGGCGTGAGCTTTGCGCCGCCGACCGCCGAGGCCGAGGTCGCCGCGCTGCGCGAGCTGGCGACCGAGCTCGGCACCGCCAGCTCCGAGCCGGTGCTGGTCAACCGCGCGCTCGACATCTTGACCCGGCTGCTGCCCGGTCGTGCGCTGTGCGTGCGGGTGCTCGACGTGCGCACCGGCGAGCCGGCGCGCGGCTACGTGCGCGGCGCCGCGCTGCGGCCGACCGCTGCGGCCGAGCCGATCACCATCACCGAGGCCCAGCTCGCGCGCGCCCGGCTCAAGGCGGCGGTCGCGGCCAGCGCCCGGCTGATCGTACGCGATCGCTGGGACTCGCCGTTCACCGGGATCGCCACCGGCGTCGCGATCCCGCTCGCGGCCGGCGGCGAGCTCTACGGCGCGCTCGACGTCGGCTACGCGCCCAGCGCCGACGCGCGCGCCGGTGACGAGCCCCGGGTCCAGGCGTTCGCCGCCCACCTCGCGATCGCGCTGCGCACGCTGCGGCTCGCCGACGACGCCCTCGGCCTGCGCGACTACCAGGCCCGCCTGCTCGAGAACGCCAGCGCGCTGATCCTCGGCGTCGACCGCGGCTGGCGGATCACCGCATGCAACCGCGCCCTGCTCGAGCTCACCGGCATGCGGCGCGACCGGCTGCTCGGCCGCGACGTCCGCGACTTCCTGACCGCCAACGAGCGCCAGTACCTGACGTCGGTGTTCGCCGCGGCGATGATCGGCCAGCACCACGCCGCCGTCACGGTCGCGCTGCCGACCCGCCGCCACGGCGCCGTCCCGACCGTGTGGAGCGTCGCCCCGGTCGGTCGGGTCGGCGCCACCGGCGGCGCGATCGAGGCCGTCGTCGCGATCGGCCAGGACATGTCCCAGATCGAGGCGCTCCAGCAGCAGGTGATCCGCTCCGAGCGGCTCGCCACCCTCGGCCAGCTCGCCGCCGGCGTCGTCCACGAGCTCAACAACCCGCTGACCTCCATCACGGTCTACGCCGAGTACCTGGTGCGCAAGCTCGCGGCCCAGGGCGCCGAGGAGCCCGATCTCGAGAAGCTGCGCCGGATCGGTGCCAGCGCCCAGCGCATCCTGCGGTTCTCGCGCGACCTGGTGCAGTACGCCCGGCCCTCGGGACGGGATCTCGAGCCGGTCGATCTCGCCGGGGTGGTCCGCCAGTCGGTGTCGATCTGCGAGCACCTGGTCGAGCGCGGCGGCATCGCCCTCACCGTCGAGGTCGATCCCGAGCTGCCGGTGGTCCGGGCGGTCAGCGGCCAGCTGGAGCAGGTCCTGATCAACCTGATCACCAACGCGGTCCACGCCGTCGAGAACGGCGGCCAGGTCGTGGTCCGGGCCCAGGTCGACAGCCCGTCGACCGTCCTGCTCGAGGTCGCCGATTCGGGCCCCGGGGTCCCCGGCGAGGACCGCGACAAGATCTTCGAGCCGTTCTTCACCACCAAGTCCGACGGCAAGGGCACCGGCCTCGGCCTGCCGATCGTCCGCAACATCGTCGAGCAGCACCGCGGCGAGATCCGCGTCGAGCGATCCGATCTCGGCGGTGCCGCGTTTCGCGTCATTCTGCCCATCATGTAGGTCTCCTCTCGCGCTGCGGGCGCAGCCGATCCCCGGGCGGCCGATCCCGTGAGACGGGCGCACGGGGTCCGCCGAGAGATCTCTTCCGAGGACGATTCGTCCGGTACGCGGACACAAAGGTTGCGCCCGCGATCGATCTTGGTACTGTGGGTTGACCATGAAGCCTGAAGTCGTGCTCGAGCTCCTCGAGGCCGCCGCCGAGAAGCTCAAGGTTCGCGTCAGCTACGAACCGCTCCAGACCAGCGTCGTGCACGGCGGCCTGTGCCGCGTGAAGGGGGCCTACCGGATCATCATCGACAAGCGCGCCTCGGCGGAGGAGCGCGTCACCACGCTCGCCACCGCGCTCGCCCAGGTGATGAAGCAGAACGGGATCGCCTCCGACGACGCCACGCTGGGGCTGCCCCCCAAGGTGCGGGAGCTGCTGCGCATGCACGAGCCGGGCCCCGGCCGCACGGCCGGCGGCCGCACGGCGGCCTGAGGTCGAGCCCGCCCGGGACCTCGTCTCCGGCGCGAACCGGCGACCGCGCGATCACCACGTCGATGCGTGTGCCGGGCGTGCGCCGGCTCGCCGCCCGGCCCCGGGGCCCTCCGAGCTTCCCTGGGCCGCCTGCCGGGCAGCTTCTTGGCCTCCGGGGGGTCCCATGGGATACCTGGGGGAGATGCCGGGCCGAACCGCTGCGCTCCTCGTCGCCACCGGCCTCGGAGTAGGCCTGGGGCTCATCGGTTGCACCCACAGCAAGCCGGCGCGCAACCTCGACCTCGACGCGATCCGGGTCTCGCCCGATGCGCGCCTGCGCACCGACACCGTCGGCGACGGCCCGTTCGCCAGCAACGCGAGCTTCGTCCTGGTCGACGCCGAGAACACCGCCGCCGAGGGCGCCCACGTCACGCTCGGCGGCGAGCTCACCGACGCCGCGGGCACCACCGTCGGCGAGCTCAAGTCGCAGTCGCTGTGGATCCCGCCCCACGAGGCTCGCACGTTCGCCCTGGTCGACACCGAGCGCCTCGCCCGGCCGACCGCCGCCGCCGCCCGGATCAAGGTCAAGGGCGCCCTG
>JBGQCL010000222.1:0-18343 GCA_041495365.1 Kofleriaceae bacterium | reverse complement strand
CGGCGCCGCGTGGCGCTGTGGCTCGCCGGGATCTCGGTCGCGTCGCTGATCGGCGTCGCGCTCGGGCTGTCGATGGTCGGTGCGGGGTCGGACGCGGTGCCCGGCACTGGTTCGGCCGCCGAGCCCGGCACACCGCGTGCGGCGAGGATCGACGAGCGAAGCGAGGCCACGCCGGTGAGCCCTGCACCCGGCGCCGCGGACCCACCGGGCGCCGGAGGCACCGCGAGCCCCGAACCCGGGGTCTCGACATCGCCCGCGCCGCCGTCGCCCACGCCCCGCGGCACGGCCGCGCTGGTCGGTCCGGCTCCCGCCCGGCCCGCCCGGCCCGCCACCGCGGCGACCGCAGGCTCCGCACATCGAACGGCGCGCGCCACCCCACCTGCCGACCCCGAGATCGCGAACCTCCTGAAAGAGGCCGAGGACGCCTACAGAAAGAATCTCAAGCCGCTGCTGCAGCTGGGGCCGGCCGGCGCGGTGCTGCGAGCCCAGCCCGGCAACCTCCGCGCGCGCTTCCTCGCCGGCGATGCGCTGATCAAGGACGGCGACATCGATAACGGTTGCAAGTACCTGGCCATGGCGAAGGCGCTCGCCGTCGCACGCACACGGGCGCGCGCGGCGGGTTGCCCCGGTGATTGATTTGGCTCCCGGCGACCCCTATCCTAGCGCCCACGCACATGCAGCGCGCGACTCGCGCGAACGGACCGAGATGACGGCGACCGCCGGGACGGCGCCCAGCCCTCCGATCGCCCGCCTGGCCCCCGGCTCCCAGCTCGGTGACTACCGCGTGGGCGCACTGCTGTGGCCGCTGCGGATCGCCGACGCCTACCGCGCGGAAGGTCCGCAGGGCGCCGCGACGCTCTACGTGGTCCATGCCCAGATCGCGCGCTGCGCCGGGGTTCGCGACCACGTCATCGCCGGCACCCGCGCCGCGGCGGCGCTGCCCGAGCAGCGCCACCGGGTCCGCACGCTCGCCGCCGGGCTGACCGGCGACATCCTGTGGATCGCGACCGAGGAGGTCGACGGCTCGCTGGTCCGCGAGCTCCTGGCCAAGAAGCGCCAGGCCGGCGGCGGCCGGGCTCCCGGGCTCGGCGCCCGCGCGACCGGCAACCTGGTGACCGGCGTGGCGGCGGCGCTCGGCGATGCCGCGCACGGCGCGCTGGCCACCGAGTCGGTCGTGGTCAACCGCACCGGGCGGGTCCGCGTGATCGATCTCGCGCTCGGCCCGGGGACGCTGGCCGCGATGGCGGCCGGGCTGATCGCGACGCCGAGCTCGGTCGCGCCCGAGGCCGCGGCCGGCGCGCCGGGCCCGGCGTCGGACGTCTACGCGATCGGCGCCCTGCTCTACGAGGCGCTGGTCGGCGCCCCGCTCGAGCGCGGCGGTCCGCGGCCGAGCGACGTGGTCGACGGCGTCAACACCCAGCTCGACGAGATCGTCGCGCGCGCCTGCCAGCGCGATCCGACCAGGCGGTTCGGCCGCGCCGAGGTGCTCGGCGAGGTGGTCGCCGAGGCGCTGCAGAAGGGCGGCGCGATGCAGACCGCGTCGGTGCCGACCCTGGCGAGCGCGCCCACGCTCGGCGAGCAGGCGTCGCTGGCGTCCGAGATCGCCGCCGGTGGCGCGGCCGGCGGCGCCGACCCCGCGCTCGCGGCCGCGCTCGCCGACACCACCGAGAAGTGGCTGATCGGCAAGAACCGGATGGACTACGGCCCGTTCTCGCTCGCGGACGTGATCGCGCAGATCGAGCGCGGCGAGATCGTCGCGGGCAACCACATCCAGGACAAGGACACCGGCGCCCGGACCGACGTCGCGGACCACCCGCTGCTCGCGCCGCTCGTCGAGGCCGCGCGGCAGAAGCGCGACGACGCGCGGCGCGCCCAGGCCGAGGTCAAGCAGCAGAGCCGCGACAAGCAGCGCGGCGCGATGCTGTACGGGCTGATCGCGCTCGGCGCGGCCGCCGCCGCGATCGGGGTGTACTTCGTGCTCCGCTCGGTCGGGCGCGACGACGGCGGCCATCAGGTCGCCGCGATCAGCGCGCTCGACGGCGCGTCGCTCAAGGTCAAGGTCAGCGAGCCCAAGAAGCCGGTCGCGACCCACCGCCGCGCCGCCGGCAAGCGGCCCGCCGGCCCGGCCAGCAGCGGCCAGAACCTCACGCTCGATCTGTCCGACGACAGCGACGAGACCGAGACCCTCGAGATGGGCGCGGTCTACGGCGTGTACTCGCGCTACGGGCGCGGGCTCGGCGGCTGCCTGCAGTCGACCGGAGAGCGCAGCGCGGCGATCGGCATCATCATCGACGGTCCGACCGGCCGCGTGACCTGGGTCAAGGTCAACGACGCCCAGTCCGGGCCGCTGTACAGCTGCCTCTCGGGGGTGCTGCGCACCATGCAGTTCCCGAAGATCCACGGCCCGCGCACCCGCGCCGAGTTCGAGCTCTCGATGTAACCCATGCCCCACACGCCCTCCAGCAGCCAGTCGTACCCGCCGCGCCGGTCGCGCCGGATGCCCGGCGATCCCGACGGCGACAGTCGCGCCGACCTCGCCAAGGTGATCCCGCGCCGACCCGCGGTGTCGTGGTGGCTCGGCATCGTGCTCGCGCTCGGGTTCGCCGCCCTGGTGACCCCGGCGATCACCGCCGAGCACTGGATGCTGCGGTCCGGCCCCGGCACGATCGTCGAGCACCGCGAGGCGCCGTTCACCGTGCGCGCGCCGATGACCGGCACCGGCGAGCTCGGGGTCGGCGGCGGCGTCGTGGTCGCGCGCGGCGAGATCGCGACCCGCGACGAGGCGGCGCTCGCCGATGCGATCGCCAGCACCACGCCCGGCGGCACCGGGCTGTACGTGGCGTTCTTCGCGCTCAGCTTCGTGCTCGGCGCGCTGTTCACCCACCACGTCAGCCGGTCGACCAAGGGCCGGCTGGTGCGGGTCCAGGTGGTCAGCCTGGCGACGATCGCGCTGCTCGCGGTCGCCGTGAAGATCGTCCTGCTGTCGACCTCCGTGTCGGCGCTGGTCGTGCCGATCGCCGTGCTCGCGATGGTGCCGACCATGGTGCTCGATCGCGTCGTCGGGCTCGCGACCGGCGTGCTCGCCGCGCTGGTGATCGGCCTCCAGGCGCCGTTCGACATCGGGCTCGCGCTCCTGCTGCTGGTCCAGACCGCGGCCGCCGGGCTGGTGATCGCCGAGCGGCCGCGGCGGCGCTGGCTGGCGGCGCTGACCGCCGGCGCGGCGACCACGCTGTGCACGGCGGCGACCTACCTGCTGCTCACCTACCTGATCGGCGGCCACGCACCCGAGCTGCGCGATCCGCTGCACTCGCCATGGCTCGCGGCGGCAGTCGGGCCCGCGGCCGCCGCGCTGCTCGCCGTGCCGGTGCTCCCGGTCTACCAGCTGCTGGTCGGCGAGATCACGCAGGGCAAGCTGATCGCGCTCGAGGATCTCGGCCACCCGCTGCTGCGCCAGATCGCCGAGAAGTCGCCCGGCACCTGGCAGCACTCGCTGATGATGGCGAACATGGCCGAGATCGCCGCCAACGCGATCGGCGCCAACGGCCGGCTGGTCCGGGTCGGCGCGTACTTCCACGACCTCGGCAAGTCGCTCCAGCCCAAGTACTTCATCGAGAACCTGGAGGCCGGCGAGACCTCGCCCCACGACCTGCTGCCGCCCGAGGTGTCGTGCGATGCGATCTTCGCGCACGTCACCGAGGGCATCGTCACCGCGCGCCGGCCCGGGCTGCACGAGCGGATCGTCGACTTCATGCACATGCACCACGGCAACGGGGTGCTGGAGTACTTCTGGGCCAAGTGCCGCGAGCAGGGCAACCCGGACGGGCTGACCCTCGAGGACTTCCGCTACCCGGGCCACCCGCCGCAGAGCCGCGAGACCGCGCTGCTGGCGATCTGCGATGCGGTCGAGGCCGCGTCGCGCACGCTGCACAAGCCCGACCCCGCCGCGATCGACTCGCTGGTCCAGCGCATCGTGTACGGCAAGCTCCACCTCGGCCAGCTCGACGACAGCGGGCTGTCGATGGCCGATCTGCGCCGGATCAGCGACTCGCTGCGCGAGACGATCCGGCACGCCAACCACGGCCGGATCGAGTACCCGTGGCAGAAGGCCGGCCAGGATGCCAGCGCGAGCGTGATGGCGACGACCACGACCGCGCCGCGACTCGACTCGCTCGACCGCAAGCCGGCGCGCGACACCGCGCGGCGCGCGCCGCGGCCGGGCGACAGCGACGCCGCGCTCGCCGCCACCGCCGACGTCAAGGACTCCGGGCGGTCCCCCGCCGACGCCAGCGACGCCGCGAGGGTCCGCGCCGGTACCGCGCGCAACGCCCGGCCCGGCGAACGCCGGCCCGCACCGGAGCCCGCCACCGTCGACCCCGCCACCGCCGACCCGGCCCCGGTCGACCCGGCCTTCGAGGTCACGCTGGACGACCCGGGCGCCGCGCACACCCAGCTGCCGCGCGCGGATGCGATCGCCGGCGAGCCGGGCCGCCGTCCGCTGCCCCTGGCAGCCCCGCCCGAAGCGAGCGAAGCGAGCGCTGACAGCGTCGCCCGCATCATCGATCGCCCGCCCTCTCACGTTCAGCCGACGACGATTCCCGACCGCGCCCCCGGCCCGACGCCGGCTCCGCCGGACGGGCACACCGCCGGTGATCACGCGCCATCGCGGGCAGCGCCTGTCGCGATGATCGCTGGAGACCCGAGCTCCGGCCGTGCCGTCGGTCGTCCGCCGCCGGGGCGCGATCCCATGACCACGCTGCAAGGCCGCGCCCCCGGCCCGACGCCGGCAGCCGCGGATCGCGCGGTTTCGGCCGCGGTGGGCCCCGACGACGGGCGAGCTCGGTCCGCGAGCGCGCCGCCCGGGGCTCCGGATCTGGCCGCCGTGGCTCGCGCGAGCCCGTCCGCCGGCCCGGTGCGCAGCTCGACGGGCACGGCGCCGCCGGCCCCGTGGCCCGCGCCCGACGCATCGCCGTTCTCCGAGCCCACGCGGCGCGGCGGCCCGCCGGCGCCCGTCGAACCCGACGCCGCCCTCACCAACCCGCCGATGCGGCGCGCGGTGACCGCGCAGCCCGCCGCGCCGATCGACCCGGCACAGGTGGCCGCGGCGCTCGACAGCCTGGTGCGACGCGTGGCGCATGCGCCGTTCGGCAAGCCGGACGGCGCACCGGGGGACCACCTCGACGCGGCGGTCACCCAGCCCTCGGCCCCCCGCCTCCACGCGAGCGATCTCGACGCGGCCGTGACCCAGCCCGGGCTCGCCGCGGCGTCGGCAGAGCGCGACCTCGAGGCCGCGGTGACCCGCCCCGTGCTGCCCGGCGCCTCGGCGGCGCCGGACCGACCGGGCGCCGACGGCCCCCGGCACCCTCCGCCCACCGGCGTCCGGGCGAGGACCTCGTCGCCGCAGCCCGACCCCGGGCCGGCCTCCGAGGCGGACGCCGAGGCCGGCTGGGCCGCGGGGCTCGCGGCGCGGGTCGACGCCGCGATCGACTCCGACAGCTGGAGCAAGGAGACACCGGTCGCCGGACCGACCAGCGCCGAGCTTCGCATGCTGCTCGGCCAGGCCGATCCGACGCGCCAGCAGCCGATCGAGGACATCGAGCGGCTGCATCGCCGCGCCGCCGAGCTCGGCGGCGGCAACCCGCCGCGCCGGGCGCCGCACCCGACGGCCGAGGTCGACCCCGACGACATCGAGGCCGCGATCGAGGTCGCCCCGCCGGCGCGCCGCCTGGTCCACCCCAACGCGACCGGCGCGGTCAAGCCGAGGAAGCCGGAGTGAAGCGGGCGGCGAGCGCGCTGGCGCTGGCCGCGTGCGCCCACGCCGCGCCGGCCGTCCCCGGTCCCGCGGCGGCCGTGCGCGCCGAGGTCGACCGCGCCGACGCCGCCGAGCAGGCGCGCCGCCACGACCTCGCCCGCGAGCACTACCAGCGCGCGATCGCGCTCGCCCGCGACGCCGACAGCATCGGGTTCGCGCGCCACGAGTACGCCGAGACCCTGGTCACCTGGGGGGAGCTGCCCGAGGCGCGCGCTCAGCTCGAGCTCGCGGTCGCCGCGCAGCCCGGGGACGCGAGCGCGTGGCACGACCTCGGCCTGCTCCGCCACCACGGAGGCGACGATCCGGGCGCGATCGAGGCGCTCGCGCGGGCCGAGCAGCTCGAGCCGCGCGACGTCCGGCCGCGCACGGCGCTCGCGGCGCTGTACTGGCGGCGCGGCGACAAGGCGAGCGCGGCGCGCGAGTACCGCGGCATGCTCGCGCTCGAGCTCCCGGACCGGGTCCGCGCCAAGGTCGAGTGGGCGCTCGCCGAGCTGGCCAAGCCCTGATCGCCGCTTCATACTCGATCGGGTATGAAGCGACTGGTGCTTGGCCTCGCGCTGCTCGCCGGTGCGGCGCCCCCGGCCGCGGCCAACTTCGACTGGATCGGCCACGTCGAGCTCGATGCCGAGGGCCTGCTGAGCGAGGATGCGGCCAAGCGCCTGGAGGCGGTGACCGATCTCGGCAAGTACGACATCGCGCTGACCCAGAGCTACCTGCTGCGCGCGCTGGGCGACGGCGACGACAAGGTCCGACTCGCCGCGGCCCGGGCGCTGGGCAGCGGCGGCGCGAACGGCGCGGTCCGCAAGATGGTCGAGTGGCTCACCGACCCCGATCCCAAGATCAAGCAGGCCGCCGCCGACGTGCTCGGCGACATCGGCGGCACCGAGGCGACCACCGCGCTGACTCGCTCGCTCGGCGACACCGACCCGATGGTCCGCATGCACGCGGTCAAGGCGCTCGGCGCGATCGGCCGGCGCGGCTCGGCCGGCGTCGTGATCTCGCTGATCCCGCGGCTCGAGGACGACAAGGCCGACGTCCGGATCGCGACGATCGCGCAGCTCGAGGAGCTCGGCGACCGCCGCGCCGTGATCCCGCTGGTCGCGCGGTTCGGCGACACCGCACCCGAGGCCCGGCGCTCGGCGGTCCGCGCGGTCGGCCGGCTCGGCGATCCGTCGGCGGTCCCCGCGCTGATCCGGCTGATCAGCGATCCCAACGAGGACGTCCGCACCGCCGCGGTCGGCTCGCTCGGCTTGCTCGGCGCGGTCGACGCGATCGACGCGCTGACCGACCAGCTCACCACCGGCAGCGACACGTACCGCCAGAAGGTCGCCTGGGCGCTGGGCCAGATCGCCGCGGTCCCGCGCTCGGGCAAGGCGGGCGAGGATGCGATGCGTACGCTGGTCGAGAACCTCGCGGCGCCGACCTCGCGCAACGCCGCGCGCGAGGCGCTGCACGTCGGGAGCAAGGCGGCGGTGCCGGCGCTGATCGCCCACCTCCAGGGCCGGATCCACGGCGATCCGGCGACCGTGGTCGCCCTGCTCACCGACGCCGGCGACCCGCGCGCGATCCCCGCGCTGACCGCCGAGCTCGAGCGCGGTCGGGTCGCGACCCCGCTGGTGCTCAAGGCGCTGGGCGCGACCGGCGACTCGCAGGCCCTGGTCCCGGTGCTCGGCTCGCTCGCCAGCAAGGACCCCGCGATCCGGCTCGCCGCGATGGAGGCGCTGCGCCCGCTGCTGGGCTCCGATGCGCGCGCCGGCGACGTGCTGCTCGAG
Source organism: Kofleriaceae bacterium (assembly GCA_041495365.1). Classification (GTDB taxonomy): domain Bacteria; phylum Myxococcota_A; class Polyangia; order Haliangiales; family Haliangiaceae; genus JABFXX01. Next base: position 10,762 of record JBGQCL010000222.1, on the reverse strand, counting down.
CACCTCGCCGACGACGATCTCGAGGTCCGGGTGCTCGCGGCCGAGTACCTCGGCGTGCTGGGCGTCGGATCGGCCGCCGGCAAGCTCACCGCGCTGACCGCGCCGGGCAACCCGATCCGGCTGCGCCACGCGGCGATCGACGCGCTCGGCGAGGTCGGCCGCGCCCACCACCTGCCGCCCGGCACCGGCGCGAGCGACGCGATCCGCGCGCTGGTCGACGTGCTGCGCGAGGGACCGGCGGAGCTCCATGCCTCGGCGGCGACCTCGCTGTCGTACGTCGCGAGCCCGGCCGCGCTGCCGCCGCTGCTCGTCCTGGCGCGCTCGGACCGCGGGCCGACCCGCTGCGAGATCGTGCGCGCGATCGGCGCGACCCTGCGCGCGCAGCCCGGCCCGTCCGATCCGGCCGCCCGCCAGCTGCTGCGCGCGCTGGTCGACGACACCGCCGTCAAGGTCAGCCTCGCCGCGATCGGGGGGCTGGCCGCCGCGCGCTCGCTCGACGACGCGCCGCTGCTCCGCACCCTGGTCGACCAGGCCGCGACCGATCGCAGGCGGGCCGCTGCGTGGGCGCTCGGCGAGATCCACGACGCCGGCTCGATCGACACGCTCGCCACCGCGCTGTCGAGCAAGGACGATCGGCTGGCCGGCGACGCCGCGTGGGCGCTCGGCGAGATCTTCGCCGGCCGCGGCCCCGACGGCAAGCCGTCCGCACCCCTCCTGGGCGATCCGCGGGCCGGGGCGATCGCCGATCGCTGGCTGCACCTCGTGCAGCGCGGTGGCTGGGCCGCGGCGATCAACAGCGCCGCCGGGCTGGCGCGCCTGCTGTGGGCGCTGCCGGCGCCGGCCCGCGCCGAGCTGCTGACCCGGCCGCGCCGCGAGGCCCTGCTCGCGCGATCGTTCCACAAGTCGCGTCTGGTCCGGATCAACCTGGCGCTGGCCTACGCGGCGCTCGGCGACGACGACGCGGTCAAGCAGCTCGCCCAGCTGGTCAAGGACGATCCGAGCACGCACGTGCGCATCGCCGCGGTCCGCGCGCTGCAGCGGATCGACGGTCCGCGGAGCGCCGCCGCGCTCCAGTCCGCGATCCATGACCACGACCATGATCACGACCCCGATCCCGCCCTGACCGAGGCCGCCAGGACCCCGCCCGGGCCGCTGCCACCGCGCAGCGAGTGGCGCACGTTCTACGTCGTCGATCCCAGCGCGGGCGATGCCCGGGTCCGCCAGGAGCAGTACTTCGTCCACACCGCCGACGATCTGGTGTGGGCGAGCTACACCGACGCGCGCGGCGAGCTCACCGCCGAGCACATCCCGGCCGAGGCCGCTCGCGACAGCATCTCGCCGGCGAGCCGCGAGTCCGAGTACTGAGCCGCGGGCCCGGCCCCGCCGCCGCGGTCCGTCGTCTCTGACTCTCAGGGACCTCTCAGGCGGCGCGCTTGATGCCGTAGTCGCGGGCGGCGAACCCGGCGAGCTCGGCCTCGAGCACGCGGCGGGCGCGGAACAGCCGCGACATCACGGTGCCGATCGGCACGTCGAGCGCGTCGGCGATGTCCTTGTACTTCTCGCCGCGCAGGTCGGCGCGCTCGACCACGTCGCGGTACTCGGGGCCGAGCCGGTCGAGCGCGGTCTTGACCTCATCGCACAGCTCGTCGCCGAACAGCTCGGCCTCGAGATCCTCGGTGCAGTCCTGGTCGCGGCCGTACAGCGCAGCCAGCGCGTCGCCCGGGCGCTCGGTCGCGAACCGCTGGTGGCGGCGGCGCTTGCGGTAGCCGTTGATGAACGCGTTGGTGAGGATCCGGAACAGCCAGGCCCGCAGGTTCGAGCCGGTCTGGAAGCTGTCCCACGCGCACATCGCGCGGAGCAGGGTCTCCTGCACGAGGTCCTTGGCGGTGTCGGGATCGCGGCAGATCCGCATCGCCACGCCGAACAGCTCGGCCTGGTGCGGCAGGCAAGCGGCTTCAAACGCATGATGCGCGCGTTCGATCTCTCTCGAACCCTCCGGCGTGGTCTCCGGGGAGCCAACCACCCGGAGCGACCGGCGCGGCGCAGCCGTGGGCTTGCGGACGAGGCGGGAGCTGGAGGGAACAGACCGGGTCGAGCTCATCGGGGTTCGCGACATGCGGAAGCCTCAAAAGCAGCCGACGTGCCATATGTAACCACCAAGAACTACAATGTGTTTTTTCGCTCGAGGTCAGGGTGACACGCGATGCGTCTCCAGCCGAACACGACAACGTGCGTTCCCATCCCGAGCACGCCGCCGTGCATCACCCGGCGCGCTGAGCTCGCCGGTGACAGCCGCATCGCGATTGCGTGACGCGTCACGCACGCGGTGCGCGCGGGTAGCCCAGCGCCCGGATCGCCTCCGCGATCGCGTCGGGCAGATCCGACGACACCGCGCCGCGATCGCCATGGCGCCGCGCCAGCGCATCGCCGGCCGCCCCGTGCACGTACACGCCCGCGCGCGCCGCGTCGCCCGCCGACAGGCCCTGCGCGAGCAGCGCGCCGATCGCGCCGGCGAGCACGTCGCCGCTGCCGCCGGTCGCGAGCGCCGGGCCGCCGGTCGGGTTGATCGAGCACAGCGCGTCGCCGCCGGCGCCGTCGCAGACCAGCGTGCGGGCGCCCTTGAGCACGATGACCGCGCGGGTCCGGGCGGCCAGCTCGCGCGCGGCGGCGATCCGGTCGGCCTCGATCTCGGCGGCCGTGTTGCCGAGCAGCCGCGACGCCTCCCCCGGATGCGGCGTGAGCACGATCGGCCCGACCGCGCCGGCGATCGCCCTCGGATCGGAGGCGAGCACGTTGAGCGCGTCGGCGTCGAGCACCGCCGGCACGCCGGCCGCGAGCACCTCGTGGACCCGCGCGATCGCGCTCGCCGACTGGCCGAGCCCGGGGCCGATCACGGCGGCGGCCTTGCCGGCGAGCAGCGGGCCGATCGGGGCGCCGGGCGCGAGCGGCCGGGTCATCACCGAGTCGGGCGCGGCGAGCTCGCCCGAGGCGTCGCCGTCGGCCGCCAGCGTGCAGAGCCCGGCCCCGGCGCGCAGGGCCGCCGCCGCGGCGAGCCGCCCCGCCCCGCGCATCCCCGGCGAGCCGCCGACCACCAGGACGTGGCCGCGGCGGCCCTTGTGCTCGAGCGCCCGGGGGTGCGGCAGGCAGCGCGCGATGTCGCCGGCCTCGACCACGCCGACCCCGACGCTGGTCGATCCGATCAGCGCCGCCGGGATCCCGATGTCGGCGACCTCGATCTCACCGCAGCGCGCGAAGCCCGGCGCGCTGCACAGCGCGATCTTGAGGGCGCCCATCGTCACGGTGCGCTCGGCGATCACCGCCGTGCCCAGCGTCCGGCCGGTGTCGGCGTCGAGCCCCGACGGGATGTCGACCGCGAGCACGCGCTCGGCCATCAGCATCATGGTCACGACCTCGGCGAGGTGGCCCTCGATCGGCCGCTTCAGCCCGACGCCGAACAGCGCGTCGATCACCACCGCGGCGTCGATCACGCGGGCGTCGAGCGCCGCGAGCTGCTCGGGCGCCGCCAGCATCCGGACGATGCCGCCGGCGCGCTCGAGGATCTCGAGGTGGATGCGGGCGTCACCGACCACCGCGTCGCGCGGCGCGGCGAGGTACACCACCGCGTCGATCCCGCGATCGCGCAGCACCCGCGCGGCCACGAACCCGTCGCCGCCGTTGTTGCCCGGGCCGCACACCACCGCGACATGTCCGCGCTCGCTGCCCAGCATGCGCAGCGCCGCGTCGGCGACCGCGCGCCCCGCGGTCTCCATCAGCGTCACCGCAGGCAGGCCGACATCGTCGATCGTCGCGCGATCGAGGGCACGCATCTCCGCCGTGGTCACCACCGGTCTCATCGGCCACAGCCTAGCGCCAATCGCGGCACCGGCCGTGCCCGCGGTGCGGGGATCGCGTCCCGGCGCATCGCGCCGGATCACCGAGACCATGCGCCTGCGCACGGTGGGCAGGCGGCACGTCGGGCCTGCACGTGCCAGCGCGCGGCTCGCTCGTGCCGTCGCTACGTCGCCGTCACCGCCCGGCAGCTCCGCGCCAGCGCCCCGGCGATCTCCTCGGCCCAGCCCCGGATCCGGCCCTCGTCGATGCCCTCGATCATGACGCGCGCCTTGCTCTCGGTGCCGCTGTAGCGGACCAGCACGCGGCCGTCGTCGCCGAGCTGGCGCTCGATGTCGGCGATCATCCGCTGCACGTCGGGCAGCTGGTCTAGCGGGACCTTCTTGTCGACCGCGGTGTTGATCAGGACCTGCGGGGTCCGGGTCATCACGCTGGCGAGCTCGGACAGCGGCCGGCCCTCGCGCGCCATGATCGCGAGCACGCGGAGCGCGGCGACGATGCCGTCGCCGGTGGTCGCGTGGTCGAGGAACACCAGGTGCCCCGACTGCTCGCCGCCGAGGTTGTAGCCGTGCTTGCGCATCTCCTCGACGACGTAGCGATCGCCGACCTGGGTGCGGACGACGCTGCCGCCGGCGCTGCGGATCGCGCGCTCCAGGCCGATGTTGGACATCACGGTCGCGACCAGCGTGGACTTGACGAGCGTGTTCTCCCGGATCATCCGGGTCGCGCACAGCGCCATCACCGCGTCGCCGTCGACCACGTTGCCGTGCTCGTCGCACAGCACGACGCGGTCGGCGTCGCCGTCGAGCGCGATCCCGATGTGAGCCTCGTGGCGGCGCACGGTCTCGCACATCGCCTCGGGGTGCAGCGCGCCGGCCCCGGCGTTGATGTTCTTGCCGTCGGGCTTGGTGTGGATCGCCGTGACCCGGGCACCGAGCTCCTCGAACACCGCCGGGCCGACCCGGTAGGCCGCACCGTGCGCGCCGTCGACCACGACGTGGATGCCGTCGAGCGTGAGCTCGGTGGGGAACGTCGCCTTGCAGTACACGACGTAGCAGCCCCGCGCGTCCTCGATCTTGCGGCTGTAGCCGACGTCGGCGGGCGCCGCGCGCTGGGCGTCGAGCTCCGGCGAGCTCATCAGCGTCTCGATCTCGGCCTCGATGTGATCGGGCAGCTTGTAGCCATCACGCGCGAACAGCTTGATCCCGTTGTCCTCGAACGGGTTGTGCGACGCCGAGATCACGACGCCGGCGTCGCACCGCATCGACGCCGTGATGAACGCGATCCCCGGGGTCGGCAGCGGGCCGGTGAGCCAGACGTCTGCGCCCATCGCGACGATGCCCGACGCGAGGGCCGACTCGAACATGTAGCCCGACAGCCGGGTGTCCTTGCCGATCGCGATCCGGGTGTGGCGGCCGGGCTGGCGCAGCCGCGCGGCGATCGCCATGCCGAGCCGGGTGACGGTGGCGCTGGTCATCGGCTCCAGGTTCGCGACCCCGCGCATCCCGTCGGTGCCGAACAGAGTACGACCGTTGCTCATCGCAACTTTGGTAGCACGGTGCCGGCTACGGCGTCCGCGCCGGCGGCGGGGGGGCCGCCGGTTTTGCCGGCACGAGCCTGGCGTGCTCGGGTGACACCTTGACGCCGATGCCCGCCGGCACACCCTCGACTGTGATCTCGACCTCACGCGGCTTCGCGTCGGGTACCAGCTTCACCACAGGGACCAGCGTGGTGCGCGCCTTCTCCACCGCGAGCAGCGCGCCGGTCAGCGTGACGTCGACCTGGGCGGGAGTGACCGTCCAGCGCGCCGGATCGCCGTCGCCCCGGATCCCGACGGTCAGCCCCGGCAGCTTGCGGGTGACGAGCTCCTCGTCGAGGCGAATCTGCACGGATATCCGTAGGTTACCGACCACCTCGGCGCCGTCCGGCGGAAGGACCTCGGTCTCGGCGACGAAGCTGTCGGTATGGCCCTCGAGGCTGATCTCGCGGGTGCGGGCCTGCGTGATCGAGGCGAGCATGCGCTCGCCGCCGCGCAGCTTGATCGTCGCCGACAGCGGCTTGACCTCGTCCACCACGTAGCCGTGCTCGGGCCGCCCGGCGACCGCCGCGACGACCTCGACGACCTTGTTGACCCGCTTGTCGAACGCGACGTGGACGTAGCGCGGGCTGATCGACGTGATCGCCACGCCCGACGGCAGGTGGAGCAGGTCGTTGGAGATCGCGATCTCGCTGCTGGTCGTGTGCCGCAGGTCGAGGTTGACGCGGTCGATCTCGCGGGGGTCGATCTTGCGTAGCCGGCGCCACGAGCCCTTGAGCGTCACGCGGACGTCGTCGATCCGCTCCGAGACCAGCACCTTGTCCTCGGGCAGCGTGTACGACACGCCGACCTGGACGGTCATCTCGCGATCCTTGTCGGTGTTGACCAGCAGGAACACGGTCACCGCCAGCACCATCGACAGGAACTTCAGGCCGAGGTTGTCGAACAGCGCGCCGCGCAGCCAGCGCCGCACCACGCCGCGCTCGGGCGGCGGATCGACCGGCGATCGCGCGGGCTGCGGCGGCCGGCTGACGCGCGCCGGGGCGCGGCCGAGCGTGCCGATGGTCTGCGAGCGCGGCCTCATCGCATCGCCTCCGCGCGCTCGCCGCGCTCGCCGCGCTCGGTGCCGGGATCGATCCGGGCGTCGCGCGGCTCTCGCAGGTCCCGCGCGTCCCGCGGGTCGGGGCGCGGCTCGCCCAGCGTGGCCAGCGCCTTGCCGACCTCGGCCGCCGCCTCGGCCTCCTCCGCCATGTCCGCCGTGGCGCGGCCGCCCGCGAACAGGCCGACCAGCGCGCGCCGCAGCAGCACCGGCTCGAGATCGCGCGCGATCGAGCCCTTGAAGCACAGCGAGATCTCGCCGCGCTCCTCCGACACCACCACGCTCACGGCGTCGGTGTCCTCGGTGATGCCGAGCGCCGCGCGATGGCGCGTACCGAACTCCGGGCCGAGATCGGTGGCGCGCGACAGCGGGAGCAGCGCGCGCGCCAGCTCGATCCGGTGGGTCTTGCTGATCACCACCGCGCCGTCGTGCAGCTCGTTGTCGCGCGCCGGCACGAACAGCGACACCAGCAGCTGGCGCGACAGCACCGCGTCGATCCGCGTGGCGTCGTCGACGAACTCCTCGAGCGCCGCGTCGCGCTCGAACACGATGATCGCCCCCATCCGGGCGCGCGCGAGCTGCGCGGTGGCGGCGACCACCTCGTCCACGGTGTGGGTGGTCTCCTGGCGGCGGCCGAACGGCATCACGTTCTGGCCGATCCGGCCGAGCGCGCGGCGGATGTCCTGCTGGAACACGACGATGATCAGGATGATGAAGTACGAGATGAAGTTATCGAGCAGCCAGGACACCGTCGACAGCTCGAGCCGCTCGGCGACGAAGAACGCCGCGCCGACCAGCACGATGCCGACCACCATCTGGGCCGCGCGCGTGCCGCGGATCGTCAGCAGCAGGCGGTAGATCAGGTAATAGACCAGCGCAACGTCCACCACCGTCGTCGCGACGTTGGCGGCGGTGAGTCCGTCGAGAAATTCACGGAGCGACGCGGTCACGGGAGCACGTTCGGTCGGGCGTGCGGTCCCGCGCGGTCGTCGCGCGGCGCGCCCTACTCTTTGGTGTACAACGCGATCGCGGCCCTGAGCAATGCGACGTTGTGGACCCGCACCACATTTGCGCCGCCCGCGATGCCATCGAGGCTGGCGGTGACCGAGGCCGCGTCCAGGGCTGCCAGATCGTCATCACGCACACCGAACGCACGGCGGACGAATCGCTTACGGCTCGGCCCCACCACCACCGGCCTGCCGAGCCGGGCGCCGAGCTCCCCGCTGTGCCGCAGCAGGGCGAGGTTGACCTCCGGGTCCGCCCCCTTGCCGAACCCCAGCCCCGGATCGACCCACGCCCGACGCCGTGCGGCGGCCGGTAGCGCCGCGAGCCGGTCGGCGAGCTCGTCGGCGACCGTGCGCCAGTCGATCGGCGCTACGCCGCGCGCCTCGGCAGAGAACACCTCGGCCAGGGACCGGCCGCGCAGGTGGCCGGCGATGTAGGTGGCCTCGCCGATCGCGTCCGCCATGTCCGGATCGAACAGACCGCCGGACACATCGTTGATGATCCGGGCGCCGGCCGCGACCGCCGCACGCGCCACGATCGCCTTGGTGGTGTCGATCGAGACCGTGGCGCCGGCCGCTGCGAGCCGCTCCACCACCGGCAGGGCACGCCGCAGCTCCTCGTCCACTGTGATCGGCGTCGCACGCGGGTTGGTCGCCTCGCCCCCGACATCCACGATGTCCGCACCCTCGTGCAAGAGCTGCATGCCATGGGCGACCGCCGCATCCGGGTCGAGGAATGCCCCGCCGTCCGAGAACGAGTCCGGCGTGACGTTGACGACACCCATCACCAGGACGCGCGCCGTCGGATCAGGGACGCCGGTCGTCGCAACGCGCATCGGCCTCAGCGTGGCGGCGCTGCGGGCGGTCAGGCCGGCTCGGGCGAAGGATCCTTCTTGCCCAGCGGCGGGAGGATCGACGGGCGCTTGCGCTCGGTCTCATCCTTTTCCGTGGCCGCGTCCGCGCGCTTGCGCGCCGCTGCCGACACCGGGCGGTCCAGGCGTTCGCCGCGCAGCAGCGTGTCGATGTCGCCGCCGTCCAGCGTCTCGTACTCGAGCAGCGCCTCGGCGATCTGCTCGAGCTCCTTGCGGTGCTGGGTCAGGATGTCCTTGGCGCGGGTGTACTGCTCGATGACCATCCGCCGGATCTCCGCGTCGATCCGCTGCGCGGTGTCCTCGCTGTGGCGATCGCTCGACGAGAAGTCGCGGCCCAGGAACACCTCCTGCTTGCCGGCCGAGAAGTTCAGCGGGCCGAACGCGTCGCTCATGCCCCACTCGGTGACCATCGAGCGCGCCAGCTCGGTCGCCCGTTCGATGTCGTTGCCGGCGCCGGTGGTCTTCTGGCCGAACACGATCTCCTCGGCGACCCGCCCGCCCATCAGGATCGCGATCTGGTTGAGCGCGAACTCGCGGGTCATGTTGAGCCGGTCCTCGTGCGGCAGCTGCTGGGTGACGCCGAGCGCGCGGCCGCGCGGGATGATCGTGACCTTGTGGACCGGGTCGACCGAGTCGCCGCCCAGCGTGTCGATGAACCGGGCGACCAGCGCGTGGCCGGCCTCGTGGACGGCGGTCGTGCGCTTCTCCTTCTCGGAGATGATCATCGAGCGCCGCTCGGCCCCCATCAGGACCTTGTCCTTGGCCTCCTCGAAGTCCTCCATCTCGACCTTGTCCTTGTCGCGACGCGCGGCGATCAGCGCCGCCTCGTTGACCAGGAACTCCAGGTCGGCTCCGGAGAACCCCGGCGTGCCGCGCGCGAGGATCTCGAGGTCGACTCCGCCGAGCGGGACCTTGCGGGTGTGGACCTGCAGGATGCCGATCCGGCCCCGCACATCGGGGCGCGGCACGACGATCCGGCGATCGAAGCGACCGGGGCGCAGCAGCGCCGGATCGAGCACGTCGGGGCGGTTGGTCGCGGCGATGATGATCACGCCGTCGTTGGACTCGAAGCCGTCCATCTCGACGAGCAGCTGGTTGAGCGTCTGCTCGCGCTCGTCATGGCCGCCGCCCAGGCCGGCGCCGCGGTGGCGACCGACCGCGTCGATCTCGTCGATGAAGATGATGCAGGGCGCGTTCTTCTTGCCCTGCTCGAACAGATCGCGGACGCGGCTGGCGCCGACGCCGACGAACATCTCGACGAAGTCCGAGCCGCTGATCGAGAAGAACGGCACCCCGGCCTCGCCGGCGATCGCGCGCGCGAGCAACGTCTTGCCGGTGCCGGGCGGGCCCATCATCAGGACGCCCTTGGGGATCCGGCCACCGAGCCGGGTGAACTTCTTGGGATCCTTGAGGAAGGCGATGATCTCCTCGACCTCGTCCTTGGCCTCTTCGACGCCGGCGACGTCCTTGAACGTCACGCGGTTCTGGTGATCGGACAGCAGCTTGGCCTTCGACTTGCCGAAGCTCATCGCCTTGCCGCCGCCCGACTGGAGCTGGCGCATGAACAGGAAGAAGATGCCGACGAGCAGCAGCATCGGCAGCCACCACACCAGCACCTGCGGCCAGATGCTCGACTCGTCCTTGGACTTGACCGAATACGGGATCTGGGCGTCGCGGATCTCCTTGGTCAGCGTGCCCGGAAACTCCCCGTACACCACCTGCTTGGGGGTGGTGTTCTTCATGGTCAGCACGTAGCGAGCGTCGTCGTGGCCGCGCGGCTCGACCGTGATCTTCTCGATCCGGTTCGCCTCGTCCTTGTCGTTCAGCTGGTGCTGGAACGTGGTGACGTCGAGCTCCTTCTCCTTGCTGGAGGAGTCCGTGAACATCGAGTAGATGCTCACGAACATGAGGATCAGGATGGCCCAGATCAGGATGGTCTTGTGGGATTGGCGCAACGGCAGATCCGGGGTCAGGAGTAGGCGTCAGGCTTTAGCATGCGGCGTTTGCAGTGTGTTGCAAAGTCTCTTCTTGTCAAAACTTCCCATCTGATCGGGCGGGTAGCGGCGTGATCGCGGCCGACTCCCCGAACGCGAGCCCGACGTGTTCGGCCCACACGATCGCGGCGTCGCTCGACCGCACCACCACGCGTGCCATCCGACGCGCCGCGCGGGGGACCTTGGCATCGATGTAGAGGTCCGACAACTTGCGGGATCGCCCTTTCAGTCGAGCCGGCCTCATGCGATCTCCAGGCCGCCACGTGCGCAGCTCGTAGCCAGCGTGAGGAGCTTCCAGCGCAAGCGGGGTGGGTCTGGTCGGCTCGTCGCCCGACACCGCGCCCGCGACGACGACCGACACGGCGCCGTAGATCCGCACCACCGCGCCGCCGGGCAGGTCGATCGCG
>JBGQCL010000221.1:0-18418 GCA_041495365.1 Kofleriaceae bacterium | reverse complement strand
CTCCAGCCCCTTCTCCAGCCCCTTCTCCAGCCCCTCCGCCAGCCCCTTCTCCAGCCCCTTCTCCAGCCCCTCCGCCAGCCCCTTCTCCAGCCCCTCCGCCAGCCCCTTCTCCAGCCCCTCCGCCAGCCCCTTCTCCAGCCCCTCCGCCTTGCCTCTCCAGTGGCTATCCGCCTTCTCCGCCGCGATGACCGGATTGTTCTTGGCGATCAGCGCCCGTGCGATCGCATCATCCATGATCGCCGCCTTGACCAGCGGCTCGGTCGCCAGCGCGACCGCCAGCACCGGATCCTCGATGCACGCGGCGATGTCCAGCAGCCGCCACGCCCCCAGTCCACTCGACCACTCCATCGCGCGGTTGCGCTCGACATCGATCGCGAACACACGGCGCACGCCGCGCGCCGACAAACGCCGCGCCTTGTCGGCCGCGTTGGCCAGCGACTGCGTGCTCACGACCTCGAACGCCAGCTCCGCGACCCGCCGCCGCCCGGTCGCAGGATCTCTCGCGCGCGGATACACGGTGATGTCCGGCGCGATGTCGGTGGTCCGCGACGTCCGGGTCAGCACCTCGGTCACGACCGAGAACTCCCGGGCGCACGCAGGCGTCGATCAGCCCGGCGGCCTTCGATTGCCGATCGCCGTGGTCGTAGTCCGACGGGGGCACGTAGACTAGCTCCCCGTCGACCATCTCGTAGGGAGTCTCGGGCGCCACCAGGCGCTCGTCCTCCGGCGGCAGATCGGTGTCCACCGGCGCCAACTCGACGTCGGCCTGGAGCGGCTTCGACAGCACCATGGTTCAGCATACCTCCGCGCAGCACGGGAAACGATCGCGATGGAACATCGATGGAACGACACGCCGCGGAGCGACAGCAAGCACCGAGCCGGACCAACACTGCGAAATCACACGGTGCGCTGTCCGGAGTGGCCGGGTTCCGACCGGGATCGTCCGAGATCCGGACAGATCCCGGACAGCGTCGCGCCGCCGCGACGCTTCAGGCTGATCCCTCAGGGCGCCAGCGTGATCGTCAGCTCGGTCAGCTCGCCCGCGGTGATGGTCGCGGTGCCGTGCCCGGTCCGCGCGGGCTGTCCGGCGCGCGGCGGCAGCCACGCGGTGACCGCGTGCGAGCCGGACAGCAGGTCGCGGACGAGCGCATGGCCCGTCGCGTCGGTGACCTGGCCGGGCAGCGCGGCGAGGAAGGCGACCTCGGGGTCGGGAGCGTCGGTCTCGACCGAGTAGATCGCGCCGGGGTCGAGCGCAGCGGTGACGGTGTGGCCGGCGATCGGCAGCTGCACCGGCACCGGCTCGCCAGGGGAGAGGTGATCGAGCGCGCCGCGCTCGCGCAGCACGAGCCGCGCGGGGCGGTCGACCGCGCTGGTGATCGCGAGCGCGGCGCCGACGGCGATCCGCGGCGTCAGCGCGCAGTCCGCGAGGGTGACCCGCGTGGTGGGCGGCGGCGCGGCGGTGGACGGCGCGCCCTCGACGACGACCAGCGCGTCGGGGATGCCCCACGTCGTGGTCGGCGCGACCGACGGGGCGCGCGGCGTGCCGCACGGAGTGCGCCCCGGCGAGCTGCGTGCGGCGACCGGGACGTCGGGCCACTCGACGCGGACCTGGAGATCGCCGGTCGCGCCGCGGGGCGCCGGCCCGGGAGCCGTGGCATCGCCGGCCGCGGCATCGCCGGCCGTGGCATCGCCGGCCGCGGCGTCGCCGACGGCGGGCGGCCGCGCGGCCTCCTCGGGACGCGGCTTGCCGCCGCACGCCGCCAGCCCCCAGAGCGGGGCGCCCAGGGCGAGCGTGGCGACAGCGAGCGCGGCGACGGCGCCGACCGCGGCGCTCATGTCCGGGCCGACAGCTCCTTGACCGCGGTGACCATCGCCCGCACGTGCTCCGGATCGGTCTCGGGCAGCACGCCGTGCCCGAGGTTGAAGATGTGGCCGGTCGCGCCCGCGCGCGCGAGGATGTCGGCGACCCGGGCGCGGATCTCGCCGGGGCCGGCGAACAGCGCGCCGGGATCGAGGTTGCCCTGCAGCGCGACGCCGTCGCCGACCCGCCGGCGGACCTCGTCGATCCCGACCCGCCAGTCGACCCCGAGCACGTCGGCGCCGCTCGATGCATAGTCGTCGAGGTAGGGCGCGCAGCCGTTGACGAAGTAGATGATCGGCACGCGGCGGCTCGCGACCACCGGCGACGCGCGCAGCAGCTCGATCACCTGCCGCGCGTAGCGCAGCGGGTAGTCGCGGAAGTCGCCGGGCGACACGATGCCGCCCCAGCTGTCGAAGATCTGCACGGCATCGGCGCCGGCGGCGACCTGGGCCTCGAGGAAGGTCGCGCAGGTCCGCGCCAGCTTGTCGAGCAGCGCGTGGGCCGACGCCGGCGCGCCGTACAGCATCGCCTTGGTGTGGGCGTAGTCCTTGGAGCCGCCGCCCTCGACCACGTAGGTCAGCATGGTGAGCGGCGCGCCGGCGAAGCCGATCAGCGGCACCCGGCCGGCCAGCGCGGCCTTGATCCTGCGCACGGCCTCCATCACGAACGGCAGCTCGGCCTCGGGATCGGGGACATGCAGCGCCTCGATCGCGGCGTGGCTGCGGATCGGCGCGGCGATCTTGGGACCGGCGTCGGGGAACGCGACGTCGATCCCCATCGCCGGCAGCGTGATCAGGATGTCGGAGAACAGGATCGCGGCGTCGAACCCGAACTCGTCGATCGGCTGGAGCGTGACCTCGCACGCGAGGTCGGGGCTCCGGCACAGCTCGAGGAACGAGGCCCGCGCGCGCACCGCGCGGTACGCCGGCAGGTAGCGGCCGGCCTGGCGCATCATCCAGATCGGCGTGCGCTCCACGGGTTGCCGGCGACACGCGCGCAGGAACAGAGAATCGGCCATCGCGAGCATCCTACCCGCCGAGGTATACCCGCGCCATGCGTTGGCCCGCCGTCTTCGCCATCCTCGCCGTGCTGGCGGGCTGCGGCGAGAACACGGCGAGCGCGCCGTTCGACGGCCTGCCGCTCGACGGCGACTTCACGGTCGGGGTCGACGCGCCGGTGCACGTGGCCCGCGACCGCTACGGCATCGCGCACATCGTGGCCGGCTCGCTCGGCGACGCCGCGTTCGTCCAGGGCTACGTGACGGCGCATGACCGGCTGCCGCAGATGGACGTCCTGCGCCGGCTGGGCGCCGGCACGCTCGCCGAGCTGTACGGGGCGAGCGATCCCTCGGTGATCGACCTCGATCTGGAGATGCGCCTGCACCGGATGGCGCAGCGGGCGTCCGAGACGCTCGACCTGCTGAAGTCGCCGACGGCGCTCCCGGTCGACCGCGAGGTCGTGCAGCTCGTGGAGCGGTTCGCCGACGGCGTGAACGCCTACGTCGCTGACCTGCAGCGCGGGTACTGGACGATCGACCCCGGCCTGCGCGCCGGCTTCGACCCGGCGACGTTCCGGGCGTGGTCGCCGGTCGACTCGCTGGTGGTGGCCCGGTTCGAGGCGTTCTCGCAATCGTGGTCGGCGCCGCGCGAGATCGACGCGACCGAGCTGTACCAGAAGCTGCGCGCGACGTTCGACGGCGCTGACCCCGGCAACCCGGCCGCGGTGGCGCGCCGCGGGATCTCGCGCGACCTGCTGCGGCTGACGCCGGTCGGCACCGCATCGCCGATCGCCGGCTTTCCCAACATCGCGGTCGACAGCGGCTCGCGCTCCGACGGCAGCGATCCGCCGCCGCAGCCGGACGCCGGACGCCGGGCGCCACACACCGCCGCCCCGCTCGGCTCGCTCGGCCCGCTCGCCCCGGCGCCGCGCCCCACCGTGCCGCAGGCGGTGCTCGACGCCGCACGCGGGTTCTTCGCGCCGCCCGGCCCCGGCAGCGCGCTCGCCGCGCTCGGCCCGCTGGCGTTCGGCCCGCCGCGCGCCGGCGGCAACGCCTGGGCGGTCGGCCCGGCGCGCGCCGGCGACGGGCACGCCCTGCTCGCCGCCGACGTCCAGCTCCCGTTGACCAGCCCGGCGATGCTCTATCCGATCCACCTGATCGTGCAGCGCGCCCCGGACGACTCGGGCGCCCCGCCGCCGGCCGAGCCCGACCTCGACGTGCTCGGCGTCACCCTGCCCGGCATCCCGGGCGTGGTCATCGGCTCGAACCGCCACCTCGCGTGGGCGGCCACCGCCGCCGGGCACGACGTCGACGACGTCTACCTCGAGCAGATCGCGCCCTGCCCCGGGGGCGGCGGCGACTGCGTCGCATGGATTGATCCCGGCGGCACCGCGCGCAGCGTGCCGATCGAGACCTTCACCGAGGACATCCAGATCGGCGCGCTCGGCGCGATCACCGGGCACACGATGGCGACCTACGAGGTCGTGCCGCACCACGGGCCGATCGTCCCGGCGATCGATCGCACCCGGCACGCGCTGATCCCGCGCACCGCCCCGGCGGCGCTGTCGATCCGATCGACCGGCGACCCGCCGAGCTTCGAGCTCCGCGCGCTCTACCAGCTGGCGCGCGCGGGAGATGTCCATGCCGGGTTCGCAGCGCTCGCCGGCGCCGCCCGCGGCCGGAGCTGGACGATGATCGACGACCGCCAGCACATCGGGTGGACCACCCAGGCGCAGATCCCGCTGCGGCCCCCGGGCGCCTACGCCTGGGACCCGCTGGTCCGGCAGGACGCCCAGGCGCCGTTCTTCGTGCTGCCGGGCGACGGCACCGGCGACTGGATCGCGGGCGCAACGCTGTCGCCGCGCTACATTCCCCACGCCGTGGGCCCCGTGCAAGGCACCCTGATCACCGCCAGCGCCGATCCGGTCGGCGCGACGTTCGACGGCCTGCCGCTCGACCAGGCCACCACCGACGGCGAGCCGCTGTACGTCGGGGTGGCCTACGACGCCGGGCTCCGCGAGGATCGCATCACACAGCTGGTCGGGACGGGCGGCCCGGGCACCCCGGCGATGACGATCGACGACATGGCGCGGATCCAGCGCGACACCAGGTCCACCGTCGGCGCGCGGCTCACCCCGGCGATCCGCGCCGCGCTCGCCCGGCTCGACAGCCCGGCCGGCACCCCGAGCGACCTGGCGCCGTACGTCGCGGCGCTGCCGGCGGCCGATCAGGCGCGCCTGGCCGCCGCGCGGGCGCTGCTCGACGGCTGGACGTTCGCGACCCCGGCGGCGGGTGCGAGCGATCCCGACTCGGCGGACTCGGCGGCGACCGCGGTGTTCCACACCTGGATGCACTTCTTCATCCAGCGCACGCTGGCCGACGAGCTCGCCGCGGTCAGCTTCGACGTGTGGCGGCTCGACGACGGTCAGCTGCTCCGCGTCGTGGATGCGCTGCTGAACGATCCGAAGTCGCTGGTGACCAGCCCGGCGACCCAGCAGCCGATCCTGTGCGACGATTACGCCGCGCCCGGACCCGATGTCAGCTGTACCGTGCAGATCCTCGCGGCGCTGGTCGACGCGATGACCCACCTGGAGTCGCCCCGCGGCTTCGGCACCGCCGACCCGCGGGACTGGCGATGGGGCAAGCTGCACCGGCTCGCGATCGCCCCGATCGATGCCGGCACCGGCGCCGCGTTCGGCCTGCCCGCGCCGGGCGACCCCGACCCCGGTGGATTTCCGCGCGCCGGCGACGGCTTCACGGTGAGCCGCGCCGACCCCGGCTGGTCGGATCTCGACTTCTCCGAGCTCGCCGGCCCGGTGCACCGGCTCGTCGCCGAGGCCCGCCCGGGACGGCCGATCACGGTGCGGTGGGCGCTGCCCGGCGGCGCGATCCAGGACCGCCGATCGCCGCACTACCGCGACCTGCTCGACCGCTTCTACCTCACCGACCAGCTGTTCGACGCGCCGTCCTCGATCGACGACATCGTCGCAGCCGGTGAGTCGCGCTGGGTATTTCACTGATGGAGCTGTCCGCGATCCTGATCTCGCCCCACGGGGTGGCCGGTCCGCTGCGCGATCTGATGGACCGGCTCGGCAGCGTCGGCGTCGAGGTCACGATCGTCGACGAGATCGCGACCGCAGTCGAGGTCAGCCGGCGCGACATCACGCCGCCGGCGATCCTGCTCGACCTCCGCGAGCTCGGCGCCGGCGAGGTCGAGGACCAGCAGGCCGCGGGTGACGCGATCCGCCGCACCCTCGAGCGGTTGCCCCATGCCCTGCCGATCGTGGTCACCAGCGAGGCCGATCCGATGCTGATCATCAGCTGCGTCCGGGCCGGGGCCGGCGACGTGATCGATCTCCAGCTCGAGGGCACGGCGGCCGCCCGCGCGGTGGTCCAGCGGATCTGCGAGCGCCAGGGCGCGCGCGCCGCCGAGCGGGCGCGGATCGCGTCGCAGCGCGACATGATCGAGGAGCTGCTCAAGGATCTGATCCGCACCGAGCGACGCTCGATCGACGCCGAGGAAGCGCTCGCCGCCCGGGCGCGCACCGCCGGCGAGACCGCGGTCGCGATCGAGAGCCGGCCGCCCGCCGTGCTGCTGATCGAGCACGAGCGCGCGATCGCCGACGAGCTCGCCGACCGGCTGGAGGCCGCGGGGATCGCGACGTTCGCCTACCTCACCGGCGAGGAGGCGGTGCGCGAGGCCGAGACGCTGGCGCACTCGACCGGGCTCGATCTCGCGGTGGTCGCCGCCCAGCTGCCCGGGATCGACGGACTGGAGACCGTGCGCCGGCTGCGCGCCCGGATCCAGGGACTCCCGGCTTTTCTGATGACATCCGCCCACGACGGCGAGCTCGCCGCACACGCCGCCGACCTCGGCGTCGTCGGGCTGGTTCGCAAGCCGCTGGCGGACCTGCGCGACGTCGTCGACCGGCTGTGCCGGCTCGCCCGGGACTCGCTGCACCACACGCGCGAGCACGTCTACCTGCAGCGGATCAAGGAGCGCCACGAGCGCGTCCTGGCGCGGTACCGAACGTTGCCACGAGAACCGTGATCGGCCTATGATCTCGAGTGGATTTGCATGGCTGAGGGCGCGCTCTCGATCAAGCTCCGGTGCGCCTCGTGGCACCAGATCGCCACGATCTACAAGCGCGACCTGAGCCACGGCACGATGTTCCTGCGGGCGGCCACCGCGCCGCCGGTCGGGACGACGGTGCGCATCGACCTCACGCTGCCGAGCGCGACGGTGATCGTGCTCGACGGCGTGGTCGCCGCCCACGTCCAGGACCCGCAGCGCGGCAGCGGCATCGAGCTCACGCTGTCGCCGATCCCGGCGAGCTCGGTGTGGCTGATCGAGAGCGCGCTCGCCTCGGAGGCCCGCCGGCGCGCGACGCCGGTGCGCGGCGTCCCGGTCACCGGCGCCTACTCGGTCAGCGGCGCGATCCCGACGCTCGAGGCGGCGCCCGGGACCCCGGCGACCTCCCCGAGCGCGGTCAGCGCCTCGATCAGTGCCTCGATCAGCGCCTCGATCCCCGCGATCCACGACCACGCCGACCTCGCGGTCGCAGAGCAGGACCTGGTCAAGGCGCTGGTCTCGGAGGCCGAGTCGCTCAAGAAGCTCAACCCGTTCCTCGTGCTCGGCGTCGGCTACGAGGCCGGCGAGGCCGAGGTCCGCGCCGCGTTCGGCGAGCTGACCAAGCGCTACCACCCGGACCGCTTCGCGCGCTACGAGTCGACCGAGCTGCGCCAGCTCGCCGCCGAGATCTTCATCCTGATCCGCGACGCCTACCGCCGGCTCGGCGACGCCGCCGGCCGCGTCCAGGTGCTGCAGTCGCTCGGCAGGTCCGCGCCGGCGCCTCGCGCGGTCCCCGCGCCGGCGCGCCCGCTACCGTCGGTGCCCCCGCCACGCGCGGCCCAGCGCGTCGCCGTGCCCGCGAGCCCCGTGGCGCCGGCGCTGCCGACGGTGACCGTGCCGGTGCCGGCGGTGCTCCGGCCGCCCGCCGCGCCCCGCCGCGACGCGCCGCACCGGGCGACCGGAGATCCCGACGCGCCGTCGGCGGCGGTGCCCCCGCCGTCCTCGCAGTTCCCCGCGGG
Source organism: Kofleriaceae bacterium (assembly GCA_041495365.1). Lineage (GTDB taxonomy): Bacteria > Myxococcota_A > Polyangia > Haliangiales > Haliangiaceae > JABFXX01. The sequence goes on along the minus strand of JBGQCL010000221.1, from coordinate 10,469 downwards.
ATCGACGACGCCCCCGCCGGGCCGCGCGCCGTCGACCCCGCCCGTCGACCGCCGGGCCGCCACGTCCCCGTTCGCCCAGACCCAGCAGGTGCCGGTGCTGCCGGCGTCGATCGACGCCGCCGAGATCGCGGCGCTCGAGGAATTGATCGATCAGGCCCGGCTCGACGAGGCGCTCGCGGGCTACCGGATGCTGGCCAGGCGCCACGCCCACGACCGCAACGTCCGCGCCGGCGCCGAGCTGTGCGAGGGCCTGCTCGCGCTCGCCGCGCGCGACCGGCTCGAGGCCGCGCAGCGGTTCGAGACCGCGCTCGAGATCGATCCGTCGAACGAGCGCGCGGCGCGCGAGCTCGCCGAGATGCGGCGCCAGGCCACCACCGAGCGCAAGGGCTTGCTCAGCCGCCTGATGGGCAAGAAGGAGCCGTAGGCGATGTCACGCATCATCGGCATCGATCTCGGAACCACCAACTCGTGCGTCGCGGTGCTCGACGACAAGGGCCAGCCCCGGATCCTGGCCGGCGCCGACGGTGAGCGGATCGTCCCGTCGTGGGTCAGCTGGGCGGAGTCCGGCCAGGTCGCGGTCGGTGCGCGCGCCCGCCGCCAGGGCGTGACCAACGCCGCGGCGACGGTGTTCGGCGCCAAGCGGCTGATCGGCCGCAAGGTCAACGCCGACGACGTGTCGTGGTTCGCCCGGCTCGCGCCGTTCCGGATCGTCGCGGCGCCCAACGGCGACGCCTGGGTCCGGATCCACGGCCAGCCGATCTCGCCACAGGAGATCGCGTCCCACATCCTGCGCGCGGTGCGCAAGGTCGCCGAGGACGCGCTCGGCGAGCCGGTGACCCGCGCGGTGGTGACCGTCCCGGCGTACTTCGACGACGCCCAGCGCCAGGCGACGCGCGACGCCGGCCAGATCGCCGGGCTCGACGTGATCCGGATCCTCAACGAGCCGACCGCCGCCGCGCTCGCGTACGGCGCGCACCGCGGGTCGAGCGGCCGCCGGGTGATCGCGGTGTTCGACCTCGGCGGCGGTACGTTCGACATCTCGATCATGAGCGTCGACCGCGGGATCTTCGAGGTCCTGGCGACCGGCGGCGACAGCGCGCTCGGCGGCGAGGACTGGGATCGCCGCGTGCTGGAGCGCCTGGTCGACGAGGTGTTCGGCCGGCACCGGGTCGACCTCACCGCGATCCCGGTCGCGCTGTCGCGGCTGCGCGACGCCGTCGAGGCCGCCAAGAAGACGCTGTCGGTCGATCGCGAGGCCCGGATCAACCTGCCGTTCCTGGCCAACGACGCCCACGGCGCGCCGATCAACTACGAGGGCACGGTGACCCGCGAGCTGTTCGAGACCGCGACCCGCGACCTGCTCGACCGGCTCGAGCCGCCGTGCCGCCGCGCGCTCGCCGATGCCCGGCTGACCCCGGCCGAGGTCGAGGACGTCCTGCTGGTCGGCGGGATGACCCGGTGGCCGGCGGTGGCCGACGTCGTCGAGCGCGTGTTCCACCGCAAGCCGTCGCGCGGCGCCAACCCCGACGAGGTCGTCGCGCTCGGCGCCGCGCAGTACGCCGGGATCCTCGCCGGCACGTCCGACGACGCCGCGCTGCTCGACGTCACGCCCCACGATCTCGGCATCAAGGTCGGCGACTCGCAGTTCGCGGTCGTCCTGCCGCGCAACTCGATGCTGCCGGTCCGCGCCCGGCGGGTGTTCAAGACCACCGAGGACAACCAGACGTTCGTCACGATCGAGCTCTACCAGGGCGACTCGGCCGACGTCGCCAACAACCGCAAGCTCGGCCAGGTCGTGCTCGACGACCTGCCGCCCGGCCCGGCCGGCGCGACCCGCGTCGAGCTGGTGATCACGGCCGACGTCGAGTCGATCCTCTCGGTGACCGCGCGCGAGCTCAAGACCGGCCGCGCGGCCAGCGTGACGATCCGGCCGTCCGGCGGCCTGTCGCAGCGCGAGATCATCGAGATCATCAACCGGCGGCGCCAGGAGCACGCGGCGCTCGGCGTGCCGCCCGAGTCGGTCGGCGGTGCCGTGCGCGTCACCACCCGCGACCAGGTCGTGACCAAGCCCGACGACCCCGACGGCACGCCATGACCGTCGATCCGGCCGTGCTCAAGGTCGCCGATGCGGTCGGCGCGCTGATCGAGGCGTGGGGCTTCCGCCGCAACATGGGCCGGATGTGGGCCGTGCTCTACCTCGAGGACCACCCGCTGACCGCCGCCGATCTCGGCGAGCGGCTCGGGCTGTCGACCGGCGCCGTGTCGATGCTGGTCAACGAGCTGATCCAGTGGGGCATCATCAAGAAGACCTGGGTGGTCGGCGAGCGCCGCGAGCACTTCGAGGCCGAGACCAGCATCTGGAAGATGATCTCGCGGGTGTTTCGCGAGCGTGAGCTGCGCTGGATCCGCACCGCGCACGAGGCGTTCGCCGAGGCCAGCCGCGAGCTCGAAGCCCTCGAGCCAGGCGAGATGGGGGGTGGGGACGGCCCTGCCGGTGGGGCGGGGGGCAAGCCCCCCCGTGGGATCGACGATGCGCGCCACCAGCTGATCGCCAGCCGGGTCGCCGGGCTGACCCAGCTCGCCGAGGTCGGCGCCCACCTGCTGCAGACCATGCTGGAGGGCGAGTCGATCGACTCGCTGCCGATCAAGACGGTCGGCGAGCTCGCCGAGGCCGTCCGCCCTGCCCCCGACCCGGACAAGCCGTGATCTCCGCGCGCGATCTGACCAAGCACTTCCGGGTCCACAGGCGGCCGCCCGGCTTCGCGTCCGCGCTGCGCTCGCTGGTTCACCGGCGCTACGAGGACGTCAAGGCGGTCGATGGCGTCAGCTTCACGATCGAGCGCGGCGAGCGGGTCGGCTTCCTCGGGCCCAACGGCGCGGGCAAGACCACGACGCTCAAGATGCTGTCCGGCCTGCTCCACCCGACCAGCGGCGAGGTCTCGGTCGAGGGCCATGTGCCGTTCCGCCGCCAGGCCAGCTTCCTGGGCAAGATCACGCTGGTCATGGGGCAGAAGTCGCAGCTGATCTGGGACCTGCCACCGGCCGAGACCTACGCGCTGAACCGCGCGGTGTTCGACGTGCCCGGCGACCGCTTCGAGCGCACGCTCGCCGAGCTGACCGAGCTGCTCGAGCTCGGGCCGTTGCTCGACAAGCCGACCCGCCAGCTGTCGCTCGGCGAGCGCATGAAGTGCGAGCTCGCCGCCGCGCTGCTCCACCAGCCGACCACGCTGTTCCTCGACGAGCCGACCATCGGGCTCGACGTCGCGATGCAGGTCGCGATCCGCGACTTCGTGCGCAGCTACAACCAGCGCCACGAGGCCACGGTGCTGTTGACCTCGCACTACATGGACGACGTCGTCGCGCTGTGCCCGCGGATCATCGTGATCGATCACGGCAAGCTGATCCACGACGGCGACCTCCGCCAGCTGATCAAGACGCGCGACCCCGACAAGCGGGTGTCGTTCACGCTGACCCGGCCGATCGGCGACGACGAGCTCGCCCGGCTCGGCGCGCTGCTGGTCCGCGACGGCCAGCGCATCACGCTGCGGGTCGCCGAGCGCGAGGTCCCCGGCGTGATCGGCCGGCTGCTCGGCGAGCTCGGCGCCGCCGACCTGGCGATCGAGGACCCGCCGCTCGAGGACGTGCTGCGCGCGATGTTCGGCGAGCAGCGCCGCGCCGAGGCCGAGGCCGAGGCCGAGGCCAAGGCCAAGGCCAAGGCAGACACCGAGGCCGACGCGTCGTGACCGCCGGGCGCACGCTGCGCGCGCTGCCGACGCTGTGGCGGATCGGCGTCGCCGAGAGCCTGGCGTACCGCGCCGAGTTCCTGGTCTGGATCCTGACCACGACCCAGCCGCTGATCATGCTCGGGCTGTGGACCAGCGTCGCGCGGCTCCAGCCGTTCGCGCAGTACTCGTCGGCCGACTTTGTCGCCTACTTCCTGGCCGCCCTGATCGTCCGCCAGCTGACCGGCAACTGGGTCGCGTGGCAGATGAGCGAGGACATCCGGTCGGGCGCGATGGCGATGCGGCTGCTCCGCCCGATCCACCCGTTCGTTGCCTACGCGGCGAGCCACGCCGCGGCGATCCCGTTCCGCACGATCATCGCGGTGCCGGTCGCGGTGATCCTGCTGGTCGGCTCGGGCAGCAGCGCGCTGACCAGCGATCCGCTCCGGATCGCGCTGGTCCTCCCGTCGATCGCGCTGGCGTGGCTGATCACGTTCGCGCTGCTGTTCGCGATCGGCGCGCTCGCGTTCTTCCTGACCCAGACCATGGCGATCGCCAACCTGTACTTCGCGCTGTACTCGCTGTTCTCGGGCTACCTGATGCCGCTGGAGCTGCTCGGGCCGGTCGCGAAGCTCGCGCGCTGGCTGCCGTTCCGGTTCATGCTGAGCGCGCCGGTCGAGCTGATGACCCGGACCCAGCATCGCGACGATCTGGTCCGCCTGCTCGGCGGTCAGCTCGCATGGGCGGCGATCACGCTCGCCGGCGCGCTGGTGCTGTGGCACCGCGGCGTGCGGCGGTTCGAGGCGGTGGGCGGATGATCCGCATCCTGCGGCTGTTCGCGCTCCAGTTCCGGGTCAGCGCGGCGGCGGCGATGGCCTACCGCGCCAACTTCTTGGCCGAGGGCGCGATGTCCGCGGCGTGGACGGTGCTCAACCTCGTGCCGCTGATCGTGGTGTTCGGCCAGCGCGACGAGATCGCCCCCGGCTGGGATCGGCCGTCCGCGCTGATCGTGATGGGGTACTTCACCGGCGTGCACGCCGTGATCGAGGGGACGATCAGCCCGTCACTGCAGGACCTGGTCGAGAAGATCCGCTCCGGTGCATTCGACTACGTCCTGCTCAAGCCGGTCGACGCCCAGGCGATGATCTCGGCGTCGCGCTACCAGCCGTGGCGCGTATTCGACCTGCTCGCCGCGGTCGCGATCGTCGTGTATGCGCTGATCCAGCGCGGCGAGTGGCCGTCGGCGGCCGATCTCGCGCTCGGGCTCGTGCTGTTCGGCGCGGGAGTGCTCGCCACCTACGCGCTGTGGATGGTCTGCGCCGCCGCCTCGTTCTGGGTCGTCCGGCTCGACAACCTCATGTTCTTGCTCGGCTCGATCTTCGACGTCGCGCGCTGGCCGGTCCAGGTGTTCCACGGCGTGTGGCGGACCGTCTTCACGTTCGTGATCCCGGTGGCGGTGATGACCACGGCCCCCGCGATGGCGCTGCTCGGCCGGCTCGAGGCCACCTGGACCCTCGCCACCGTCGCCGGCTCGCTGGCCCTGCTCGCGCTGAGCCGGGTGATCTGGCGCACAGCGATCCGCAGCTACACCAGCGCATCCAGCTGATCTCGCACGCTCCCAGGGATCGACGATTTTCGGGAAGTATCGTCCGGCCACCCGTCATACGGGTATCCGGGTGCGAACGCACGGTGTCCCGGTGGAAGGCGGAGGATCGAGGGCCGGCGGCGAGAGACAGCAGGGGGGGCGAGGTCGGGGCGGCGGGTCGGGGCGGCGGGTCGGGGCGACGAGCGCAGGGCGGTGACGGGGCCGGTGACGAGCGCAGGGCGGCGGCGCGCGCGGAAGGAACAAAGGGGCTCGCCGGGTGTGCGGGGGGGAGGCGGACGCGAGCGCGCGCGTCCCGAGACGAGGTCGGAGGGAGCCCAGGGCGGCGGGAAACCAGGGCAGGCGGCGGTTCGGGGGAGCCGCCGCCCCCTGGAGGGGAATGGCCTGCGCCGGGCGGAGGGACGGTCGACGAAGTCGGCGGTGCCGGACGGAGGTCACTCCCAGTTGACGTCGACGTCCCACTTCACGTCGATATCGCCCTTCCCCGGCACGTGGATGTGGCGCTCGTGGGGATGATGCGACCGGCGCGCCTCGGGCGGAACCGGGATCGCAGGCACGGCCGGAACCGCGGGCACCGCCGGAACGGCAGGAACCACGCGCACCCGTGGCGCGATGCGCGCCATGGGCGGCATCGGCGGCATCGGCGGCATGGCCGACATCGGCGGCATCGGCGACATCGGCGGCATCGGCGGCATGGCCGGCATCGGCGGCATCGGGCCGATCACCGGGCGGGCGTGGGGATGGGGGTGCGGCCGCACGTGGATCCGGAACGGCTGTTCGTCGCCGTCGGCCGACCAGCCGTGCAGGCGCTGCTCCAGCCGGCTGGCGACGCCCTCGAGCCGCTCGGCGAGCCGCTCCAGCTGGCCGTTGATCGCCGAGGTGTCGACCTCGACATGCGGGCCACCGTGCTCGCACGACCCGCCGTCGTGGTCGCCGTGATCGCCGCTGTCATTGTCATGATCGTTGTCGTTGTCATTGTCGTCGCTGTCATTGTCGTCGCTGTCATTGTCGTCGCTGTCATTGTCGTCGTCGTCGCCGCCAGACCGGGCGCGACGCGCGGCGTCCTTGGCCGCCCGCTTGGCCTCGCGCGCCCCTTCCTTGGCGACACGCTTGGCCTCGCGCTGCGCCTCGCGGCCGGCCCGCTCGGCCTCGCGCTGCGCCTCGTGGCCGGCCCGCTCGGCCTCGCGCTGCGCCTCGTCGGTGGCCTCCCGGGCGGCCTCCTGCGCCTCGCGCTGGGCTTCCTCGCCGGCCTCCCGTGCCTCGCGCTGCGCCTCCTCGGCGGCCTCGTGCGCTTCGCGCTGGGCCTCGGCCGTCGCGCGCTGGGCCTCGCGCTGCTCGCGCTGGGCCTCGCGCTGCGCGCGCTGGGCTTCGCGCTGGGCCTCGGCTGCCGCGCGCTGCGCGTCGCGCGCATCATCGTCTTGACCGTTGTCTTGACCGCTGTCTTGATCGTTGTCGTCGCTGTCGTCGCTATCCGCGTCGTCGTCGTGGTCGCACGCGGTCGTGATGCGGGGTGCGCCGACGAACAGCCCGCAGCCGGCCATCAGGGCGATCAGGGAACCATGGCGCATGAAGACCTCCGCCCCCATGGAGCCACGGGGTGGCCGGGAGGTTGACGCGCCGGTGGGGGATTTCGCCGTTACAGCGTGTCGAGAAACGCGGCGAGGTCGGCGATCTGCGGGTCGGTCAGCCGGGCGGTGTCCGCCATGCCGTGAACCGCGCCGCGATCGCGCAGCAGCGCCTCGAGGGTCGCGGCGCTGCCATCGTGGAAGTACGGTGCGCTGGCGGCCACGCCGATCAGGCTGGGCGTGTCGCTTTCCCGTAGCGTTCCCACGAGCTTGTGACGCTGCTGGTCGGTGTAGGTCGGGCCGTCGTGGCACGACCGGCAGCCCTCGCTGTCGAAGACATTCCGGCCGCGCGCGACCTGCATCGGATCGCGCGTCGGGGTGCGAACTGCGGGCAGCGCCTCGAGGTACGCGGCGAGCGCGGCGATGTCGCGCCGCGCCAGACCGGAGCCGCCGAGCCGCTTCATCGTCGACCGCAGGCTGTCGCGCAGCGTCGCATCCCCCCCGTCCCACTTGTACGGATGCGTACCCACCACGCGTCCAGCCAGGAGCGGGGTCTGGAGCTCGTGCTTCTCGATCCGCCAGGACAGCCCGTCCGCGCGGCTGTCCGGATGACACGACGCGCACGCCAGGTTGCCCTGCTCCGACACCGCCGAGCTGGCAGCATGGAACAGCACCAGGCCGTCGTGCTGACGGGCGGTCATCGCGCTGGCGACCAGGGTCGGGCCGGGCGCGACCGCCGCGCTCGCGCCGCGGTCCGCCGACGGCTCGGGGAAGTCGATCCGGACCACGTTGCGGGTGAACGAGCACCACGCGAGCACGCGGCCCGACGCGGTGACCGCCAGTCCGTCGGGGCCGCAGCTGTCGCCGGCGGTCAGCCCGGCGATCGGACCGGCCTCGATCGACGCCTGCGACGCGTTGCGGATCTGGAGCACCGTATCGCTGCCCAGCCCGGCGATGTACAGCGCGTCGCGCGCCGGGTCCCACGCCACCGCGCGCGGCTGGTGCTGCGAGATCGCCGCCGTCACCTGCTCGGTCAGCTCGCTGCCGAACCGGAAGAACGCGAGCTGATGGATGATCGGCGACTCGGAGCCGCCGCCGTAGCTACCGGCCCGCTCGGTGCCCGCGTCATCCTGCACCGGGACCTCGCGCTGGAACGGCGCAACCGCGAGCTGGTTGCCCAGGAAGGTCACCGCGAACGCCCCCCGCGCGAAGCTGTCGCCATCGTTGCCGCAATGGCGACAGCGCCGCGCGGGCGCGTCGTGCCCGAGCGCGATCGGGTCGGAGCGGTGGGCGCGCAGATCGATCTGATCGATCGTGCCGGTCGTGAGGTAGGCGACCAGCGCGCGCGTGCCGTCGGGCGACACCGCGATGCCGCGCGGCTCGCGGCCGAGCGCGGTGCGCCAGCGCTCGCGGCCGGTCGCCGCGTCGTACGCCACCAGCGCGCGGTCGGCGATCGTCGAGACCAGGAGCTGGCTGCGATCGGGCGTCAGCGCCACGCCGTAGGGCTCGGCAGGCGTCGCGATGCTCGACGCGATCGTCATCGTGTCGGTGTGGACCACGGCGATCCGATCGTTGCGGCGATCCGCGACGTACGCGATCGCGGCCGCGGCGTCGTACGTCATCAGACCGGCGTCGCGCGCGATCGCGACCTGGCCGAGGTTCTTGCCGGCGGAGTCGGTGCGGAGCAGCGCGCCGCTGTCGGCGTCGATCACCAGCGCGCCCTCGCCGTCGGCCATGATCCGCGCGCCGGTCAGGTAGGCCGGGGTCGGCGGGGCGGCTCTGGCGCCACCGACCGGCCGGCCGACCAGCTGGAACGCCGGGCCGGATCCACCGCCGGGCTGGATCAGCGGTCTTGCCAGCGTGAGGCCCGGGACTGCGGCCGCGAGAACACCGAGGGCGAGCGTGCGCGTGCGCATCTGCATCCTGCAACGAACGCGGCACCGCGCGGGTCTATTCGCCGGATCGCTCCCACGGGGGGCTCTGCCCCCCGCCCCGCCGGCGGAGCCGTCGGGGTCCCCACCCTCCGTCTCGCTGCGCTCGATCGCCATATCCGCTGGACAGCGGGCGATCCGGACCGTTTCGACGCTTTTGATCGCAGCGCGGACGTTTGACCGCAGCCGCGATCAGGGAGCACTAGGCGGTCGTGTTGATCGTCGTGTCACAGATGATCCTGACCGACGGGCACAAGGCCCGGGTCGGCAGGACCGTGGTGGTGGGCAGACCGGCGGCGATCTCCGAGAGATCGAGCTTGCCGAGCACGCGGAGGGTGTCCTTGCGGAGCGCGAGCTTCTGCGCGGTGCGTGGTGATTTCTTCATGCCGGAGTTCTACCGCATCCCCCGGGAGCTACCGGGTGGCCTCGATCACGGCGCGGACCACGCGGTCGCCGATCAGCAGCGCGTCTGCCGACTTTTGCCCGCTCTCGACCGCGCCGATCCAGGTGTAGCGGCCATCGAGGTGCGGGGCGCGGCTGTGCATCACGAACCACTGCGAGCCACCGCTGTCGCGCCCGGCGTCCGCGATGCCGACGCCGCCGGCCAGGTAGCCCGCGCCGTCCAGCAGGGTCGCCGGCTCGGCGGGCAGCGCGAACCCGGGTCCGCCCGAGCCGGACTCCGTCGGATCGCCGCCCTGCACGACGAAGTCCGGCACGACGCGGTGGAACGCGATGCCATCGTAGAACCCGCGGCGGGTCAGCGCGACGATCGCGGCGACCGCCCACGGTGCCACCTCCGGATGAAGCGCGATGACGACGTCGCCGCGCGTGGTGGTCAGGCGCCAGCGCAAGGCTTTTCCGATCACGGTGGAAACATCGACCGGCGGCGGAGTCGCGGCCGGCGGCGTCCAGCTCCGCGGCTCGCCGAGCGCCTCGAGGCAGCCGATCGCCGCGCGGGCGCGCACCGGATCGGCGTCGAGCGCGCCGCGGCAGGCGCCGGCTCCGCCCTCCAGCCGGCGCTTGCCGATCAGCTGGAGCAGCGCCGCGCCCAGCTCGGGATCGCGCTCGGCGCGGGCCCGCGCGATCACCGCGGCGTCGAGCGGCGCGAGCGATGCGCGGTCGGCGTCTCCGGCAGCGTCGTAGATGGATCCGGCGGCGTCGACCGCGGCGCCCGCGAGGTGGAGCTCGCGCGCCGCGAGCGCGGCGATCAGGGTGGCGATCGCGCTCGCGTGATCGGAGGCGTCGCCGGCCTTCCACAGCGCGGGCAGCGCGCCGAGCCCGGCGACGCGGACCCGCGCATCGGCGTGGGTCGCCAGCCGATCGAGCGCGGCGCGGCGATCGGCGATCGGGCCGGTGCCGGCCGCGATCAGATCGGCGACCAGCGGCAGGCGCAGCGGATCGGGCAGCGCGCAGCGCGCGACCGCTCCGAGATCGGGAGCCGGCCGGGCGCGCTCGATCGCCGCGATCGCCAGGCAGCCGATCCAGCCCCGGGTCAGCGCCGGCAGCCCCGCCGCGGTGGCCGCGCGGCTGGCGAGCGCGTCGAGCGCCGAGGCGACCACCGGCCGCCCGGCGGCGCCGGCGAGCGCCCGCTCGCCCTCGATCACGACCTGCGCCGCGGCCGGCTCGCCGCGGTCGATCCCACGGGGGG
>JBGQCL010000220.1:0-18808 GCA_041495365.1 Kofleriaceae bacterium | reverse complement strand
GTCGGCGATCCGTAGCTCGACGAACGGCTCGAACCGCTCGGCGAGCAGGTCGCGGCGGACCTCGATGCACAGCGCGCGGCCGGGCCGGGCCATCACGTGATCCCAGGCCAGCGTGCTGGGGTGGAGCGGATACGTCGCGCTGTCGGCGACCGCGATGCCGAGGCCGGCGAGCTCGCCGCGCAGCGCGCCGGCCACGCCGGCCGGGGCGTGGTCGGTGCCGTCGAGCGCGCGGCCGATCACGTCGACCTCGGGGCGCAGCGGCCAGGTCGGCTCGCGGTCGGGCAGGTAGGCGCGGCGCAGGCTGGGCACGATCTGCAGATCGACCTCGACGTCGACCGAGCGCGGCGCGTAGCTGTGGAGCAGGAGCATCGCGCCGCGGGGGCCGAGCTCGCCGGCTGCGTCGCGCACGGCGGCGACGTAGCGGTCGTAGGCGGCGCGCAGCACCGCGCGGTCCTCGGCGGTCGTGATCCATGGCATCACGCCGGGCGTGACCTTGCCGGCGCGGAACTCGTCGGGCGGCGCGTCGATCCGGCGGTTGCAGTCGATGAACGTGCGCGGGATCCGGCAGCGCAGGACCGCCACGCAGCGCGCAGGCTGATCGGCGACCAGCCGGCGCGCGGTCGCCAGCGCGAGCTCGGGCGCACCGGCGTCGGTGTTGACGTGGAAGAACGCGATCAGGTCGTCGGGCAGCGGGCTGGTCAGCTGCGCCGCCAGCGCCGTGAAGTCCGCGGTGGTGGTCGCGCCGTGCGGCACCTCGATCACCAGATCGAGCGCGGCGTCGGCGGGCGCGCGCGCACCGCGGACCAGCACGACGTCGAGGATCCCGGGGATCGAGGTGGGCAGCATCGGCGCCGCCAGCGTACCGCACGCCGCGCCCGCCACGCGCTTGCCGCGCCGCGCCCCGCCGCGCCGGTCCGCACGGGCCTGTGCAGAGCGCGCACCGGCCCGCACGGGCCTGTGCAGAGCGCGGACACGCTCGCTGACGGCGCTGTCGGGGGCTCATCCTCGCGGGAGTCGGCGGACCGCCCGTCTCGCAGCTGGACCTCTGACAATACTCAACCTCCTGCGCCCCGCAGTACCCGGCCGTGGTAGCTAGCTACCGCTCGGAGTGACCCCCGCATCGCCTGGCGCTCGCGTTGCCGCCCCGTGTGGATCCCGCCCGCTGTGATCCCGGCTGCGGTCGGACGACGCCCCATGCCGGGCGCGCGCTGCCGCGGCATGGAACAATTCGAGCGTGCGCGCGTTGCTCTTCTGTGCCGCGCTGGCCGCCTGCGGCCGGCCCGAGGCGGCGCCGATCGCACGCCCGCTTGCCGCACCATCGGTTCTGACGCCCGCAGCCGGGACGCGGACGCAGGTTTCCGGACCCGGCGGGCTGGCAGTGTCGGTCGATGCGGATCGTGCTCCGCCCGGGCCACGGTTGCCCGAGGGGGTCGCGCCGCTGGCCTATGACCTGACGCTGGAGCTCGATCCCGAGCGGGCGTCGTTCACCGGCCGGGTGGCGATCACGATCACGGTGACCGCCCCGACCACACGGCTGTGGCTGAACGCCGTCGAGCTGGACATCTCGAGGGCCGTGCTGCGCGCGGGCGGCCGCGAGGAGTCGGTCGCGCCGGTGGCGGGCGGCGACCAGGTCGTGGGCTTCGCGCTGCCGCGCACGGTCGGGCCGGGGACGGTCGTGCTGGTGATCGACTACGCCGGGCGGGTCACGGACCTGAGCCGGCATGCGGGCAAAGACGAGCAGGGGATGTTTCGCGAGCGCACCGGCGGCCGCTGGTACCTGTACTCGCAGGCCGAGTCGGTGTTCGCGCGCCGGATCGCGCCGTGCTTCGACGAGCCGCGGTTCAAGCCGGCATGGCGGGTCACCGCGGTCGTGCCGCGCGACCAGATCGCGCTCGGCAACGCGCCGGTCGCCGCCGAGCGGGTGCTGCCCGACGGCCGGCGCGAGGTCCGGTTCGCCGAGATCGCGGCGCTGCCCAGCTACCTGCTCGCCGTCGCGGTCGGGCCGTTCGAGCGGGTCGACGCCGGCCGGCTCGGCCGCGGCCGGATCCCGGTGCAGTTCGCGGTCGCCGCGGGCGACGGCCGGCAGGTCGCCGCCGCGGGCCGCGCGCTGCCGAAGATCATCGACGCGCTGGAGCGCTACGTCGGCGCGCCGCTGCCGCTGGCCAAGCTCGACCTGGTGGCGGTCCCGGAGTTCTTCGGCGCGATGGAGAACCCGGGGCTCGTCATGTTCCAGGCGGCGATCCTCGCCGGCCGCGGCGACTTCATCCCGGTCGCCGCCCACGAGCTCGCGCACCAGTGGTTCGGCGACGCGGTGACCCCGGCCTGGTGGGACCACCTCTGGCTGTCCGAGGCGTTCGCGAGCTGGCTCGGCGAGCGCGTCACCGCGGCGCTCGGCGCGGCGCGGCCGCCGTGGCTCGCCCACCTCGACCGGCTCCACGCGCTGGAGGCCGACGACGAGGTCGATGCCCGGCCGCTGGTGCGCCGGATCGCGACGGCCGGCGAGGTCGAGCCGGCGTTCGACGCGATCGCGTACGACAAGGGCGCGGCGGTGCTGGCGATGTTCGAGCGGTTCGTCGGAGCCGATGCGTTCCAGGCCGCGGTGCGCCGCTACCTGACCGCCCACGCCGGGACCGCGGTGACGACCGAGGCGTTCCTGGCGGCGCTCGGCGCGGCGACCCGTCCCGAGGTCGCGGACGCGCTGGCCGCAAACCTGCGGCACGCCGGTACGCCGGTGGTCGAGCTCGCGCTGCGCTGCGAGGCCGGCACTTCCTCGAGCACTTCCTCGACCACCTCCACAGCCTCCGCCACCACGACGGTCGTCGCCGCGGCGCGCGATGGCGTGACGGTGCCGGTCTGCCTGCGCTACCCGGTGGCGACCGGCGGGACCGGCCGCACGTGCCTGCTCGCCGGCGCGCGCACCGAGCAGGCGCTGCCCGCCACCGCCGGCTGCCCGGCCTGGCTGGTCGGCAACGACGGCGGCGCGGGCTACTACGTCACGCAGTGGCAGGGCGCGCCGCCGCTTGCGCCGCTGTCCGAGCTGTCGCCCGACGAGCGGCTGGCGCGCGGCGACGACGCCGCGATCGCGGTGCGGCGCGGCGAGCTGCCGGTCGCGCGCGCGCTGTCCGAGATCACCGCGCTGGCAGGCGCGCACGACACCTACGGCGCGCTGGCGGCGCTCGAGGTGGCGCGCGCGGTCGACGCGTTCGCCGATGACGCCGTACGGTCGGCGTGGACGGCCTGGCTCGCGGGCCGGCTTGCCGAGCTGCTGACCCACCCCGCGCTGGTCCGCGCCCGGTCGGCGGCCGACTACCTCGCGGTCGGGCAGGCCGTCGAGCTCGCGCGCGGCGCGATCGAGCCGTCCGCCGCGGCCGCCGCTCGCACCGAGCTGGAGCGCCGCCCGAGCGCGGGTCGCCGGCGCCGGCTGATCCAGCTCACCGCGCCGCGCGAAGCCCCCGCGCGGTTCGACGATCTGCTGCGCGACGCGACGGCCGCGCGGACCGACGCGGCGCGCGACGCGGCACTGGACGATCTCGGCGCGTTCCCCGCGGCGCTCGCGCCGCGCATCGTCGGCGCGTTGCTCGACCGGCGGTTCCCGGCCGACCGGGTGTGGCCGGCGCTCGCCGAGATGCTGGCGCGCAGCGAGGCGCGATCCGCGGCGTGGCGCGCGATCCGCGACCGGTTCCCCGCGGTGATCGAGGCGCTGGGCCGCGCCGGTGCGCGCGACGCGCTCGGTGCATTCGCCGGGCTGTGCGACGTGGGCGCGCGCGCCGAGCTTGCCGCGGCCGCCGCCCCGAAGCTCGCGGCGATCGACGGCGGCCGGCGCGTCCTCGATCGCACGCTCGCGACGATCGACCGCTGCGTCGCGCGGCGCGCCGCGGCCGGCGATCTCGCGGCGGCGCTCGCAGCCGCCGGGCCATGACCCCGGCATGGCGCACATCGCGGCGGCGCGACCGTGGTGGCGGTGGAGCGGCGGCAGCGGCAGCGGGGGCAGCAGCAGCAGCGGCAGCGGCAGCGGCAGCGGCAGCGGCAGCGGCAGCGGCAGCGGCAGCGGCAGCGGCAGCGGCGAGCTTGGACACCAGCGCGGCGCCCTGGTTCCCGGCAATCGCCGCGCAACACCGCAGGCGCGCCGGTGTCTCCCGCGCATGGCCCTGGCACTCGGCTCCGGCGACAAGAAGGCGGTCAACGTCGAGCTCAACATCATCCCGTTCATCGACGTGATGAGCTGCCTGGTCGCGTTCCTCATGCTGACCGTGGCGTGGGTCAACCTCGCGCGGCTCGACATCCGGCCGACCGGTCACGCCCGCGACGCGCCGCCGTGTCCCGACGGGTCCGGGTGCGATGACGTCAAGCTGTCGGTGCTGGTCGACGCCGAGCAGATCTGGATCGGCGTGTCGCGGGTCAACGACTTCCAGACGATCCCGAAGACCGCCATCGGGTACGACTGGCGCGCGCTGGAGGACGCGCTCCGCCAGCACAAGGCGTCGCCGTGGTTCGAGAGCACGACCGCGATGGAGCTCGCGGTCAACAGCACCGCGTCCCACCCGATCACGTACCAGACGATGATCGTGGCGATGGACGTCGCGGTGAAGACCGGGTTCATCGACGTCGGCCTCACCGATCCGCAGGGGCTGACGTCGCGCCCGGTGCTATAGCGCGCCGTAGCGCGCGGCGTGCCAGGTCGGCAGCTCGGCCATCGATCCGAGCACGACGTCGGCGTGCTGCAGCACCTCGGCGGGATCGCTGCCGGTCGCGACCGCGCAGGCAATGGCGCCGCACGCCCGGGCCGCGGTGATGTCGTGCACCGTGTCGCCGACCACGACCACCTCGCGGAGCTCGGCGCGCTGCCGGCCGCGCGCGATCGCCGCCGCGACCAGCTCCGCGCGCAGCTGCGAGTCGCAGCCGTAGCCGCCGAGCGCGAAGTGGCCGGCGAGCCCGGCGGCCGCGAGCTTGGCGTCGGCGCCGGCCCGGACGTTGCCGGTCGCGACCCCGCGCAGCACGCCGGGCCGCGCGGACAGCCAGGCCAGCGCGTCGCCGACACCGGCGAGGACCTCCACGCCGTGGCGCTCGAGGTGGGCGCGCAGGAGCGCGAGGTAGGCGTCGAGGAACGCGGTGCGCTCGGTCTCGCTCGGCGGCCGGCCGAGCCGCGCCACGAAGATCTCCTCGATCAGCGCCGGATCGGTCTTGCCGCCGAACCGCACGCCCTGGCAGGCGCCGGCGATGCCGTGGCGGTCGGCGAACACCGCATCGAACGAGCTCGAGCCCGACCGCCGCGCGTGGAGCAGCGTGCCGTCGATGTCGAACAGGTAGAGGATCACTTCTTCTTGGCCGGCGGCCTCGCGCCGGGCCGGGGCTGCGGGTGCTTCTCGGCCCACCGCCGCGCGGCGTCGAGCAAGCCGTCGAACGTGTCGCGCATCGCCCACGCCTTCTCGGTGTAGCTGTTCAGTCCGCTCGCGCGCAGCAGGCCGTCGCCGAACGCGCCGCGCACCCCGCCGCACGCCGCGTCGTGCTCGAACTTGACCGCCGTGCCCTCGTAGATCCGGAAGCACGCCTCGTGCTTGCCCTCGTTGTACAGCGGCGCGCCGGTCTCGATCGCCTCGCCGATCTGGTTGACGAGGTCCTCGATGTCCTCGACCTTGCAGCCATCGAACACGGCGATCTCGTGGAGCGGGACGTGGCGCTGGATGTCGGCGCTGGACTTGTTCTCGGCGCGCTCGCGGTGGCGGTGCTCGTCGGCCTCCTGGGTCTCCTTGGCAAACTGGTCGAGCGATATCGCGACGCGCTGCGCGACCAGCGGCTTGAGGTAGTTGCCCGGCACCGCGAGGTTGAAGTTCTGCCCGGCGGTGATGATCGCGGTGGTGACCCCGACGACCTCGCCGTACTGGTTGAACAGCGGGCCGCCGCTCGACCCCGGCGAGATCGCCGCCGAGATCTGCAGCACGGTGAGCTCCTGGGTGCACTTCTTCGCGGTGATGTCGGCCGGACCGCAGATCGGCCGGACCTGCGAGATCAGGCCGCTGGTCACGGAGTTGTCGAAGCCGAGCGGGTTGCCGATCGCCACGACCTGGTCGCCGGCCGACATCGCGTTGCTGTCGCCGAGGTTGAGCGTCGGGAGATCCTTGCCGGCCCGGATCTGGAGCAGCGCGAGGTCGCGCGCGGGGTCGACGCCGTCGATCTGGGTCACCGCGTACTGCGAGCCGTCGGACAGCTTGACCTTGATCGCCGCCTCGCCGACCACGACGTGCAGGTTGGTCGCGACCACGCCGGTCTTGTCGAGGATGAAGCCGGTCCCGATCTTCTCCGGCCCGGCCTCGATCCGCACGATCGCCGGGCTGGAGCGCTGCACGATGTCCTTGGCGGTCAACCGCGTGCGCGGCGTACTGGACATTGTCTCGGCACAGGCGCTGACCAGTGCCAAGACGGCGACCACGCGGAGAGGGCGCATGAGTCAATGATAGCCCGGGACCTGCGCCGATGCACAGCTGGGCGGCGTTACGGATGGTTTTCGCTGGAACGGTCCGTGCCGCGCGGCGCGGGCGCCCCTGTCGCGCCCCGCTCGGCGCCGCGGCCGCCAAGATGGATCTGACGCAGCGCACTTTCGCCGGCGCGGCGGAACGTCTGGGCGGCCTCGGGCCCGCGATGCGGGTCGATGCCCGACTTCACGCCGGCGTCCAGGTGCTGCTGGTACAGCTGCATGCGGATCTGCTCCCAGCTCGGGCAGGCCTCGGGATGGCCGCCGCACGCCGACAGGGCGCGGTTGGCATAGTCGAGCGCCGGTACCACATCGAGCCGATCGACGAGCGCGACCGACGCGGCCAGCAGCGCGCGCCAGCGGGTCGGCGAGCTCCGCGCACGCTCGCTGCCGCGGACCGCGAGCTCGATCGCCCAGTCCTTCTGGCCAGCGGCGCCGAGCCGGCGCGACAG
Organism: Kofleriaceae bacterium; assembly: GCA_041495365.1. Classification (GTDB taxonomy): domain Bacteria; phylum Myxococcota_A; class Polyangia; order Haliangiales; family Haliangiaceae; genus JABFXX01. The sequence continues at coordinate 11,887 of JBGQCL010000220.1, read as the reverse complement.
CTCGTCGGTCGCCGCGCCGTCATCCGGACGCGCCATGGTCCGCGCCTCGGCGAGCGCGAGCGCGAACTGCTCGGCGTCGCTGCCGGCGCCGACCGCGCTCGCATACATCTCCCGCGCCGGCAGCACCAGGGTCACCAGGACGACCGTGGCGACCCCGAGATCGATGAAGCCGACGAAGCGAGAAAGCCGCATGTCCCCTATGACATGACCCATCGCCACAGGTTCCGGCTTTCGCCGGGTCACGCCTGGCTCGGCTTCACCGGCCCGCCGTCTGCTTCGCATCCGGCCTGTCGCTTCGCGCCAGGGCTTGGTTCCCCCACGTAGATGCCCGTGGCTCCCGTAGCATTCGCGCCGTAGCATTTCGCCTCGACGCGTCCCGAGATGCTACGGCCCGAGGCCATGTACTTATCTGTACAACACAAAGCATCTCACCCGGTTACGCCGTGGATCCCGGCTTGCATTTCGGCACCGCCCAGACCTGCACTCGCATCCCCGACCTCGGACCATCGGAGAGGACGTTCATGTTGACCTCAATCTCGACGCATTTCCACCAGGGCGGCCCGGGCATGTGGCCCATTCTGTTCACCTCGGTGGTGACCATCGCGATCATCGTGGAGCGCGCGATCTACCTGTTCCGCTCGTCGGTCGACAAGGACAAGCTGCTCGCGCTGCTCAAGAGCCAGGTGATGAGCGGCAACGTGCAAGGCGCGATCAAGGTGTGCTCGGGTAACCCGACGCCGATGACCCGGATCGTCCAAACCGGCCTGATGAAGTTCAACAAGAGCGACGACGAGGTCCAGGCCGCGATGGACGAGGCCGCGCTGCGCGAGCTCCCCAAGATCAACGCGCGCACCCCGTACCTGGCGATGACGGCGAACTTCGCAGTCATGGCGGGTCTGCTCGGGACGATCGGCGGCATGATCGGCTCGTTCGGCTCGGTCGCCAGCGCCGACAGCGGCAACCGCTCGACCGAGCTCGCCAACGGCGTCGCCGAGGCGCTCAACTGCACGTTCTTCGGCATCTTCACGTCGCTGGTCGCGCTGCTCGGGTTCTCGCTGCTGCAGGGCAAGACCACGCACGTGATCGACGACATCAACGAGGTCACCGTCCAGGTGGTCAACCTGGTGACGTCGCACCGCGCCCAGATGCAGCCCTCGGCGTGACCCCTCGCACCGACGATCGACCACACCACCACACCGGCACATGGCCGGCACATCCCCGGCCCACACCGGGGGCGGTGTGCCCCCAGAATCGCTAGCGAGGAGTTCGTACCATGGCTGCGTCCATTGGAACCGACGACAAGAAGAGCGTCAACATCGAGCTCAACATCGTTCCGTTCATCGATCTGATGAGCTGCTTGACCTCCTTCCTGCTGGTCACCGCGGTGTGGGTCAACATCGCCCAGATCAACATCCAGCCCAAGGGCAAGTCGCGCGACCAGGCGCAGGTCCAGCAGGACGACGAGCGCGTGATCCTCTCGGTGCTGCTCCAGTCCGATCGGATCTGGGTCGGCCTGTCGCGGGTCAACGAGTTCCAGGAGATCCCCAAGAAGGGAGAAGGGCAGGACTGGGAGCGGTTCGAGACCACGCTCAAGGAGCACAAGACCTCGACGTTCTTCAGTGATCGCACCGACCTCGAGATCGCGGCGGAGAGCACGACGGCGGCTCCGGTGAAGTATCAGGATATCATCCACGCGATGGACATCGCCGTACGGGCCGGTTTCCAGGACGTTGGACTCTCTGACCCGCAGGGCCTCGCGGCCCGGCCATCTCTATAAAAGGAGGCGATTGTGTCGATCCAGTCAGCAGGCCCGCGCCTCTACCGCTCGGTCAAGTTCAAGCACCTCGTGCGAGGCGCCGGCAGCGCGGCGCACAGGCCCGGCAACATCTCGCTCAACCTGACGCCGTTCGTCGACATGATGACGATCCTCGTCACCTTCCTGCTCATGGTGTTCTCGGCCAGCGGCGAGCTGCTGCAGGCCGTGAAGGGCCTGGAGCTGCCCAGCGCGCAGGCCCACGATACCCTGCAGCAGGCCCCGGTCATCATCGTCACCAAGAGCGAGATCACCTACCAGGGGCAGCTCGTGGCGACCGTCGACAGCGTGATGCGCGACGATTCGCCGACCTACAAGATCGACGCGCTGTTCGAGCGGCTCGACGCGGCCGCCAAGCAGATCCGCGAGGCCGTCGCCTACGGCCGGCAGGCCAAGGACCTGCTCAAGTCGTGCGAGGACGCCAAGCAGAACATCCGGCCGGCCCCCGGCAAGATCTGCCCCGACGGGCTGGCGATCCTGCAGGCCGACGAGTCGACCGACGGGCAGCTGATCAACAAGATCGTCAATACGGCCAAGGCGGCGGGCTTCGACAACCTCCTGTTCGCGGTGAAGAACAAGTGAAGAGAGCGAGCGGACTACCATGATGAGACGGTTTTCGTGGTTCCCGATTGTTGCGGGACTGACGGTGCTCGCGGGTTGTCCGGACGATCCCTACCAGGCCGATACCTGGACCAAGAAGCTCAAGGACCAGCGCGAGTCCGAGCGCGCGGTGACCGAGCTCGAGCAGCTCGGCAACCCGAGCGCGATCCCCGCGCTCGGCGAGGCCTGGGTCGACCAGGGCAAGCCGGTGCGCCTGCTCCAGGTGATCATCTCGCTGGCCCGGCCGCTCACTCCCCAGGAGGCCAAGGCCAACTACTACACCGACTTCGAGGTCGCCGGCCGGCCGGCGAGCTGGGACCGTGCGCTGCCCTACCTCAAGCGGGCGCTGTCCGAGGTCGACGAGGTCAACTCGCGCTCGGTCGACAGCGCGGCCAAGGCCGCCGAGGCGCTCGGCGAGGCCAAGCTGCCCGACGGGCTCGACGCGCTGATCGATCTCGCGCAGCGGCCGGTGACCCGGAAGCTGGTCAACGCGCAGGTCGCTGCGCTCCGCGCGATCGGCAAGTACACCACCGACAGCCAGCGCGCGTCGGCGGCGCTGATCAAGCTGATCGACAAGGACCCGCCGGCCAGCCCGCGGACCGCGCGCGACAAGGAGCAGGCGAGGGCGCTCGAGGAGAAGTACGGACTGTTCCTCGGCTTCACCGCCGCCGCGGTCGACGCGCTGGGCAACCTCCACGTCGGCGCCGCGGCCAGGACCCTGGTGCTCACGATGTTCCGCACGTCGGACAGCCAGCAGATGTTCGAGCGGACCCGCCGCGCGCTGGTCGCGAGCGGACCGGCGGCGTTCGACGAGCTGCGCAAGGTGATCGCCGGCACGGACCCGGAGGTCAACCAGCTGTTCAAGGACAAGCGGCTCGACAAGTACTGCGGCGACCGCAACGACGCGCCGCCCGACCAGTGCCAGCCGGTGTCGGCGATGGTGTTCTTCCCGGCGATCGTGATCGGCGACTTCTACGACGCCCGCGCGGTGCCCGAGTTGCTCGCGGCGCTGCAGCGCCCGCCGCTGCCGATGTCCTACGTCGACGACCAGCCGAACCCCAACACCCAGTACGACGCGGTCTTCGAGGCGCTTCGCAAGATCGGCGCGCCGGACGCCGCCGCCACCGTGCGGGCGAGGTGGATGGCGCACGCTCCCGGCGCGGCACCGTCGCGCGCGGCCCGGGGCAGCCGGCGCGGTGGCGAGCCGGCGTCGGCCGCCGGGGCCGGCGAGTCCGACCTCGCCACGCGGGTGCTCGCGATCGGCGCGTACCCGTTCCTCGCGCGCGACGACGCCGGGGTCGAGGACCTCGGCAAGATCGCGGCCGACAACAACGCCGACGACCCGCTGCGCAAGGCCGCGGCGCTGTCGTTCGCACTGCTCGCGCACGACACCAAGGACATCACCCTCCTGCAGGGCCTGGCCCAGAAGTACCTCGATGCCTCGGCCAAGAAGCGCACGGAGGCCAACGGCAAGCCCAAGACCGTCGCCGACGCCGCCGACAAGGAGTTCACCAAGGCCAAGAAGCTGTACGACGAGGCCAAGGCCCGGGTCGAACGGGTCACGCACGACAGCACCAAGACCGCGGCCGACATCCGGGACGCGACCGACGCTGCCAGCAAGTCCTCGGACGCATTCAAGGTCGCCAAGAAGGCGCACGGCGACGCGGTGGCGCCGTACCGGGCCGCCGACCTCCTGGCCAAGAACTACAAGGGCTTCGCCCGGATGTTCCAGGGCCACATCGCACGGGTCGAGGTCGCGATCCGCTGCAAGCAGGACATCAACTGCTACGCGAGCACGCTGCAGCTCACGCCGGCGGACGCGGCGAAGTTCAACGCGGCGCACATCCGGGACATCAAAGACTGGACCGTCGACGAGCAGCAGCTCGCCCTGGTCGAGGCCAGCGTCGAGCGCGCGATGCTCGAGATCGGCAAGCGCGGCACCAAGGCGTCGGCGTTGACCGACAAGCTGCTCGACAGCGCCAGGAGCGATAGCCGGCTGATCCGCCAGAGCGTGCTGCTCGCGCTGCCCAAGATCGCCGCGGTCCCGTGCGCCAACTGCGAGGCCAAGCTCCAGGACGCGATCCGCGCCGGCGAGGGCAAGACCACGCTCGGCAACCTGAACCTCGAGACCACGATGATGAAGAACTACTTCGGGTGGGCCGGCGGCAAGACCCCGAGCGCGCCGGCCGAGAAGGACGACCTGGGAGCGCCGAGCGCGCCCGCGGCGCCGCCGCCGCGGAAGAAGAAGTAGTGGCGGATCGCCGCGCGGTGGTGTAAGCCTCGCAGGCATCGGGGCGTAGCGCAGCCTGGTAGCGCACCTGGTTTGGGACCAGGGTGTCGGAGGTTCGAATCCTCTCGCCCCGACCACAGTTTCTCGACGAGGATCTGGGGGATCCTCGGCCTTCGTGGCAACCTGTTGCCCAAACGCGCGCTCGATCGTCGGCGGACGCTGCTGACCCGACTCCGATCGCCGCGGTCGCATGGTCGAGGATCATCAGAGGTTCGCCAGGGTCTCGTCTAGCAACCCGCCCCCTGGGTGCGACGACTTGCGAAAGTAACGGCGGCGCTTACCGGTTGCGGGTGCGGCGCTCGTGGGCCGTGGTCGATGAGCCTTCCGGATCTTCGTGGGCGAGTCGTGCGCCCGGAAGTGCTACGCTTCCTCCGAGCCGGAGATGACAACGAAACAACAGATCCTTCATGCGATGGGAGAGCTCCCCGAGGAGGCCAGCATCGAGGACGCCGTCGAGCGGCTGCACCTGCTGTTCAAGATCGAGCGCGGTCTCGAGCAGGCCGACGCCGGCAAGACGGTGACGCAAGAGGAGGCGCGCGCGCGGATGGCTCGGTGGCTACCGTAGGCTGGACCACGCAAGCGCTGGATGATCTGGAAGCCGTTTGCCTCTACCTCGCGCGCGATGCGCCGCACATCGCCCAGATCTTCGCGGCGCGCGCCTTCGACGCAGTCGATCGTCTGGCTGACTTCCCGTTGTCCGGGCGCTCGTTCCGGAGACGGGACGGTCGGAGCTTCGTGAGATCTTTGTCTACAGCTACCGCATCATCTATCGGTACACGGGTGACGACGTGGTCGTCTTGACGGTTCACCACGGCGCACGACTGCTCCCACCAAACCTGTGAGGAGCGGAAGCCGCGGTCCACCGAGATCGCCACGCAGCGGCGCCGCTTTTCGGTACCCTCCACCCTGGCGAGGGGAGCCAACCGTCCCACGCACGGCCGCATCGAGCTGAACGCAGCGCCCCTGGCCAGCGAGTCGTGGGGGTGCTGATGACCACGACGGGAGTAATCCATGGCTGAGATCCCCAGGCGTAGAACCGGCGAACTCCTCCGCAAGCTGTTCGAGATCCTCATGGCGTCTCCGGACGGCATGAAAGCGAAGGAGGATCGCGCTCTCTAGGTCGCTCTCCCGCAGCACCTCGCTGTCGGGGTGATTGGGTCATCGTCGCGCGCCTCGGCGACGAGCGCATGAGCTCCTTATGAGACATAAGATTCGCATAACCTGCTGTTACGCGCTATTTATGTCTGGTTATGAAGAGCTCGCACGCCGTCCCGATCTCTGTCCGGCGAGCCCTCTCGAAGCTGGGGCAAGATCTGTCGGTCGCACGGCGCCGGCGCCGGATCCCGATGTCGCTCATGGCGGAGCGCGCCTTCATCAGTAGCAGGACCCTGAGCCGGGTCGAGCGCGGAGATCCCGGGGTCTCGCTCGGGACCTACGCGACGGTCCTGTTCGTGCTCGGCATGACGGACCGGCTCGCCGAGCTCGCCGATCCGAGGGCCGATCGGCTCGGCCTCGCGCTCGATGAGGAGCGGCTGCCCAAGCGCGTGCGGACCCCGCGGCGCGCTTCGGTGAAGTGATGGAGCGGCTCGTCGACGTCTACCTGGCGAGCGATGGCGGCGTGCGCGTCGGCCGGCTGTGGGCGCGCGCCCGCTCGGGCCGGGAGAGCGCGTCGTTCGAGTACGACGACGCCTGGCTCGCGAGACCGGATGCGTTCTCGCTCGATCCGGAGCTCGTGCTCGGCGCGGGGCAGTTCCACACCGATCGCCCGCTGTTCAACGCGTTCACCGATCCGGCGCCCGTTCGCTGGGGACAGACGTTGCTGCGGCGCCATGAGCGCGTGCGCGCGCGTGTCGAGGGTCGCGCCGCGCGAACCTTGCTGTCCATCGACATGCTCGTGCTCGTGGACGACGAGGCGCGACTGGGCGCGCTGCGGTTCCGCGACCCGGCCGGAGGCGAATTCGACCTTCCCGTCCCCTCTCGACCGGCAAAGCCGGCCATTCACCCCTCGTCGCGTCGCGTCGCGTCGCGCGGTCTCTCTTTGTTGTCAGCGCCGGCCGCGGCCGCGGCCCAGGGCGTGCTCGACCAGCGGGCGCAGGTCGTCGACCAGCTCGGGGGCGCACACCAGCCGGATCGCCGCCAGCGGCTGGCCGAGCGGCATGTCCTCGAGCAGGCGCGACAGCGTCACCGCGCCGTAGCGCGGGTGATCGATGACGTGGAGCTCCTCGTCGTCCGACGCGAGGTAGCCGACCTGGCGCGCGGTGTCGAGGTGGACGTAGCTGCGCGCCGCGGCGCCGAACCGGCGCTCCGCGACCTCCAGCGCCTGCGGCCACAGCCGGTCCGCCGCCGGGCGGTCGTCGCCGAGGTCGAAGGTCTTGAACAGCCGGCGATCGACCAGCCGCGCCGCGAGGTCGCGCAGCACCGGGTCGTCGGCGCCCGGTCCGTCGCGGCCGGCCCAGCGGTCGAGCGCGGTCGTCACCGACACGTCGTGCAGCCGCAGGTAGTCCGCGACCGCGACCTCGCTGCCGCGCGCCATCGCCCCGGCGACCGCGAGCCCGGGCGGCTCGGCGCCCTGCCGGGTCAGCTGCGCGAACCGCTCGAGCGTCTTGATGAACATCCACTCCGCCGCGCGCACGGTCTTGTGGTGATAGACCTGCGCGTACATGTACGAGCGCGCGAACAGGTACTGCTCGACGGCGTACATTCCGCGCCGGTAGTCGACGACGAGGTCGGACGGATCGTCGTGGCCGGTGCGCACGCTGGCGATCTGCACGGCGTGGATGATCCAGTCGAGGTCGTAGGTCGCGTAGCCGGCGCCCGAGTAGTGGCCGTCGCGCAGCAGGTAGTCGAGCCGGTCGACGTCGAGCTGGGACGACACCAGCTTGCGCGCGAAGTGCGGCCTGTAGCGCTTGCCCCAGAACTCGCGCAGCGTGCCCGCCAGGTCGGGCTCCAGCGCCTCGAGCCCGGCGCCGAGCTCGGGATCTTCGGCGACGATCCGGGCGCCCCAGCGCTCGTGACTGCCGCCCGCGAACACGTGCTCCCAGGCGTGCGAGAACGGGCCATGGCCGACGTCGTGGAGCAGCGCGGCGACCTTGACATGGAGCGCGGTGCGCTCCGACAGCTCGCGCTCGAGCCGCCGCGTCATCCGCTGTGCGATGTGGAATGCCCCGAGCGCGTGGCCGAACCGCGAGTGCTCCGCCCCGGGGTACACCAGCCAGGCGAACCCCATCTGCTTGATGCGGCGCAGCCGCTGCATCACGGCGGTGTCGAGCAGGTCGGCGATCGGGCGGTCCGGTCCCTTGAACTCGATGAGTCCATGCACGGGATCGCGGAACACGCGGTCTTTCACGCCTGCATCCTAGCAACACCACGCGTCCGCTCAACTATCTGGAATCGCAAGACCTCGTCGGACAGCCCGCGGCCGAGGCTGCGGGCGCCCGCGGCGGGGGTCGCGGCGGCTAAGATGGCGGTGTGAGCCAGATCCGCGAGCTCGGGATCGAGCGCATCGACGGCGAGGTCCGCCGCGCCGAGCGCGATCGCGTCGTCGTCGAGGCGCCGCTCGAGCTGCGCGCGCGCGGCACGCCGGTCGCGACGATCATGCGGACGCCCGGGCACGATCTCGAGCTGGTCCGCGGCTTGCTCCACGCCGAGGCGATCGCCGCGGGCGGGCTGGTGCAGGCCGGCGACGACGCCGTCGAGATCGACGCCGCGCCGGGCGCGTTCACCGGCCGGGGGCTGCTCGCGTCGGCGGCGTGCGGCGTGTGCGGGCGGGTCGCGGTCGCCGACCTCGAGCTGCGCGCGCGCGAGGTCGACGCCGACACCGCGATCGCCGGCGCCGTGATCGCCGGGCTCCCCGAGGCGCTGCGTGCGGCGCAGTCGGTGTTCGCCGACACCGGCGGGCTGCACGCGGCGGGGCTGGCGACCATCGCCGGGGCGCTGATCGCGGCGCGCGAGGACGTCGGTCGCCACAACGCGGTCGACAAGCTGGTCGGCTGGGCGCTCGGCGCAGGGATCGATCCGGCAGCGCACGTGCTCGTGCTGTCGGGCCGGCTCGGCTACGAGCTGGTCCAGAAGGCGATCATGCTCGGCGTCCCGATCATCGCCGCCGTGTCGGCGCCGAGCTCGCTCGCGGTCGAGCTCGCCGAGCGGTTCAACGTCGCGCTGGTCGGGTTCGTGCGCGGCCGGCGTGCCAACGTCTACGCCCACGGCTGGCGGATCCGGTGACCGCGCCTCGCACCGGTCGGGGAAACCCGGACCGCGGCGGCGCCGCCGATCTCCCGAGGCTGCGGCGGGCGTTTTGGCGGCCGCAAGGTTGCCCGTGATCCATGTTCACGCATAGCTTCCCTCGATGAGCGATCGATCCCACGGGGGGCTTTGCCCCCCGCCCCACGGGCGAAGCCGGCGGGGTCCCCACCCCCCGTCTCCTCGCTCCGCTCGTCGATTCTCCGGGCCGTCGGGCCGGCGATCGGGCCGGGTCACCATCCGCGTCGCCGTTCGTCTCGGCCTCGCCGCGTCCATCGCCGCGTCGATCATCGCGTCCGTTGCCGGCTCCGGCGCGGTCGCCGGGTGCGGCAAGAGCCCCCGCGAGCAGACCACGACCGAGCCCAGGCCCGCCGAGACCCAGGCGCTGCCCGGGACTCCGGGCGCACCCTCGGCGAGCGCCACCGAGCACGCGCCGGTCAAGCCGCCGGTCAAGGCGCCGTCGCGTGGCCCCGAGCACGCCGTGTACTCGCTGGTCGACAACCGGCTGTCGGCGCACCTGACGCGCGGCGGCGGCCTGGTGGTCGCGGCCGGCTCGGCCGGGTTCGCCAAGTACATCCGGTTCGCCAACCTGATGAAGGGCGGCAAGAAGCCGTGGGAGCTGCGCCAGACCGAGGGCGAGGTCAAGGTCGCGCGGCTGACCGGCAAGTCCGGCACGGTGTACGTCCCGCTGACCGCGGCCCAGGCTGCCTCCGGCAAGGTCCGGATCCGCGCGTTCGCCAGGACCGACACCACCGTCAGCCTGCGAGTCAACGACAGCAAGGACATCAACGGCCACCTCGCGGCGGGCTGGTCGACCACCGAGCTGACCGCCCCGGCCGGCCAGCTCAAGGACGGCGAGAATGCCCTGCAGCTGTACATGAAGTCGTCCGGCGTCGAGCTCGCCTGGCTGCAGGTCGGCGGCGCGCCGGCCGGCGACGACGGCGGCACGGCGTTCTACGATCCGGGGCAGCGCGCGCTGATCCTGCCCGACGGCGGCCAGATGAGCTGGTACGTCGCGGTGCCCGACAAGGCGCGGGTCACCGGCGACCTGGCCGACGGCAGCTGCACGGTCCGCGTGCTCGCCACCGCCGAGGACGGCACCACGGTCGACGGCGCGCTGACCGGCACCGGCTCGGCGGTCGACCTGTCGGCGCTCGCCGGCAAGGCGGTGCGGCTCGACCTCGCCGGTTCCGGCTGCCCGGTGACCGCGCTGTCCCACGCCTTGCTCGCGGTGCCCGGTGAGGCGCCGGTGGTCAAACGGGGCGATCCGCCGCGCTACGTCGTGTTCGTGATCATGGACTCGCTGCGCGCCGACCGGGTGCGGACCTTCAACCCCAGGGCCCGGCCCGAGACCCCGCAGTTCGACAGGCTCGCCGAGTCGTCGACCCTGTTCCTGGCCAACTACGTCCAGGGCAACGAGTCGCAGGTCTCGCATGCGTCGATGTGGACCTCGAACTACCTCGCCAAGCACAAGGCGGTCGAGATGGCGGACCACCTGCCCGACAAGTGGGTCACGATCGACGAGGTCGCCAGGCAGGCCGGCAAGTTCGTCGCCGGCGCATCGGGCAACGGCTACATCCGTCCGGCGCGCGGCTTCGGCTCGGGCTGGGACAAGTTCTCCAACCACATCGAGAAGGGACTCGGCCTCAAGGGCGGCGAGATCATCGAGCACGGGCTGTCGTTCGTCACCCCGAAGAAGGACCAGCCGTGGTTCCTATACCTCGGCCTGATCGACACCCACGTGACCTGGCGCGCCAAGTCGCCGTGGATCGAGCGCTACGACGGCGGCTACAAGGGCCGGTTCCAGACCGAGTTCGGCGACGACGGTCCGACCGGGTTTCCCAGGGACCTGAGCGAGCACGAGAAGGACCACGTCCGCGCGCTGTACGACTCCAACGTCAGCTACCAGGACGACCAGATCGGCCAGCTGATCGACAAGCTCTCCGGCTGGGGGGTGTGGGACAAGACGATGCTGATCATCACCGCCGATCACGGCGACGAGCAGTGGGAGGACGGCCGGGTCGGCCACGGCGGCTCGGTGCGCGAGACCTTGGTCCACGTGCCGCTGATCGTCCACTACCCGCCGATGTTCCCCGCGGTCCGGGTCACCGAGGGCACCGAGGGCATCGACATCGTGCCGACCGTCGCCGACGCGCTCGGCGTCCAGGCCGATCCCGAGTGGCAGGGCGCGTCGCTCGTCGGGCTGGCCAACGGCGCCGGCGGCTATCCGCTGCTGTCGGTGTCGTCGCAGTACGAGAACGCACACGGCGGCCGGATCGGTCACTGGAAGCTCAAGCTGATCGGGACCCAGCCCCCCAGGCTCTACAACCTCGCGCGCGATCCCGACGAGCGCACCGACCTGTGGGGCAAGCCGTCGGCCGAGATCGGCGCGCGCCTCCTGCTCGATCCGATGTGGCTGCTCAGGACGTGGAACGTCGAGTGGAAGAAGTCGCAGTGGGGCAACGCGGCGGCGGTGACCTCGCGGTTCGCCGCCGACCTCGGCGAGTAGCGTGCGCGACCTTCACCCGAGCGACGGCGCGCGCTACCTGCTGGAGCGCGACCGCACGGCCGACGGCCAGGCCGACGGATCGACCGCGCGCTACCGGGCGGCGATCTACACCCCGGACGCCGAGTTCACCGCCGGCGCCGTGCTCGGCGACGACGGCAGCGCCGAGCTCGGCCCGACCGGCGCCCCCGACGAGCTGCACGCGCGGCTCGTCGCGCTCGCCCGGCTGGTCGCGCGCGACGCCGCCCGGCTGCGCGGCGACGGCCTGCCGCCGTGGCCGCAGCGGATCCTGCGCTGGCGCCGGTGACGCCGCGCGCGGGGGTGTCCCTATTCTATTCCAGGGCCACCCCCGCGTCATTTCTTCCGTCCGGCCCTCGCTGCGCTGTTCCGCCGTGGCGCGCCTCTGGCGCGCCTCGTCGGGCTTCGCTCGGCCCGGACT
>JBGQCL010000219.1:0-18838 GCA_041495365.1 Kofleriaceae bacterium | reverse complement strand
GCATCTCATTTCGATGTCGGGGGGCAAGCCGCCGTCGCGTGCCAGACCGCGCCGGATCGGATGACCGGCGCGAGATCTGCGGCCGGCGGATCGCGGTCACGGCATGGCTCGTGACAGCGCCGTCGAATGGTGTATCATGGACACCTTTATGAGCGACGCTGCACTGGTCCTGGCGCGCCGATCCCTGCTCGGGCTCGCGATCGGCGATGCGTTCGGAGACACGATGTTCGGCGACCCGGCGGAGGCGATCCAGCGCGCCGCCAAGCGCCTGATCTCGCCGCGCCGGCCCTGGCGATGGACCGACGACACGGCGATGGCGCTGTCGGTCGTCGAGGTGCTCGGCACGCACGGGGCGATCGACGCCGACGCGCTCGCCGACGCGTTCGCGCGGCGCTGGGCACGCGAGCCGGATCGCGGGTACGGTGCCGGGGCGTTCCGGCTGCTCGATCGGATCAGCCGCGGCGCGCCGTGGCGGCGAGAAGCGCAGCGGCTGTTCGGCGGCCAGGGCTCGTTCGGCAACGGCGCCGCGATGCGTGCCGGACCGATCGGCGCCTACTTCGCGGGCGATCTCGACCGCGTGCGCCGCGAGGCGCTGCGCTCGGCCGAGCCGACCCACGCGCATCCCGATGGCGCCGCCGGCGCGGTCGCGGTGGCGATCGCCGCCGCGCTGGCCGCGTCCGGTGCACCGCGCGACGCGATCCTGCCGGAGGTCTTGCGGTTCACGCCGCCGGGGATCACGCAGGAGCGGCTGCGGCGAGCCATCGACACCGACCTCAGCGCCGATCCGCTGCGGGTCGGCCTCGCGCTCGGCACCGGGCTCGACGTCGCCGCCCACGACACCGTGCCGTTCGCGCTGTGGGTCGCGGTTCGCCACCTCGGATCGTTCGAGGATGCGATCTGGACCGCGACCGCGCAGTACGGCGACTGCGACACGCTGGGCGCGATCGTCGGCGGCGTCGTCGTGCTGGCGACCGGCGAGGCCGCGATCCCGGCGCTGTGGCGCGCCGCCGTCGAGGCCATCCCCGATCCGCTGGCGGCGGAGCTGCCGACGCTCGCGGAGTGACGGGCATGGGCGCACCGCGCAGCAGCGGTCGCCCGGCCCGACTGTCACAATCTGCCTGGCCGCAGCGACCCGCCGACGGCCGATCGGCTTGAGTGCCGCACCGAGTCCGGGTCGGCGCCTGGGGTCCCGGACCTGTGGTACGGATGGAGCGGTGGCACGCCTGCGCGGCTCCCACGAGACCACGATGATCGAGTACCTGCACCTGAGAAACATAGGGCCGGCTCCCGAGATGCGGTTCGAGCCGTCCGAGCGCCTGAACATCGTCACTGGCGATAACGGGCTCGGCAAGAGCTTCCTGCTCGACGTCTCGTGGTGGGCGCTCACCCGGACGTGGGCAGGTACGATCGCACTGCCCACTACCCGCAAGGCGGCGATGATCGAGTACGTCATCCACGGCAAGAAGGGACCCGCGCGCCATGTGACCTCGAAGTTCCGGCGCGAGGACGAGAGCTGGCCGCTCGACGCCGGACGCCCGACGATGCCGGGCATCGTCGTGTACCTTCGCATCGACGGCAGCTTCTCGGTCTGGGATCCGGCACGGAACTACTGGCGCACGGATCCGGACCGTCCCAGCGCCTATCACTTCACAGCCAGCCAGGTCTGGGACGGCCTGGAGATCGGCGGACAGCGCGCGTGCGAAGGGCTCGAGCGCGACTGGGTGAGCTGGCAGGAGGCTCGCAAGCCGCAATTCGAGGCGCTCGAGAAGGTCCTGCGTGTCCTGTCGCCGGAATCCGAGACGCTGCGAGCCGGCGCACCACGGCGGCTGTTCCTCGGTGAGGGTCGCGACCGACCCACGCTGCTGATCGGGGCTCAAGAGGTCCCGGTAGCGCTGGCTTCCGCCGGAATCCGGCGCGTGCTGGCGCTTGACTATTTCCTGGTGTGGGCGTGGTTCGAGCACCGGGTCGCGGCGGAGCTGCTGGGGCGCTCGCCAGAGAACCGCTTCGTGATCCTGTTCGATGAACCCGAGACGCACCTGCACCCTCGCTGGCAGCGCACGATCGTCCCGAGCATCCTGGCCGCGCTCGAGCAGCTCCGCGACAGTCATGCTGCCACGCCGCAGCTGATCATCGCCACGCACGCGCCGCTCGTGCTCGCCTCGGTCGAGCCGCTGTTTTCCCGCGACACCGACGAGTTGTTCCACCTCGACGTGGTGAACGGAGCTGTGGTGCTGGAGAAGGGCGGCTGGGCGACGCAGGGCGACGTCTCGGAGTGGCTGCTGTCGGACGTGTTCGGCCTCGATCAGCCACGGTCGGTCCCGGCCGAGCAGACCATTGAGGCTGCCGAGGCGTTCATGCGCGGAGAACGGCAACTGCCCAAGGGGCTCGATTCAAAGCAAGCGATTCACACGGCGCTGCAACGCCTGCTACCTGCCAACGACCAGTTCTGGCCGCGGTGGCTACTCGACACCAGGACGAACAGGCGCCGCAAGCCAGGCAAGAAGGCGAGACCATCGTGATCCCGGTCGGCCGAGTCGCCAAGCCGCAAGGATACGATGCGGTCAAGCGGAGAGGCGATGCATGGCTGCGGGCAAACCCGCATGCGAAGCACCCCCAGGATCTATGGTCCCCCTACCTCTCTCACCTCGCCAGCGGCTTCTCTCACCGCTGCGGCTATGCCGCCATGCTGGATCCCACCGGTGGCTCGGTCGACCACTACCTGAGCTGGCACCAGCACCCGGACCTCGCCTACGACTGGTCCAACTTTCGGTTCGTCTCATCTATCCTGAACGCGTCCAAGCGTACCGCCGACGACGCGGTGCTAGATCCGTACCTGGTTCAGAGTGGATGGTTCGAGATCTTGTTGCCCTCGCTGCAGATGCGCCTGACCTCCAACGTGCCCGCGAAGCACCGCGCCAAGGCCGAGTACACGCTGAAGAGGCTCAAGCTTCGTGACGGGGAAAAGGTGATCCGCTGGCGGCGCCACTACTACGGCGCATACCAGCAGGGGAAACTTGACCTGGATGGCCTGCGGGAGTGGGCGCCGCTGATCGCCGAAGCAGTCGAACGGACGATGACGGTGGCGGGTAGTCCGCGCAAGCGTCGGACGCGACAGCGTCGGCGAGCCAAGGCGACGATCTCGAGATAGCTCAGGTGCAGCGGGTGAGCCGCAGCCCTAGCCGTGGGCGACGCGGGCGAGCGAGGTGTCCTTGCCGCGCTGCCACAGCGAGTGCTCGAGCGCCAGCAGCAGCGGGCCGAACGTCGCGCGGTCGAGCGCGGACACCACGAAGCCGCCGGCGCCGTTGGCCAGGTGCTCGGCCTCGTCGGCGGCGAGCCGGTCGGCCTTGTTCCACACCAGGATGCGCGACTTCTCGGTGAGGCCGAGGTCGGCGAGGATGCCCTCGACCGCGCGGATCTGCTGATCGCGATCGGGGTCGGCGGCATCGACGACGTGGACCAGCAGGTCGGCGTCCGCCATCTCCTCGAGCGTGGCGCGGAACGCGCGGGTCAGCTCGGCCGGGAGGTCGCGGATGAACCCGACGGTGTCGGTGATCACGACCTCGCGCTCGTGGGGGAACCGCAGCCGGCGCGAGATCGGATCGAGCGTGGCGAACAGCTGGTCGGCGACGAGCGCGTTGCCCTCGGTCAGGCTGTTGAGCAGCGTCGACTTGCCGGCGTTGGTGTAGCCGCAGATCGCGATGATCGGCACGTCGCGATCGGTGCGGCGCTGGCGGCGCAGCCGGCGATCGTCGGCCAGCTCCTCGAGCCGCTTCTCGAGCAGGTTGATCCGCTCGCGCGCGCGGCGGCGGTTGATCTCGAGCTTGGTCTCGCCCGGGCCGCGCCCGCCGATCCCGGCCTTGCCGCCGGGGCCGGCGGTCAGCCGCGACATCATCGTGTTCTTCTCGACCAGCCGAGGCAGCGCGTAGCGCAGCTGGGCGAGCTCGACCTGGAGCTTGCCGTCGCGGCTGGTCGCGTGCTGGGCGAAGATGTCGAGGATCAGCATCGTGCGGTCGATGACCTTGAGCTCGGTGGCGGCGCTGATCGCGCGGGCCTGACCCGGCGTCAGGTCGGGGTCGAAGATCACGAGCTCGGCGCCGAGCTGCATCGCGCGCAGCAGGATCTCGTCGAGCTTGCCGCGGCCGACCAGGTACTTCGGATCGGCCTCGGGCCGGTTCTGGATCAGCACGTCGAGGACCTTCACGCCCGCGGTGCGGCACAGCTCGCGCAGCTCGGCGACCCGCGCCTCGCCGGACTGCGACGACGCGCGGGCGCGGCCGATCCCGACGTGCACCAGCAGCGTGCGATCCTTGCCGGCGTCGACCGCGGCGATCCGGCGCGCGCGGCCGAACTCGGCCTCGAGGCCGGCGATCAGCTCCACGAAGTTGGTTCGCGGCTGAGCGGCCAGCTCAGCGGGCAGCTCACGCCAGGGCCTGTCAGCGGGAGCGTCCGCCACCAGGTGACCGATATACAGTTTGCCAGGACGACCCGCGGCATCGACGGTAATCGCCGCTACAGCATCCAGTCGAAGCAATGCGAGGTCGGTCAGGTCGTCCCGGGTGAGCGGCTCGCCGCGCAGGTGGGTATGGACCAGACGAAGCCCGCGGAATCGGCCCTGTCCGCCGCGCATGCGGCCGACATCGGGCAGCACGATCTTCGAAGCATCGCCGACGAATGCGTGCTGGATCGCACCGCGGCGATCGATCAGCACGCCGACCTGGCGGTGGAGCTGTGCGCTCTGTGCAGCGAGCTGCACGGCGAGCTCACCGGACACCACCTCGGTCGGAGCGACGCGTCGCCGGTACAGCCGCTCCAGCGTCTTGATCTCGCTCGCCTTGAGCCCGGTGAGATTTCCTGTCACCTCTTCGTGCAATTTTGCGTGACCTTCCTGTATGCGATCGTACGGGGAATCTACCCATTGCGCGCCGGTTTGCCACCGATATAGTGCGATCGTGACCCGTCGGTTCCGCGCCCTCGTGGCCCACCCGCACGTGGAGGCACTCGGCGAGCTCGCGGAGCTGCTCGGCGGGCTGGGCATCGCGGTCGAGACCGCGCGCTCGACCGTCGAGGCGATGAACAAGCTGCGGTCGCAGCCGGTGCACGTCATTGTCGCCAGCCACGTGTCGGGCAGCTTCGACGGCGTCGCGCTGCTCGAGGGCAGCGTGCTGCACGCGCCCGAGGCGCTGCGGATCGCGCTGGTGTCGTCGCCCGACGAGGCGGTCGAGCTCGACTACCGCCCGCCGCACGGCGGCACGATCATCCGGCTGGTCGCCAAGGCGAGCGAGCGCAGCCGGCTGGTCGCGCTGGTCGGCGAGGGCATGAAGTTCCTCACCCTGGTCGAGGACCAGCGCGATCTGGTGCGCCGGCTGTCGGCCGACCAGACCAAGCTGCAGCGCCGCGAGACCCTGCTCGACACCGTGGTCCGCGAGCGCACCAAGGAGCTCGAGGAGAGCTACGAGAAGCTCAAGGCCGCCAACCGCCAGGCGCTGTTCGGCCTCGCCGAGGCGATCGAGGCCAAGGACCCGTACACCAAGGGCCACTGCGGCCGGGTCGCCGCGTACTCGCTGGTGCTCGCCAAGGAGGCCGGCTATCCGGCCGACGGCCTCGAGACCCTGGAGTTCGGCGCGTTCCTGCACGACATCGGCAAGATCGGCGTGCGCGACGCGGTGCTGCTCAAGCCCGGCCCGCTCGACGACAGCGAGTGGGCCCACATGCGCGAGCACCCCACGAAGGGCCACGACATCGCGTCGAAGATCGCCATGCTGCACCCCATCATGCCGGCGGTGCGCAACCACCACGAGCGCTGGGACGGCAGCGGTTACCCCGACAAGATGAGGGACACCGAGATCCCGCTGGTCGCGCGGATCGTCGCGATCGCGGACGCCTACGACGCGATGTCGACCGACCGGCCGTACAAGAAGGCGCTGTCGCTCGAGGAGTGCGAGGCGATCCTGCGCAAGACCGCCGGCAAGATGTACGACCCGGAGCTGATCGACGTGTTCGTCAAGCATCACCTCGGCGCGCTGTACCGCGAGGACTACGAGGCCCTGCTCTACGACGACGGCGCCGCGGCGCTGTCGTAGACCGAGTGCAAGCGCACCAACGACTGCACGCAGGGCTGGGTGACGTCGTTCCCCGACGGCACCCGCGGGTCACCTCGTGCGAGGGCTCCGACTGCATGAAGTCTGGGTGGACGATGACGCTGTCGTCGGGCGGCGAGGTGCGCGGTGCCTGCCGGAGCGACTGCCCCAAAGGAGGGCGCGCGCTGCGGCTGAGCTGACCGGCACCTGACCGCTGTGTCATGGCGGTGTCGCACCCACGCACGGTGGGTCTCGCCGGGAATCCCGGGCCCCCCTGCCCGGGTTACCGCTCGGTTACCGGTCGGAGGGTCCCGGTTGACGGGCCCTCGATCGATGCCCAGGTTAGGAGCACGACATGTCGAAGGTCACCCTGCGCCGGCTGCTGTCGAGGTTGGCTGCGCTCGCCCTGTCGACGTCCTCGGTAGGCCCGGCCGCGGCCGCGCCGCCGGAGGCCGGAGACGCCGCCGGGATCGACGTGGACGATGACGACGTCGATCTCGACGCCAGCGTGCCGATCGATCACGAGCAGCTCGCGGCGCGCGACGCCGCTGCCGCGCTCGGCCGTAGCCTCGCCCTGGCGCTCGGCGAGCTCCGCCCGCTGACCGCGACCTACCTGGCGGCGACCTGGTCGCTGTCCAGCGATCCGCTGCGCCGGCTCGCGGTCGCCCACGCGCTGGAGTGGACGTTCCCGCTGGTCGGCGACGCCCTGGTGATCGACCACCTGTCGCGCGACGCCGATCCGCAGGTCCGCGCCGCCTCCGCGCGCGCCGCATGGGCCCGGCGCCCCGGCGGCGACCCCGGGGTGCTCGCGCGGCTGAGCCTCGACCCGGACCCCGAGGTCCGCGAAGTGGCGACCTCGGGCCGGCCGGCGTAGCCGCCACCGCCCCCGAGGCGGCCCGGCGCGGCCCGGCCGGCGCGCCGCCGTCTTGCCCCCGGCAGCCGGTCCCCCCGGCATGCTATAGGAGGCTCGTGCTTGAGACACTTGCCAAGGGATTTCGCGCCGCTCGCGAGCGGTTGACCGGCGTCGCCGAGCTCACCGACGACGTGATCGACGACGCGCTGCGCGACGTCCGGCTGTCGCTGCTCGAGGGCGACGTCGAGTTCCGCGTGGTCAAGCGGTTCCTCGAGCGGGTCAAGGAAGCCGCCCGGGGCAAGCAGGTCGAGCTCCGCGCCAAGAGCAAGGACTACGGCACCCGGGCGATCACTCCCGACCAGGCGTTCGTCGCGATCTGCCAGGACGAGCTGATCAAGATGATGGGCCCGGTCGACACCGAGCTGCGGTGGGCCAAGAAGGGCCCGACCGGCATCATGATGGTCGGCCTCCAGGGCTCGGGCAAGACCACCAGCGTCGGCAAGCTCGCGCGCTGGCTCGAGAAGACCAGGGACAAGAAGCCGATGCTGGTCGCCGCCGACATCTACCGCCCCGCCGCGATCGATCAGCTGCAGACGCTCGGCCGCCAGCTCGGCATGCCGGTGTTCACGCTCGAGGGCAAGGACCCGGTGACGATCTGCCGCGAGGCCGCCACGAAAGCCGCGCAGGAAGGCTGCGACGTCGTCATCTACGACACCGCCGGCCGGCTCGCGATCGACGAGCCGCTGATGCAGGAGCTCGAGGACATCGACAAGGCGGCGACCCCCGCCAACATCTTCCTCGTGCTCGACGCGATGACCGGCCAGGACGCGGTCAACGTCGCCGAGACGTTCAACCAGCGGCTCAACCTCGACGGCGTGATCATGACCAAGCTCGACGGCGACGCGCGCGGTGGCGCGGCGCTGTCGGTCAAGGAGATCACCGGCAAGCCGATCAAGTTCCTGGGCATGGGCGAGTCGCTCGACAAGCTCGAGGAGTTCCGGCCCGAGGGCCTGGCGTCGCGCATCCTGGGGATGGGCGACATCGTCGGCCTGGTCAAGGACTTCGAGCAGGTGGTCGACGCCGAGAAGGCGGAGGAAGACGCCCTCCGCATGCTCAAGGGCAAGTTCGACATGCAGGACTTCCTCGAGCAGATCCGGCTGATCCAGAAGATGGGCTCGCTCAAGGACCTGTTCGAGAAGCTGCCGTTCTTCGGCGGCAACCTGCCCGAGGGCGTCAACCTCGACGACCGCGAGCTGACCAAGATCGAGGCGATGATCTCGTCGATGACGCGCGAGGAGCGCACCAACCCGCAGGTGTTCGTCGCCACCACCTGGGAGGACTTCACCGCGACCTCGGGCCGCCAGGCCAAGCGCCGCCGCGCCGACTTCAACCCGAGCCGCGTGCGCCGGGTGTCCAAGGGCTCGGGCCGCAGCGAGCAGGACGTCAAGGAGCTGCTCCAGAAGTTCGCGCAGATGCGCCAGATGATGGTGCAGCTCGGCGCGTCGACCGGCCTGATGGGCAAGATCCCCGGCTTCAAGCAGTTCTCGCAGATGAAGAAGCTCGCGAACATGGACATCAACGCGCTGATGAGCGCAGGCGGCGGCCTCCCTCCCGGGCTCGGCGAGGGCGCGGGGATGCCGAACATGCCGGCGATGCCGGGCGTCCCGACCGGCCACGTCCCCGGCCTGCCCAAGGGCTACAACCCGCCGGGCAGCAAGGCCGCGGTCGGCCAGACCCGCGCCAGCGACAAGCAGAAGGCGCGCGACAAGCGCAAGGCCGAGAAGGCCGCGCGCAAGAAGAACCGCCGGTAGTGCCCGCCGCCGCCCGCCGTCGGCCCCGGGCTCCGCAGACCGCGCCCTCCGCCGCTCGCACGCAAGCCATCCCCGCCTGCCCCCGCACCCGGGCTCTGCAGACCGTGCGCTCCGCCGCGCGCACACACGCCGTCCCCGCCTGCCGCCGCACCCGGGCTCTGCAGACCGCGCCAACGCTCGCTACCGGCGATGGAGGGGCACCCGCCTCGCGGGAGTCGGCGCACCACCCGTCTCGCAGACGGACCTCTGACAATACTCGACCCCGTGTGCCTCGCAGTCACCGGCCGTGGAAGCTACCGCTCGTCGGGACCCCCCATCGCCTCGCGCTCGCGTTGGCGCCTCGCCCGCTCCTCTCCGGACCACGATCGCATTGGCTGCGCTCCGCGCCGCGGGTGATCGATTCTGAATCGTGCCATGGCGCGACCGGCTGACTTCGATCTCGCTGCCGAGCTCGCCCGGCCGGGGTTCACGCCGGGTGCCCGCGACGCGCACGCCCTCGTCGAGCTGGTGGTCGCTGGCAACGATCCGGCCGCGACGCGCGCGGCGACCGCGCTGGCCGGGCTCGGCGCGAGCGGACGCGCGGCGGTCGACGCCGGGTTCGCCGCCGCCGACGACGGCGGCAAGGCGCGGCTGGTCCGTGCGCTCGGCCTGCTCGCGCGCGCGGGCGATGGCGAAGCGCGCACGGCGCTGCTGGCGTGGATCGTCGACCCGGCGCCGCGGGTGCGCAAGGCGGCGGCCGTCGCGCTCGGCAAGCTCGGCGGCGACGACGCGCGCCGGACGCTGATCGCGCGGTGGGATGCCGGCGACGCCTCACCCGACGAGCGGCGCGCGCTGGCCGAGGCGCTGGGCAAGCTCGGCGGCGACGACGCGACCGCGCGGCTCAAGGCGCTGGACACCGGCGGCGACGCCGAGCTTGCGCGGCTGCGCGATCGCGCGGTGCTGATGGTGGAGCGCACCGCCGCGCGCGGCACCGGATCCCGGATCCGGGACGACATCCCGCCGCCGGCACCGATCGCCGTCCAGCTCGGCTGCCGGCCGGGCCTCGGCCCGCTGCTCGTCGAGGAGCTCGCGGGGCTGGGCATGACCGCGCGCCCGGTCGGCGATCGCGGCGCCGAGCTGCGGCTGGGCGCCCCGCCGGCGACCCTGTTCGCGTCGCGGCTGTGGGCGACGCTGGAGATCCCGTTCACGCTCGCGGCGGGCGACGACCTCGCGGCGGCCGTCGCGCGGACGATCGCGGCGCCCGCGGTGCTCGGCCTGCTGCGCGCGTGGACCGAGGGGCCGATCCGCTGGCGGCTCGGGTTCGCGCACGGCCACAAGCGCGCAGTCGTGTGGCGCGCCGCGCAGGCGGTGGCAGCGGCCGCTCCGGATCTGATCAACGATCCGACCGCGACGACGTGGGACGCGGTCATCGACGACACCGCGCGGACGCTCGCGCTCGCGCCGCGCCGGCTCGACGATCCGCGCTTCGCCTACCGCGTCGCCGACGTGCCGGCCGCGTCCCACCCCACCGTCGCCGCCGCGCTGGCCTGGCTCGCCGAGGCGCGCCCCGGAGACCGGGTCTGGGATCCGTTCTGCGGCTCGGCCGTCGAGCTGATCGAGCGCGCCCGGCGCGGCCCGCTGCGCTCGCTGCTCGGCACCGACCTCGACGCCGCCGCGCTCGCCGCCGCCCGCAGCAACCTCGATGCCGCCGGCGTCACCGCCGATCTCGCCGCCGCCGACGCGCGCGACCACGTCCCCGGCCCGCCTGGATCGATCGACCTGATCGTCACCAACCCGCCGCTCGGCAGCCGGGTCCAGCTCGACGCCGCGGCGCTGCTCGTCGCCGCCCTCCCCAACCTCGCCCGCGCGCTCGCGCCCGCCGGCCGGCTGGTCTGGATCACCCCGGCCCCGCGACGCACCACGCCGGTCGCCGAGCAGCTCGGCCTCGTGCGCGGGCGCGGCCTCGCGGTCGACCTCGGCGGCGTGCGCGGCCAGCTCGAGCGCTGGGACCGCCGCTGAGGAGGTGTGGCTGGGCGCGCCTGCCTGCCGACGAGGGCCCGGCCACGCGAAAGGGTCACCCCACATGGAGGCGTTGCGACGGTCGGAGGCTGGCACCCGCGATCGCGTTGCGGCAAGCTCGACGCTCGCACGTGGAACCGACGAGCGAGAGCCAGACCGCGACCGCTCCAGCGGCGTCCACAGGGGCCCCCGCGCCTGCGGTGGACGCGACGAGCGAGAGCCACGCCGCGGCCGCTCCAGCGACTTCCACTGACATCGCTGCGCCGGCTACGGACGCAACGATCGAAAGCCACGCCGCGGCCGCTCCAGCGACTTCCGCCGACATCGCTGCGCCGGCTGCGGACACGACGAGCAAGCGCCCCGCCGCGGCCGCTCCGCACGCAATGGGTGCGGATGTGCCCGCTGCCATCGCGCTGCCTGCACTTGCCCCGGATCGCGCGCCGTCCGATGTGACCGATCCGGCGCCGCTGGTCCCCGATCCGCAGGTCGGCGCTGGAAACCGATCGGGTGGGGTCATCGGCTTCGCGATCCGGACCTGGCTCGGCCACATCGTGCCGCTGACGCTGCTGTCGGCGATCGCGCTATCGCCGCTGGTCGCGCTTGCCGCACGCGTTCACGCACCCGCCGATGCCGCGGCTGCCCGGCCGGTGATCCAGCTCGGCTGGACGCTGCTCGCGGTCGCATGGCTCGGCCAGCTCCTCCTCGTCGGCGGCGCCGCCGCGATGCTCACCGATCCTCCGTCGCAGCTCCGCGCATTCACCCGCGGCCTCTTGCAGCTGATCCGCGCGGTGCTCCCATGCCTGGTAGCTGCCCTGGCGGTGGCGATCGGCAGCCTGGCGCTCGTCATGCCCGGCCTCATGCTCCTCGTGCTGCTGTCCCTGACGGCAGCCAGCCGCGAGCGCGGCCTGCCCGCGCCGCTCCTCGACAGCATCGCCGCTGCCCGCCGCCAGCTCCCGGCGGTCGCCCTCGCCGTCCTGGCGCTGTTCGCTCTCGACGCGGCGGTCGGCCTGATCGCCTACCGCGCGTTCCTCGCACCGCTGCCTGCCAAGCCGAGCCCCACGCAGCTCGCGGCGGTGCACGACTTCGTGCGGGCGATCGCGCTGGTCCTCGTCATCCTCTCTCCGCTGCCGGCCACGGTGCTCGCGACCCTGCGCGCACGCGCCCAAACGTAAGGCTTAACCTTACGATTCAGATGGCTCATCTTTCCGATGCAAGCGAGGCGACCCGCGGCAGCCGTGTGAAGGTCGGCCGCGTCAACGCGAGCGCAAGGCGATGGGGGTCCCGACGAGCGGTAGCTACCACGGCCGGTGACTGCGAGGCACAGGGGGTTGAGTATTGTCAGAGGTCCCGCTGCGAGACGGGCGGTCCGCCGACTCCCGCGAGGCGGGCGCCCCTCCATCGCCGACAGCGAGCGTGCGCGCGGTCTCCCGACGGCGCGTCGAGCGCGGGGCGGGCGCGGGCGAGCGCGGTGCGGGCGAGCGCGGCGCGGGCGAGCGCGGTGCGGGCGAGCGCGGCGGAGCGCTACGCGAGCCAGCGGTCGAGCACGGCGCGGACCTCGGCGGCGTCGTATGCCACCGCGACGCGCGGATCGGCGACCGGGGTGGCGCGCCGGCCAAACCAGATCGCGCGCCAGCCCGCGCCGAGCGCCCCGGCGATGTCGGCCGGCCACGAGTCGCCGATGTGGATGCCGGGCCGGGTCGCGCCGAGCACGGCGAGCGTGTGGTCGAAGATCCGGCGGTCGGGCTTCTCGATCCCGACCCGGCCGGAGTCGATGATCGCGGCGAACGCGTCGGCGATGCCGATCTCGGCGAGCAGCTCGGCGAGCCGGCCCTCCGAGTTGGACAGGATCGCGACGCGTATGCCGCGCCCGGTCAGCTCGCGTGCCAGCGCGACCATGCCCGGGATCTGCGCGCGCCACAGGTTGGCCCGCGGCTGCTCGTCCCACAGCCAGTCCACGAGCGGCCCGATCCGGTCGGCGGCGACCCCGGCGCTGGCGAGCAGCGCCGTCATCAGCTCGCGCCACGGGTGACCACCGGCCGGAGCGACCAGGGCGTCGTAGTGCTGCCAGGCGGAGGGCGCGGCGGCGGCGAGCGCCGGGATCTCGACGGCAACGCCGCGCTCGGCGAGCCGGCGGGCGAGAAACGCCAGGTCCAGGTCGATCACGGTCTGGCCGGCGTCGAACGTGACGGTGGGGGGCTCGATCGGGAGGGTCCCGGTGGCGGGTTGCATTGAGGGTATACTGGACCGATGGTCGATGGGCAGTCCGCCGCCACCCCGGTTCCCGGCGCGGTGGTGATCTGGAGCGGGGCGGCGCCGACCATCCAGGCGTTCCGGATCCCGCCCGGCGGGCTGGTGCTCGGCCGCGAGCTGCTCGCCAGCACGACCGACGACCGGATCAGCCGCCAGCACGCCCGGGTGGCGTGGCGAGACCGGCGGTTCGTGGTCACCGACCTGGGCAGCCGTAACGGGACGTACACCGGCGGCAACCCGCTGGTCGACCGCGAGGTCACCGTGACCACGCCGTCGGTCGTGCGCACCGGGCGCACGGTGTCGGTGCTGCTCGACGACGTCCGGCGGTTCGAGGGCGCGTCGATCGCCAGCGCGCACGACGCGATCGTCGGGCCGAGCACGGCGCCGCTGTGGCGCGCGGTCGAGCAGGTCGCGCTCGCCGGCGACAACCTGGTGATCATCGGCGAGCCCGGCACCGGCAAGGGCCGGATGGCGCGCGGGTATGCGCGGGCGCGCGACCGCCACGAGGCGGTGTTCAACCCGCTGATCCAGGCGGTCCCGCTCGAGCGCGTGGTCAGCGCGGCGACCGGGACGGTGATCCTCGAGCAGGTCGGCAAGCTCGCCGCCCACGACGTCGCGACGCTCGGCCGGCTGATCGCGCGCCCCGAGCTCCGGTTCGTCACCACCGCGGTCACCCAGCTCGACCACCTCGGGCTGCCGGCCGAGCTCGCCGCCGCGCTGTCGACCCGGACGATCGCGGTGCCGCCGCTGCGCGACCGGCCCGACGAGATGGCGTTCCTGGTCCACGACGCCGTGCGCGGTGCCGAGCCCGCGCTGCAGATCCACTCGACGCTGGTCGAGGTCTGCCTGCTCCGGCCGTGGCCGGGCAACGTGCGCGAGCTGGTCGCCGAGGTCGGCCGCACCGCCCACACCGTCGCGGCGCAGGGCAAGAACAACATCCGCGGCGAGGATCTCGACAACGACGCCGGCCACCTGATGGTCGGCGCGCCGACGGTCAACACCGCGGCGGTGGCGACCGCGGCCAACAAGCCGCGCCGCAAGCGCAGCTCGTCCCTGCCCGGCGACGAGTAGCCGCGGCGCCCGCGCTCAGTGGTCGGGGTGGGCGGCCTCGGCGGCGGGCCGCGGCGCAGCGTGCGGCAAGCCGCAGCGGTGGATCTCGATCGTCAGGTGGGAGATGGCGAGCGCCGACAGCACGGCGTCGCGGTAGTCCGACACCTCGCGCGGCCGCGCGGTGACCACCGAGACGATGCAGCTGCGCCGGCCCGGGCCGAGCTCCCAGACGTGGAGATCGGCGACGCGGACGTCGTCGATCGCCTCGAGCCGCTCGCGCACGATCCGCTCGTGGTGCGGCGACGACACCACGTCGAGCAGCTGGCGCGCGGCCTGGCGGCACAGGCTGACCGCCCACCACACGATCACCCCGCCGCCGATCAGGCCCATCAGCGGGTCGAGGTACCACAGGCCCGCCCACCAGCCGAGCGCCAGCGCGGCGACCGCCAGCACGGAGGTCATCGCGTCGGCGAAGATGTGGATGTACGCGGCGCGCAGGTTGAAGTCGAGCGTGCCGGGCTGGGGCGCGGCGTGCGCGGTGGCCCGACCACCGCCGTGGCCATGGTCGTGGCCGGCGTGATCGTGGCCGGCGTGATCGTGGCCGGCGTGGCCGTGGCCGGCGTGACCGTGACCGGCGTGACCGTGACCGGCGTGACCGTGGCCGTAGTGGTGGCCGCGGCTGAGCAGCGCGGTTGACACGAGGTTGACCACGAAGCCCAGCGCGGCGACCGGCAGCGAGTCGCGGTAGTCGACGTCCGGGTGGGTGATCAGGTTGTGGGCGCCCTCGTAGGCCATCCACGCCGCGACCAGCACGAGCAGCACGCCGCTGGTGTAGCCCGCGAGCGCGTAGACCTTGCCGGTGCCGAAGCTGAACGTGTCGCGCCCCGCCCGGGTCCGCGCGTACCAGTAGGCGATCAGGGTCAGGCCGAGCGCGAGGACGTGGCTGCCCATGTGCCAGCCGTCCGCCTGGAGCGCGACCGAGCCGGTCCACCCGCCGACGACGAGCTCGCCGACCATCATCACGGCCGTGATCGCGATGACCCACCGCGTGCGCCGCTCGCCGACCCGGTTGTGCGCGTGCTCGTCCTCGTGGTGGACGTGCTCCGACAGGTCGTGCGCTTGCATGGCGCCGGCAGTCTAGCCCATCATCTCGCGTGCCCAAGCAGCCGGTCACGATGGCGATCCGGGCGCTGCGCGCCGCGGGCGTCGCCCTCGTCCCGCACCTCTATCCGTACGAGCCCCGCGGCGGGACCCGGGCGTCGAGCGAGGCGCTCGGCGTCGCGGAACACAGCGTTGTCAAGACGTTGATCTTCGAGAACGAGCGCGGCGAACCGCTGTGCATCCTCATGCACGGCGACCGGGAAGTCTCCGTGAAGCAGCTCGCGCGCGTGATCGGGACCCGGAGCGTGGCGCCGTGCGCCCCGGAGGTCGCCGACCGACATTCGGGATATCAGGTGGGGGGTACCTCACCATTCGGCTTGCGGCGGGCAATGCCGATCTACATGCAGTCGACGATCCTCGACCTGTCGCGGATCTACGTCAACGGCGGCGCGCGCGGCTTCCTGGTCGAGATCGACCCGCGCGACGCCCAGCGCGTGCTGGCGCCCGTCCTGGTCGACGTCGCCATCGGCTGAATGGTCGGACACGTTCCCTTGCATCCGGACAGCCATTGAATCACCCTCCTTGACATTGTGACCAGTGCTGGACGTGTGCGTGGCAACCTCGCTCTCCGTGCCGTTCTGCTGCCCATCCAGTCGGGCGGCCCCGACGACGAGACCGGCGAGCACACGGCCCCGTCCTCGGAGCCGGGAGGGCCGGGCGCTGGTGCGCTGCGCGCCGGCGAGACGGGCGCCGAGGCCCCGGCCATCCGGCGCGGCCGGCTGCTGATCGTCGACGACGAAGTCGTGTTCTCCGGCTCGCTCCGTCGGCTGTTCTCGAACGAGCACGACGTCACCGTGGTCAACCGGGGAAGCGAGGCGCTCGGCCGGTTACGGGGGGGTGAACGGTTCGACGCGATCTTGTGCGATCTCCTGATGCCGGAAGTCACGGGCGTCGAGCTGCACACTGAGTTGCGCCAGATCGCCCCGGACCAGGCCGATTGCATGATCTTCCTCACCGGGGGCGCGTTCTCGGAGAGCTCACAGCGATTCCTCGACGGTGTCTCGAATCGCTGGTTCGAGAAGCCGTGCAATCTGGACCTGCTTCGCGCCGCGGTGCGCGAGGTCGTTGTACGTAAGGGCGGTAGATAGGCGCACCCGAGATTTGGTTGGTTCCGTGGGGGGCAATCGGCGGTATAAGCCGATAGTGTCCCTTGCACCGTCGACAGGGCCGCGAACCGCCGCTGGCATACGCCCGCTGCGAGTACTCGTCGTCGACGACGATCGGATGCAGCTGCGGGCGATCGAGCGCGTCCTGCGCGACCAGCACGAGGTCGATCTCACGGTCGCGGACAATGCGATCGACGCGATGATCGCGGTCGGAGCGCTCAAGCCCGATCTGGTGATCATGGACATTCTCATGCCCGGGCTCGACGGCATCGAGGCCTGCCGGCGCATCAAGGCGAACCCCGAAACCCGCGACATCCAGATCGTCCTGGCGAGCGCCATGATGACGCCCGAGCTGGAGCGCGCGGCGCGTCACGCCGGCGCACGGCGGGTGATGCCCAAGCCGGTCGACCTGATCGAGCTGGTCGGCGCCACGGCGGCGCAAACCATGCGCAGCGCGGCCAGCGAGCCCGAGCCGGTCCTGACGATCCGCGGCGCGAACCTCGTGGTCGAGATGCTCGCCGAGACGGGAGTCGAGATCGTGTTCGGCCTGCCCGGCGGGGCGATCTCGCCGGTGCACGACGCCCTGCTCGACAGCAAGCTGCGGGTCGTCACCACGCGTCACGAGAGCGGGGCCATGTTCGCCGCCGCCGGCTATGCGCGTGCGACCGGCAGGCTGGCCGTGGTCGCCGTGACCTCGGGCCCCGGGGTGCTCAACGCCTTGACCGGGCTGGCCACCGCGTGGTGCGACGGCCTGCCGGTGCTGCTGCTGGTCGGCGAGGTCCCGCGGCCGGCGCACGGCAAGGGCGTGCTCCAGGACGGCTCGGCACATGGCCTGCAAATCGTCGAGATGGCGCGTTACATCTCGAAGCTCGCCGCCGAGGTCCCGCGGCCGAGCGCGCTGCCCCACCTGCTGCGCCGCGCGATCTCGACCACACAGTCCGGCCGGCGCGGTCCGGCGTTGCTGACGCTGCCGATGGACGTGACGCTGGGTCAGGTGTCCCGGCCGCGCACCGGCGGCACGGTGACGGTCGAGCACGTGCTCGCTCCCGAGCTGGTCGATGACGTCGTGACGCTGCTGCGCGACGCCCAGCGCCCCCTGATCCTGGCGGGTCACGGCGCGCGCGGCGGCGGCGCACCGGCGCGCCTGGTCAGGGTCGCCGAGCAGCTGGCCTGCCCGGTGGCGACCACGCCCAAGGGCAAGGGCACGTTCCCCGACGTCCATCCGCTGGCGCTCGGCGTGCTCGGGCTGGGCGGCCACCGCTCGGCCCAGCGCTACCTCGAGAACGGGGTCGACGTCGTGATCGCGCTCGGCACCAGCCTGGGCGACATGTCGACCGACGGGTTCTCGCCCTACATCCAGGCGCCGCGCGCGCTGATCCACGTCGACATCGACGCCAAGCAGATCGGCCGGAGCTACGCGCCGACCCACGCGATCGTCGCATCGGCCGAGGAGTTCCTCGGCTCGCTCGCCGATCGGCTGGCGCACGCCCAGCGGCCGGCCGCGCTGCGCGCGCTGGCCGGCGGGGTCGAGCGCCACGTGCTGACCTCGTCGCGGCGGTTCGATCGGATCGCGCCGCAGGACGCGCTCGCCGAGATCCAGGAGATCCTGCCGCGCGACACGATCTTCTCGATCGACTCGGGCGAGCACTTCCTGTTCGCCGCGCACTACCTGGAGATCAACCTGCCCGACGCGTTCGTCGCGATGACCGGGCTGGGCTCGATGGGTCAGTCGATCGGCGCGGCGATCGGCGCACAGCTGGCGTTCCCCTTCCGCACCGTCACCGCGATCTGCGGCGATGGCTGCTTCGCGATGAACGCGTTCGAGGTCGCGACCGCGGTCGCCGAGCGGCTGCCGATCCGGGTGTTCGTGTTCAACGACGAGCGGCTCGGCATGGTCGAGAACGGCCACCAGAAGGTCTACGGCCGCAGCCCGGCGTACCCGACGACGCCGATGGACGTGTGCACCGTCGCACAGGGCCTGGGCGCGACCGTGCTGCGGGTCGAGCGCCCCGGTCAGCTGCTCGCCGCGCGCGACCTGCTGTGCTCGGCGCCCGGCCCGGTCGTCGTCGACGTCCGCATCGATCCGGACATCATGCTGCCGCGCCGCGACCGGGTCAGCGCGATGGCGCCCGGCGGCCCCGGCAAGACCGTGCAGGTCAAGTGAACGCGATCTCCAGGTGGCGGACGCTGCGCACGAAGTTGGTCCTCGCCACGACCATCGGCCGGACCCGCTCGAGCCCGCGCAGGCTGGCCAGGACCTCGCCGAACACGTGGCGGCACTCGATCCGGGCGAGCGGCGCACCGGCGCAGTAGTGGGTTCCGAACCCGAACGCGACGTGGGGGTTGGGGGTCCGCGCGGGGTCGAAGCGATCCGGATCGCTGAACACCGCGGCGTCGCGGTTGGCCGACGGCAGGAACACCACGACCTTGTCGTCCTCGGCGATCCGCTGACCGGCGAGCTCGGTGTCGCGCGCCGCGGTCCGCCGGAACTGGATCACCGGGGTCTCGTAGCGCATCATCTCCTCGATCGCG
>JBGQCL010000218.1:0-18860 GCA_041495365.1 Kofleriaceae bacterium | reverse complement strand
GGATGTCCTCCACGCGACGCTGTTCGCGCGGCAAGACCGCCAGCCGCTTTCGCAGCTGCACGGCGTGCTGCACGTTGCCGCCCGCGCGGGCTACGGCCTTGTCGACAAAGCGTGCATCGAGGTGGAGCGGCTCGGCGGCTCCGTTCCAGAATGCGCGGACCGTCGCCTCGTTGTCGGCCGCGTGGCTCGGATCGTCCAGATCGATCTGCACCAGCTCGCAGTCGCGCGCGTCGAGGCTCGATACGTACGGGTGGCGCGGCCGGCTCGCGCACAGCAGCCTCACCCCGGCCGGCAGGGTGTCCGGCAGGAACGCCGCCAGCGGGTCTCCGGCGGACCGCTCCGACGGCGGGTCATACTCGTCGAGGCCGTCGATCAGGACGACCAGGTGCGCACCGCGCGGCACCAGCGCCTGCTCCGACACCCGCGACAGCGCCTGGCTCAGCCGCATGGCGGGATGCATGCGCTCGTCCGCCTCCGGCTCGCGCAGCTCGGGAAAGCCGTCATCGATCTGCGCCACCAGCGATCCGACCAGCTTCGCCGGATCGTCCCAGTCGTACAGGCCTCGACGGATGAAGTGATGGGGCACCACGGCCCCGGCCGCCACACGGCGTTCCAGCCACGCCGCCAGCAGCGCGCTCTTGCCCATCCCAGGACCGCCGGTGATCACGACCCAGCGATCCGCGGCGTCCTCGACCAGGAGCTGATCGAGCCGGGTCAGGAGACCCGTGCGTCCGACGAAGTTCTCGTGGCGCGCCCGCTCGCTGCTGTAGTCGAACCGGTCCCCGGACATCCTCACCTCGGGCGATGATAACCGACCGCCGCACACCATGGTCACTCGATCGCGAGGACACGTCTCGCGCGCATGCGCGACGACCTCGCGAGGCTACGGCCGCCTCGTCCGCCACCTCCTGCTCACGCAGACGCCCACTTGCGATGCGCTCATCGCGTGGTTCCGGACGCTGTTCCTGACCGCTACGAGTGTGCATGCCGACGATCTACAGCGATGCCACCGGCCCGTTCCGCCGCCGCGGTGCGCGCGGCGGCCTCGCCACCCGAACGTCACCGCCGGCAGGATCTGCGAGTTTGCGCAGGCCGAGGCGATCTTCGCCGCCGGCGAGGCCGACCTCGTCGCCTCCGCCCGCCAGAGCCTGGCCGACCCCGACTGGTTCCTCAAGCTCGCCCGGCGCTGGTAGCGCTGAGCGATCGCGATCGCGCTCCTGAGCGGCGTTTTGGGCTGCCAGCGCTTCACATGGGACCGGTGGTCCTCGTCGTCCTGCCGGGGAGCGTGAGCGTCGGCGGCATCAGCATCGACGCATCGAGCTCGAGCGTCCCTTATCTTTCAATACCTTCGACACGGACTCCATCGCGTACGTCGTCGTCCGCGACGGCCCGGGCTTCCTGGACGCCACCGGGAACCCGGCGCGCTCGTCGCAGACCCAGAACCTGCCGCTCAACGGCGTCCCCGCGCCGTTCACGTTCTACGCCACGAACTGCTCGCTCCGCACGGTCAGCGTGTCGGGCGGTCCCGGCTGCACGTTCGCGGCGCCGTCGCTCGCGCCCGGTGCGGTCGTTCGCCTCGATTGCACGCCGGCCGTCGCGCCCTCGACCGTCACGCTGAGCGCCGGGTTCGGCGCGATCACCTATCAGACCGCCGTGTTCCTGGGCGTGCACTGCCCGCGGCGTGCGGTCTTCGATGGCACCACCTGTGTGCCCGACGTTTGACTGCAGCTCCTGCGGTTGCAACCCTGCGCTCGGCTGCCCCGAGTAGCTCGGGCTAGTTGCCGACTCGACGTCGTCCACGATCGGTGCGAGACGCTCAGGTCGGCGGAGGCTCGTCGGCCAAGGCGCGCCGCTAAGCGGCGGCGATCTCGGCGTGGGCGCGCTCGACGCCCCCGACGTCACGCTCGCCGGACGGCAAGCGCCGCCTGATCGCCCCCGCGCTGGCAGCAGTGAGACCGGTCAGCGGCGGGATGCTGCTTGATCGGTGCCGCGCCGGCGGCTCCGAGCGGGCGGCAATGGGCCCTGGCGCTCGGTGCACAACCGGCGGGTTCCCAGTAGGATGCGGTATGGCCGCGATCACATCGGTCGAGATCGAGAACTTCCGCTGCTTCCGGAAGCTGCGCGTCGACGGCCTCGCGCAGGTCAACCTGATCGTCGGCGCCAACAACGCCGGCAAGACGGTGCTGCTGGAGGCGATCGAGACGGTGGCATCGCGCGACAGCTCGTTCGCGCTGCATCGTGCGTCGCTTGAGCGCAATGAATACCGCCAGCGACGTGGAGCCGATGAAGATCTCCTCGAGATCGATCTACGTCACTGGTTTCATGGGCACTCGCTCGCTCCTGGTACGGCGTTCCACGTTCGGGCCGCGGGGGATCATGATCTCACGGCATCGCGACGTATCGAGACGGTGCCTGCAGACGAGCGTTCTCCGCGATACGTTCCAGGTGGACTCCGCCTCGTGAGTCGGCAACCGCCGACACTCAAGCGACCCGACATCCATCACGAGGCGAGAGTCGCGATGACCCCTGACGGCTGGCTCAAGACGGTAATTCCGCCTGCCCTCCATAGCCTAGAGCTGGAGCCACCGGTCGGGTTCGTTCCGACGAATCGCCTTGTTCCAGGGCATCTCGCGAAGCTATGGACCAAGGTCGAGCTAACTCCCGCCGAGCAGCGTACCGTTGACGCCCTGCGCTTGATCGAGCCGCAGATCGAGCGGATCGCCATCTCCGAGAGCGATGGTGCCAAGGTCTTGCTGCGTGGCGCCAAGAACCCGGTGCCGCTTGGCAGCCTTGGCGAGGGCGTATCTCGGATCCTGACGCTCGCGCTTCACTTCGCGCTCACGCCGGGTGGCTTCCTGTTGATCGACGAGATCGAGAACGGACTCCATTGGTCGGTTATGCCCAAGATCTGGCGCTTCTTGGTCGAGGCAGCGGTCGCGAACCAGACGCAGGTCTTTGCAGCCACACACTCCAAGGACTGGCTGGAAGGGCTGGCCGACTTGCATCGGAACAACCCTGAACTCGCGGCCCAGGTCGCCGTCCACCGGCTACAGCGAGGGCGCGACACCTCGATCCGGTTCGATGCTAGCCGTATCGCCGAGTACGTCGAGATGGAGCTGGAGGCGCGGTGATGCGCAAGATCGCAAAGGTCGACGCACTCTTCGTCGAGGGGCCGGATGACGGCGCACTTGTGAACGCTCTCGTGAAGCGGCTCACCGGTACCGAACTGGCGCAACGACCTTATCTCGTACGCACTTCGAATCAGGGCGCAGGCGCTCCATGGACGATGCGCGAGTTCGAGGACTACGTTGCGGAGGATCAGCCAGGTGCGCACATCGGCCTGATCGTCGATCGAGACAACGCCACAAACGACAAGTGGCCGGCGGTCTCCGCGATCCTGCATCGGTTGGGTCTCGAAACGCGTGATGGACCAGCCGAGGCAGGAGCAATCGTGGATGGTCGCCATGGCATCTGGATGTGGCCCGACAACGTCAGCCACGGCGATCTGGAGACGTTCGTCGCTGGCATCATCCCACAGGCTCCCATCCTCGCCTACGCCAACGAGGCTTGCCGGATCGCCAAAGCGGATCACGCGGCCGAGTACGAGCATCGCCACTCGCGCAAGGCCGCGCTGAAGGTCCGCAGCGTGTGGCGCGACGCCAGCGCAGCCGGAGGCTACGGCCACCTCGTCCGCAACCTCCCACTCACGCAGACGCCCGCATGTGATGCGTTCATCGCGTGGTTCCAGACGCTGTTCCTGACCGCCTGATCGCGCAGCGCTGGCGGCGCCGGCGACCGGCCAGGCCCACTGGCTCCGAGAACAGGGCCGATCGTTCGCCCGATCGAGATCAGCCTCGGTGGTCGATACGATTCGCGCGACGCCAACGCGAGCTCACCGTGGGCGACCGCGAGCAGGATGGGGTCGGACGCCGCGACCGTGATTTGGATAGACCGGGTCTTGCCCCGCCCATACCTCGCGAGGTTCGCGCAGGACGGGTGGTGATTCGGCGGGCGCGGCTCCGACGCCCATCCGCGCAGCAGCCCACGGCGAGCGAGCGTGCACGCGTTCTCCCGGCGCTACGCCCGGCAGGCTAGCCGCCAGATCCCGGCGGCGGCTCGTCGGCCAGGGCGCGCTGGTAGGCGGCGGAGATCTCGGCGACGGCGCGCGGGTCGACGGTGAGCTCGCCGGCGGCGACCGCGCGCTGGAGGTCGAACACGCTCCAGGCCCGGGCGTCGCGCGGCATCGTCGCGTAGCGCGGGACCATGTGGGCGTGGAAATGCGGGTGGCTCTCGCCGAGCGCGGCGGTGTAGATCCGCAGGGCGCCGGTCACGCGCTCGAGCACGCGCTCGAAGTGGCGCAGCGCGGGGCCGAACGCGCGGGCCTCGCGGTCGTCGAAGTGCGCCGGGCCGCCGACGTGGCGCCTGGTGATCATCATCATCCACCCGGGGACCCCGGGCGGCGAGGCGGGGCGGACGACCCACAGGTCGTCCTCGTACAGCGCGGGCTCCCGGCGGTCGCCGGACAGCGACTGGCAGACCCCGCAGGTCGGTTCGATGGCTGGCTGCACGCGGCGAGCGTGGCGGCGCCGCGCGATGCGCAGGTGACGCGCGCGGGGCGGGTCCGCAACACGACGGCGACCGCTGGAACGCGGCTTGCTGCGCTGGAGGGCAGGAGACCAGCCATGACGAAATTTCGCAGGACGCTCGGGGCGACATCCCTGATCCAGGACAAGGTCGTCAACCTCGCCGGGCAGGACATCGGCCGGATCGAGGAGCTCATGATCGACGTGACGACCGGCCGCGTGGCCTATGCCGTGATGTCGTTCGGCGGGTTCATGGGGATCGGCAACAAGCTGTTCGCGCTGCCGTGGTCGGCGGTCACGGTGGACGAGGCGAAGAAGCGCTTCGTCGTCAACGTCACCCGGGAGTCGCTGGACGAGATGCCGGGGTTCGACAAGGACCACTGGCCGGATCTCGGCGATCTGGAGTACGCGACCGGCGTGTACCGCCAGTGGGGTGCGACGCCGTACTGGACATAGGCGCCGCGGGCCGCACGGAGCGCAGCGGGCATCGCCGCACGTGCGCGCGGCGGCACTGTGCGCGGTTGCGCGATCCGAGGTTCACGGCAGCGCCGTCGGAGGGCGGCGGCGTGTGAATGGCTGTCGGCGGAGGGCGGGTGTGCGCGCGATCCGCGCAATGGTTGCAGGGCGCTCAGGGCGGCGCGACCCCCCGGTCCGGGGCGCGGTCCTGGACCTCCTCGATGCCCTCCTGGCGCGCGCAGTGCGCGCAGCAGAAGTACTGCCCGCGCGCTTCGACCCCGTGGCCGATGATCGGTACCTTGCAGTGGAGGCAGCGCGGCGCCAGCACCTGGATCGCGCACTGGAATGAATCGAACACGTGCGCCGTGCCGCCGATCCTGAGCTCGAATGCCTTGTCG
Organism: Kofleriaceae bacterium; assembly: GCA_041495365.1. Taxonomy (GTDB): domain Bacteria; phylum Myxococcota_A; class Polyangia; order Haliangiales; family Haliangiaceae; genus JABFXX01. The sequence goes on along the minus strand of JBGQCL010000218.1, from coordinate 13,423 downwards.
TAGGAATTGCCGCAACACTCACAGGTCTTCAGGGCCATTGTCGTCGCGAGTGCAAGCGGCGCGCCCGGGCGTGCGTGACCGGTGTGCAGGGCCGGGCCTGCATGACCGGGCCTGCATGACCGGGCCTGCATGACCGGGCCTGCATGACCGGGCCTGCATGACCGGCTGGAATGCGGCTTGCTGCCGATCTCGAGCATGAGTCGCTCGACCTCGCGGATCCGGTTCGCCGTGATCGGCCTGGGACACTTCGCGCAGTCCGCGGTGCTTCCGGCGATCGAACAGCTGCTCGACGTCGAGCTGACGGCGCTGGTCTCGGGGTCGCGGCACAAGCTCGACGAGCTCGGCCGGCGCTACGGCGTGCGCGTGCTGTGCAGCTACGACCAGCTCGACGAGCTGCTCGCCAGCGACGCGGTCGATGCGGTGTACGTCGCGGTGCCCAACGACCTGCACGCGGAGATGACGCTGATCGCGGCGCGCCACGGCGTGCACGTGCTGTGCGAGAAGCCGATGGCGCCGACCGAGGCCGAGTGCCTGCAGATGATCCGCGCGTGCGAGCAGCGCCGGGTCAAGCTGATGATCGGGTACCGGCTGCACTTCGAGGCCGCGAACCTGGTGGCGATCGAGCTCGCGCGCGGCGGCGACATCGGCGACCCGCGGCTGTTCAGCTCGGTGTTCTCCATGCAGGTCCGCAGCGGCAACGTGCGCACCCAGCCGCGGCGCGGCGCCGGTCCGCTGCACGACATCGGGATCTACTGCCTGAACGCCGCGCGCTACCTGTTCCGCACCGAGCCGGTCGAGGTGTCGGCGATGCGGTTCGCCGGCCGCGACCCGCGGTTCGCGGCGGTCGACGAGGCGTACGCGGCCACGCTGCGGTTCCCGGTCGACCGGGTCGTGCAGTTCACCGCCAGCTTCGGCGCCCACGATCGCGCGCACTACCAGGTGATCGGCACCGAGGGGTTCCTGACCCTGGACAACGCCTACGAGTACGCCGCCGAGGGGATGACCCTGCAGGTGGTGGGCAAGCACGGCGCCAAGACCCGGACGTTCCCGCGGCGCGATCAGATCGCCGCCGAGATCGAGTACTTCGCGCGCTGCATCCGCGACGACCACGACCCCGAGCCGAGCGGCTGGGAGGGCCTGGCCGACGTCCGCATCCTGCAGGCGCTGCAGGCCTCGGCGCGGTTCGGCCGCGCGGTGCCGATCGATCCGGTGCCGCGGCCCAGGCGGCCCGATCTCGGCCAGGAGATCCGGATCCCGGCGCACGAGATGCCGCCGCTGATCGACGTCGAGCAGCCGACGAAGTGACCGAGCCGGGCCGGTCACTGTGGGCGGGCTGTGCATGCTCCACCAGACCCAGCTGGAGACGCTCGGCCTGCGCAGCCCGCTGCGCGTTCGCCAGCGGCTGCAGCTGGCGAACAACGCCCTGCTGACCGACGTGTCCCGATCGAGCTGACCGGCAGCCGCGACCTCGGCAAGGGCCAGTCGGGCAACGACGACACCGCGACCTGCCCGTGACCGCGCGGCGCGGCCGCGACGCTACCTGGCCTCGATCGCGTTCAGCCCGCGCAGGTCGCCGGCGGCATTCCAGCCGCCGCCGGCCTTCTTGTAGACCTTGAGCCGCAGCATGCCCTGCTTGTTGAGCTTGAGGAACGGCACGCTGGTGTCGCTGACATCGGCCCTGTCGAGCGTCAGGTTGTTGCCGCCCGCGTCGCGCAGCACCAGGTGCTCGAACGACTTGATGCCGGCGGCGTCGAGCAGCGCGGCGAGCCGCCAGCCCTTCTGATCCGGGCTGCCGGGGGTGGGCTCGCGCGGCAGGGCGAGCACCTGCGCGCCGGTCAGCTGGCTGACGCCGGCCGCGGTCTTGACCGCGACGACGAGCTTGGTCGGATCGGCGGCGGCCCCGCCGCCGTCGTCGTTCTGGCCCCGGTTGCCTCCCGACGCGACCTTGATCCGGATCGCGGTGACGTGGTCCTCGCGCATCGCCGGCTTGCCCTTGCGTGCGAGCTCGACCGGGTCGAACATGCCGAATGCCGCGGCGCCGCCGTCGCCCGGGAACACCGCGGGGACCATGTCGGGGAACTTCGTCGCGGGCTGGGCGAGCGCGGTCGGCTGGGGCTTGCCGGCCGAGACGGTCACCAGCTCCCAGGTCCCGAGCTTGCGGGCGTCGCCGGGGACCAGCGAGTCGAGCCGCGGCCAGCTCGCGACCAGCGACGGCTGGACCGAGCCGATGGTCAGGTCGTTGACGAACAGCTCGACGCCGCCCGGGACGACGGTCGCGGCGACCGACGAGCCGGGGCCGGCGGTGGCCGAGCCCGAGGCCGAGCTCGAGCCCGAGCCCTGAGACGCCGCCGGCGCGGGCCTGTCGCCGCGGCAGCCCGGGGCGGCGAGTCCGGCGAGCGCCGCGAGCGCGAACAAACACAGCGGGGTACGCATCGCGCGCGAGGGTATCACGTCGTGTACGATGGCCCGGCGATGGAGAAGCTGACGCAGGAGTTCGTGCCGATCCTCGTCCTGATCGCGGTCATCGCGGTCGTGGTCGTGCGCCTGCCGCGCGTCGACGTCGGCCACACGCTGGGGTTCCGGCGCCGCCGGGTGCTCAACTGGGTCCCGCTCGGGCTGACCTACGCGTTCCTCTACATGGGCCGCTACAACATGACGGTGCTGAAGACCGTGGGGGGCATCTCCCAGCACGACTTCGGCAACATCGACGCCTGGGGCTCGCTGGTCTACGGCCTGTCGTTCCTGGCCAACGGCCCGCTCGCCGACCGGATCGGCGGGCGGCGGACGATCCTGATCTCGGCGGGCGGCGCGCTGGCGGCGAACGTCCTGATCGGCCTGCTGTGGCGAACCGGCGAGATCGACGGCCACTCGACCACGGCGCTGGCGGCGCTGTTCGTGCTCAACATGTACTTCCAGAGCTTCGGCGCGGTGTCGATCGTCAAGGTCAACGCGTCGTGGTTCCACCTGCGCGAGCGCGGCACGTTCGGCGGGATCTTCGGGATCCTGATCTCGCTCGGCCTGTACTTCGCGTTCGACTGGGGGGGCCGGATCGCCGAGGTGGCGTGCCCGGCGTGCGCGGGGAAGGCGGCCTCGGCGGCCGACAGCCAGGGGCTGGCCTGGCTGTTCCTGGTCCCGGCGGCGATCCTCGCGCTGTTCTGGGCGCTGTCGTTCCTCTGGGTGCGCGACACGCCGTCGCAGGCCGGGCTGTCCGACTTCGACGTCGAGGACGCGTCGAGCGGGCAGCGCGAGACCCACGAGCCGGCGATGCGGGTGATCGCGCGGATGCTGAAGAACCCGGTGATCCTGACGATCGCGATCATCGAGCTGTGCTCGGGGTTCCTCCGCCAGGGCATCCTCAAGTGGTCGGGCGACTTCGCGTTCGGCACCGGATCGGTCACCTACGTCAACCGGCACTGGGGGATGGTGTCGTGCATCGCCGGGATCACCGGCGGAATGTTCGCCGGGGTGGTGTCGGATCACCTGTTCCATTCGCGCCGGCCGCCGATGTCGACCGTGCTGTACCTGGTCATGCTGGCCGGCGCGCTCGCGCTGATCCCGCTGCTCGGCGTGCCGCTCGCGGTCGGCTGGATCATCGCCGTCATGGCGATGGCGATCATCGGCGTGCACGGCATGCTGTCGGGGGTGGCGAGCCAGGACTTCGGCGGCCGGCTCAACACCGGCGTCGCGGTCGGGCTGATCGACGGCTTCGTCTACATCGGCACCGCGATCCAGGACCAGGTCTACGGCGGGACCTTGAGCCTCTTGCCCGAGAAAGGCACCCAGGCCGCCAAGCTGGTCTCGAGCTGGCAGGCGTGGCCGCTCGCCATGGTCCCGGTCGCTGCGCTAGGGCTCGCGCTGTCGATCCGGATCTGGAACGCACGGGTGGTGCGGTCGGCGGCGGCCGCGGCGAGCCGGTGACCGTCGGCGATGGCGCGCGCCAGGTCGTCGTCCCGGGGCGGGCAGGGGTCGGAGCGCGAGAAGGCATCGGAGCGCGAGAAGATCGATGCCATCGGCACGCTGCTGACCCAGGTCCGCAGCGCGCTGTTCATCACCGGGCCCGGCCTGTCGATCGAGTCGGGGCTGCCGCACTACCGCGGGATCCCCGGCCTGCTGCGCCGGACGGCCCAGGACGCGCGGATGATCGAGTCCGCCCTGGCGATCGATACGCTGCACAGGAAGCCGAAGCTGACCTGGCGCACCCTGCTGGAGATCGATCGCCGGGTGTGCGAGGCCGAGCCCTCCCGCGGCCACGAGGTGCTGGTCGCGCTCGAGCGCCGGCTGCAGCGCTCGACGATCATGACGGTCAACGTCGACCGGCTGCACCAGCGCGCCGGCTCGCGCAGCGTGATCGAGATGCACGGCGCGCTCCACGACCTGCGCTGCGCACGCTGCGAGATCTCGACCCGGCACGACCGCTACGCGGGTCTGCCGCTGCCGCCGCTGTGCGCCGAGTGCGGATCGGTGCTGCGGCCGGACATGGCGCTGTTCGGCGAGCCGCTGCCGCCCGACGCGTTCACCCGGCTCCAGGCCGAGCTCGAGATCGGGTTCGACATCGTGTTCGCGATCGGCGTCGTCGCGATGTTCCCCTATCTCGCGCGGCCCGTGCTGCTCGCCAAGCAGGAAGGGGTCCCGACCGTCGAGATCGGCCATACGCCGACCGAGATCTCGGAGATCGTGGACTTCGGCCTGCGCGGCTCGCCGGGCCGCATCCTCGACCAGATCTGGGAGGTGTTCGCCCAGCTGCCCGCGCGGCCATCCGGTTGATCGCGATCCCGCCCGTGGTACCGGCGCTCAGTCGCCGAATGACACTCGAGGTCATGAAATATCTGGGGTCTCTGTGGGCCCCAGATTAGTAATCTGGCTCGCTGCCAGCAGGGATCCAGAAGCACCTTGCCGAGGAGAAAATGCTCGTCAGAAATCTACTGACGTCATAAGTGTGCCGATCTGTAGGTGGAAAAAAGCGAGGCCAAAACCGAGCGGCTTTGATACGTCGTGCGGTGATGGCACTACAGAACAAGCTCACGACCGCGTGGATCCTGGGTTTTCTGATCAGCTGCGGGACGAGCCCCGCGACGGGCGACGGACAAGATCCGATGGGCACCGGCACGGGCTCGACGGACGGCACGGGGGGGCCTGACGGAACCGGTGGCACGGGCGATACCACAACCGGCAGCACGACGCCGGTGTTCCCGACCGCGCACCCGCGGATCTACCTGACGCCGAACCGCGCGCGCCTGTCCGCGGCGCTGTCCGCGGGCACGCCGGCGGCGACCCGGTTCAAGACGATCGTCGACCAGTGGATGGGAGGCGCCGACCTGTGGGGATTCTCGGCGTGGAACGCGGCGCTGGTCGGCCAGCTCACCGGCACCGCGACGTACTGCACCAAGGCGGTGGCGACGATCGAGTCGCAGGTCACCACGGCGGAGGGCAAGATCGCCGCGGGCCAGGCGCCCGTGGTCGCCGCCGACAGCTACCTCGACGTCGGCGACCTGATCGGCGACCTCGCGCTGGTCTACGACTGGTGCTTCGACCAGACCTCGGCGGCGCAGCGCACGCGCTGGCTCGCGTACGCCGATCAGGCGGTGTGGAACGTGTGGCACGCGTCGGCCGCGAAGTGGGGCAGCGCGACGATCCCGTGGACCAGCTGGTCGACCGACAATCCGATGAACAACTACTATTACTCGTTCCTGCGCGCGACCATGCTGCTCGGGCTCGCGGCCAAGGGCGAGGACGGCCAGGCCGACGCGTGGGTCACCGAGTTCCACGACACCAAGCTGATGAACCAGCTGATCCCGAGGTTCAACGCCGACCTGACCGGCGGCGGCTCGCGCGAGGGCACCGGCTACGGCGTGGCGATGCGCCGGCTGTTCGAGCTCTACGACCTGTGGCAGTCGACCACCGGCGAGAACATCGCGACCGCGACGCCGCACACCCGGCAGTCGATGGTCAGCGCGCTGCACCAGCTGGTGCCGACCCTGGATCGGTTCGCGCCGACCGGCGACCAGTCGCGCGACTCGACCGCCTCGTTCTTCGACTATCAGCGCCACTACCTCCAGGAGCTGATCCAGGCGTTCCCCGCCGACCGGGTCGCGCCGCGCGCCAAGACCTTGCTCCAGGCGTCGAGCCTGCCGACCATGAGCTCGAGGTTCATGGCGGTGTACGACTTCCTGTACGACGACGCCGCGGTGACCGCGCAGCAGGTCGACCTCAACACCACGTACTACGCGTCCGGCATCGGCGAGCTGTACGCGCGCTCGGGCTGGGACCCTCACGCGACCTGGGTCAACCTGATCGCCGGCCCCTACACCGAGGACCACGCGCACCAGGACCAGGGCTCGCTGATGGTCTACAAGGACGGCTGGCTGGCGTACGACAGCGTGATCGACTCGCACTCCGGCCTGACCCAGGACACCACGGCGCACAGCCTGGTCCGCATCACCAGCGGTGGGGCCCCGGTGCGCCAGGTTGTGGGCACCAAGCCCCAGCTGTCGTCGCTGCACCAGGGGACGGGGTACACCTATGCCTCCGCGGACCTGACCCCCGCCTACAATGGCAACAGCGCGGTGCAGAAGGTTCAGCGTGAGGTGGTCTACCTGCAGCCCGACGTCGTGATCGTGTTCGACCGCGTCCAGAGCGCTGCGGGCACGACGCAGACCTGGCAGCTGGCCTCACCGGTCGCGGCGTCGATCAGCGGCGCGCTGGCCACGATTGCCGGCTCGGGACACGCGCTGAAGGTCCAGAAGATCGCGGGCGGCTCGATGAGCGTGACGCCGTTCACCAGCGTGTCATCGGATTATTCCGGTGGGTTCCGCCTCGACGAGACGATGTCCGGCGGCGACAACCGCTACCTGCACGTGCTGTCGATCGACGGCGCCGCGCCGTCGGTGACGGCTGCGGGTGACGCGGCCAACCCGGGTGACGGTTGCCATGTCGAACGGCCACACGGCGACGGTCACGTTCGTGCGTGACAACACAGGTGCGACGCTGGTGCTCGACGGTGCGACGAAGTCCCTCGGGGTGGGCCTCGACCGCCTTCCGGAATAGGTCCGGTTCGTGCTAACCCTGGCTCCCTCATGAACGCAATCTGGGGTGCTGTGGTGGTTCTCGGGATGGCATCGGCCTGCGGCGCCGGCGGCGACGGCGGCGGGCCGGAGTTCTCGGCCGACCACCCGCGGATCTACATGAACAGCCACAAGGACACGCTCGCCGCCGCCCTCAAGGCGGGGCAGCCCGAGGCGATGCGGTTCAAGTCCATGGTGGACCGCTGGGTCGGCGGCGGCGACGTCTACAACTTCTTTTCGTGGAACGCCGCGCTGCTCGGCCAGCTGACCGGCGATCCCAGGTACTGCGCCGCGGCGATCAAGGACGTCGACCAGCAGGTCAACGACGCGACCAGCCAGGTCAACGGCGGCAACCTCCCCGCGGTCGCGAACGACAGCTACCTCGACGTCGGCAACATGATCGGCAACCTCGCGCTGGTCTACGACTGGTGCGCGTCATCGCTGCCCGCCGACCGCCGCGGGGCCTGGCTGTCGTACGCCGACCAGGCGGTCTACAACGTGTGGAACCCCGACGCCGCCCAGTGGGGCACGATGAAGGCGATGTGGTCGGGCTGGGCGATCGACGATCCGTCCGACAACTACTTCTACTCGTTCCTGCGCGCGACCATGCTGCTCGGCCTGGCCGCGCACGACGAGACCCCGCGGGCCAAGGGCTGGCTGTCCCAGTTCCGGGACACCAAGTTCGAGGGCGAGCTGGTCAAGGTGTTCACCCAGCAGCTGACCGGCGGCGGCTCGCGCGAGGGCACCGGCTACGGCGTGTCGCAGCGCGACGTGTTCGAGCTCTACGACCTGTGGCAGGGCTCGACCGGCGAGCGGATCGCCGATCGCACGCCGCACACCCGGGCGTCCATGCTGTCGTTCATCCACCAGGTCGTGCCGACGCTCGACCGGATCGCGCCGACCGGCGATCAGTCGCGCGACTCGACCGCGTCGTTCTACGACTACCATCGCAGCTACCTGCAGGACCTGATCGCGCTGTATCCCACCGACCCGGTGGCGCCGCACGCCCAGGCCCTGCTGGCGAGCTCCTCGCTGCCGCAGATGAGCAGCGAGTTCAACTACGTGGACGACTTCGTGTACGCCAACAAGAACGTCACCGCGACCTCGCTCGACGGCCTCGGCACCGCGTACTACGCCCCGGGCATCGGCGAGGTCTACGCGCGCTCGGGCTGGGACAAGCACGCGACCTGGATCAACCTGATCGCCGGCCCGTACACCCAGAGCCACGCCCACCAGGATCAGGGCTCGCTGATGATCTACAAGGACGGCTGGCTGGCCTACGACGTCGTGGTCGACTCGCACTCGGGGCTGCCGCAGGAGACCACCGCGCACAGCCTGGTCCGGATCGTCGACCCCAGCGGCAAGACCATCGAGCAGCAGGCCAACTACGACCTGTCGAAGCCCGACTCCAAGGTCGTCGCGCTGCATCGCGGCACCCTGGGCGGCACCAACTACATGCATGTCGCCGCCGATCTGACCGCGGCGTACGGCGGGCAGGCCATCGTCCAGCAGGTCCAGCGCGAGATCGTCTACCTCGAGCCGAACACCGTCATCGTCTATGACCGGCTGAACACCACCGGCGGCCAGGTCGTGTTCCAGCTGGTCAGCCCGGTCCCGACGCTGAGCGATCCCCCGCTCGGCACCAGCCACCCGTTCAAGTTGGTCGCCGGCCACACCCTCGACGTCGAGGACGTCATCACCCCCAACAGCACGATGCCGACGCTCTTCGACTTCAAGAAGAGCGACACCACTGAGTTCAATGGCGGGTTCCGGCTCGACGAGACGGCCACGGCCGGCAACAACATTCGCTTCCTCCACGTCCTGATGATCGATGTCGATGTCGCGGCGGCTGGAATCACCGGCATGCAGGGCTCGACCACAGACAGCGTCACGCTGACGCTCCAGCCCAGCAAGACTGTGGTGACCATGGCGTTCAATCACGACGCCAACGCTATCGGCGGCACGCTGACGATCGGGAACCAGACCATCACGCTCGGCGCGGGCGTCGACAAGCTGCCGGAGTGAGACTCCCGTGGGCTAGCCGGGCTCGTTCGGGTAGTTGAAGTAGAGCTGAGGGATTCGCGAAGCCGAGCTGGTCGACGTAGAACCGGAGCGACGAGGCGACGTCCGTCACGTGGAGGACAGGGCGGGCGAACCAGTCGGCCATCGTCGGCCGCGATATTCATCAATGGTCCGCAAAAAGGCAGGCGCCTGCTCGCTACACTCGGCGGCCCATGCCCCGCTGGCTCCGAACCTTCCTTCACCTGTCACCGGTCGTCGGGGGCGTGTCCCTGGCGAGCGTCCTGGGGCTCTACGCCTTCCGCCGCGTCGTGCCGCTGGCGGCGCTGCACGAGGCGTCGAACGAGATCGGCAACTACCTGCAGACGATCGGCGGGATCTACGCGGTGCTGCTCGCGTTCGTGGTCTACGTCGTGTGGGGCCAGTTCAACGAGGCGCGCGGCTACCTCGATCGCGAGGCCACGGCGCTGGTCGACCTGCACCGGACGGCGAGCGCGCTGCCGTCGCGATCGCGCACCGAGATCCAGCGCGGGCTGCGGGTCTACGTCGACGCGGTGCTGCGCGACGAGTGGCCGGCGATGGCGTGCCGGGACGAGGCGACGATCGACCGGGTCGGCGAGCTGCTGGAGCAGGTCTGGCTCGCGATCCACGCGTGCCGGCCGTGCAACGACTGTCAGCACACCGTCTACGGCGAGGTGCTGTCGCGGTTCAACCAGCTCACCGACCTGCGGACCAGCCGGCTCAGCTCGGCGCGCGCGCGGATCCCGGTCGCGATGACGATCCTGCTCTACAACGGCGCCATGCTCACGGTGGGGTCGGTCTACCTGCTGGCGTTCGACCGCTGGTGGCTGCATGCGATCGTGACAGCCGCGCTCGCCGGGGCGATCGCGCACATCCTGTTCTTGATCCGCGACCTGGATGACGCATTCGACGGCGACTGGCAGGTCGCCCAGACGCCGTTCGAGCACGCCCGCAAGAACTTCGAGCGGGCCACGCACAAGGTCGACGTCGACGCCGTGCTGCCGGCCGGCTAGCCGGGCGATCTCCGAGCGGCCGGATGCCCCGGCTCGCTCCGGCGCAGGACATGCACGAGCGTCGGATCATGCGGACCGTTTCCCAGCTCGCGCTCGTGATCGCGGCGGTCGGATGCGGAGGCTCGCAGCCGCTGCCGAGGACAGACCTGCATGGGTACGCCGCGCGCATGGAGGCGGCGGATCGCGACGATCAGCTCGCCGATGTCCATCGCCGCGCGGCGGGACCGCCCGACACGCTGATCAACCCGAATGACTATCAGTGCGGCGACATCGACCTGGACGAGCAGGTGACCAGCGGCGGCAAGCCGCTGACGAGGTTCGGCGCGCACTCGGTGCCGTGCTGGAACCCGGCCGAGGAACATGCCCAGCGCCAGCGGCTCGCTGCCGAGCGCCTGCACCGCCGCGCCCAGGACGAGCGGCACGCGGCGGCGAGGCTGATCGAGGCCGAGCGCGAGGCGTGCCGCGGGATCTCCCCTGCGGAGATCGAGCACTCGCCGTTCGCGCACCGGCGCGAGATCGCCGAGGTCATCCCGCACCGCGAGCGCGGCCAGATCCGCGGCGTGCGCATCGTGTTCAAGCCGGTGGTCGGGCTGTCACCGGCGTGGATGGAGCAGGCGATCGCCTGCCACCGCGCGCGGTTCGAGCGGCTCGGCGAGCCGCCGGGCTACCTGGCGGACGATCCGACGCTGGTCGCCGGTGCGGTGACCACGGTCGGGCTGCACCGCGACCACCTCGAGGTGCTGGTCGAGACCCGCGACGACGTCGCGGCGCACGTCGCGCTCGCCCGCGCCCAGGACCTGGTGCGGCCCCGGACCCAGACCGCGGTCCGCTGAGTCGATCAACCGGGTCGCGTCGCGCGACTCACCACACGCTGCACTGCTTGCCGGGGCTCATCGCGGCCCCGGCGGTGCACCGGAACGCGGGGCCGAAGCCGGGCTGGTTGACGATCACGCCGTTGACCCGCCACATCGGCGGCGAGTGCGGGTTGGAGTGCGCGCGGGTCTCGAGGACCTCGGGCGTCAGCTTCTCGCACCACGACTGGGCGTACGCCAGGAAGTACAGCTGATCGTCGGTGTAGCGGTCGACCCTGGCGGGCGGGGGCGGCTTCTGCGCCGCCTTCCAGGTCTGGTAGGCCTGGTAGGCGAGCTTGACGCCGCCGATGTCGGCGATGTTCTCGCCCGCGGTCAGCTTGCCGTTGAGCTTGACGCCGGGGACCGCCTCGTAGCGCGCGTACTGGTCGACCACGCACCGGGTCGCCTCGGCGAACTTCTCGCGGGTCGGCTTGCTCCACCACTCGCGGAGGTTGCCGTCGGCGTCGAACTGGCTGCCCTCGTCGTCGAACCCGTGGGTCATCTCGTGGCCGATCGTGCCGCCGCCGGTCGAGCCGAAGTTGACCGCTGGGTGGAAGGTCGCGCCGAAGAACGGCGGCTGGAGCTGGCCGGCCGGCAGCGCGAGCTCGTTGAGCGTCGGATCGTAGTAGGCATTGACGGTGGGCGGCGTCATGCCCCAGTCGAAGCGGTCGACCGGCTTGCCGATCTTGGCGAGCTGGCGGGCGAGCTCCCAGTGCCCGGCCGCGCGCACGTTGCCGGCGAAGTCGGTGCGCTTGACCTCGAAGTCGTAGACCTTCCACTTGTCGGGGAAGCCGACCAGGTAGGCCATCCGGTCGAGCTTCTGCCGGGCGGCGGCCCGGGTCGCGTCGTCCATCCAGGCGAGCTGGTCGAGCTCGACCCGCATCGCGGCGAGCACCGAGCGGGTCAGGTCGACCGCGCGGGTCTTGGCGTCGCCGCCGAACCGCGCCTTGACGTACGACTGGCCGAGCAGCTCGCTGAGGTCGCGGTCGACGTCGCGCAGGCAGCGCCGCCAGCGCGGCGGCAGCTCCTGGACACCGGTCAGCGCCTTGCGCATCGTGAACGCCTCGTCGACCCACGCCTTGCCGAGGTTGTCGGACGACCGGCGCAGCACGACCGCGGTGAGGTAGCTGCGCAGCGCCGCCGGCTTCTCGGTCTGCAGCAGCCGGGCGATGGCGGTGTAATACCCCGGGTCGTTGACGGTGATCGCGGTGACGCCGGGGATGCCGAGCGCTGCGAGGTAGTCGCCCCACGGGAAGCTCGGCGCGATCTTGCCCTCGAGCCCGGCGCGCTCGACGCGGTGGTAGACCGCGTGGGGGTCGCGGCGCACGACCTCGTCCTGCTGCAGCCGGGCGAGCTGGGTCTCGATCCGCATCGCGTCCGCGGCGGCGGCCTTCGCGGCCTTCGCGGGCTGGCCGAGCAGCCCGAACAGCCGGCCGAGGTGGGCGGCGTAGGCGTCGCGCGTCCTGGCCATGTTGCCCTTGTTCTCGAGGTAGTACTTGCGGTCGGGCAGGCCGAGGCCGGCCTGGTCGATGCTCGCGATCACCTGGGTCGCGTCGGTGTAGTCCTGCTGGGGGCCGATCGCGAACAGCGGGAACACGCCGGCGGCGTGCAGCGCGATCACCGCGGCGGCGGTCGACCGGGCGTCGGTCACCTTGGCGGTCGCGTCGAGCAGCGGCTGGATCGGCGCGATCCCGGCGCGCTCGATCGCCGCCTCGTTCATGCACGCGGCGTAGTACGTGCCGATCGTGTCGAGCGTCCGGTCGCCGGACGGCGCGTTCGCCGCGGCGTCGAGCACCTGGTGCAGGACGTCCTCGGAGTCCTTGACGACGAGCTCGATCGCGCCCCACGACGGGCGGTCGGGCGGGATGACGGCGGTCCTGAGGAACCCGCCGCATGCGAACGCGTAGAAGTCGCTGCACGGGTCGGCCGCGGTGTCGATCCAGGCGGGGACGATGCCGGACTCGGCGAGCGACATCTGCTGCGACCACACCACGCGGGGCGCGTCGCCACCGCGCGGCGCCGCGGGTGCAGGATCAGCGCCGGCGGGCGCGGCGGTCGCCGCGGCCGGCGACGGCGTGGTCGGAGACGAGCGCGGGCCGGAGCACGCGGCGGCGACGGCTACCAGGGCGACGAGGCGCATGGTCGCGGACAGTAGCAAACGCCCGCGCAGCGCGCGCCTGCGACCGCGTGCGACAGCGGCGGCGCCGCCGCGTGATCACGGCACGAGGTTGAGGACGTAGAACGATTTCTCGGGACCGTCGTCGAAGATCTGGCTGCCGACGCGCAGCTCGCTGGCTCCGGCGCCGCGCGCGCTGTGCACCGCGACCGTCGCGCTGCCGTCGCCGGCGACTGCGAGCGCCTCGCACGTCTGATCGCCGTCGCCGGCGATCGCGTGGGCGGTGATCGCGCCGCCCGGATCGACGCGGGCGACGAACGCGTCGCTGGTCGCGTCGGTCGC
>JBGQCL010000217.1:0-18884 GCA_041495365.1 Kofleriaceae bacterium | reverse complement strand
GTTGGTCTGGAAGTTGCCCGAGGCCTCGGTGAAGCCGAGCCGGTAGGTCCGGTCGTGGTAGTCGTTGACCAGGAAGAACGCGTTGGCGACCGCGGCCGGCTTGGAGTTCTGCGCGTTCGTGGTCGCCGAGTACGGGAAGTCGAACGAGTTGTTGGCATCGGCGACCGGCTGGGTCTCGTTGGTGCCGACCGTGTTGTTGCCGTCGAGGTCGGTCGCGGCGACCGCGTTGTTACCGACGGTGTTGCGCGCCGCGCCGACCCAGCCGAGCGGCGAGGCGGCCGGATCGCCATCGAACGACACCACGGTGCGGGTGTCGGTCGACTGGGTCGCGGTGGGCTGGGCGTTGACGTTGAACACCCGGCCGGTGAACGTGTTGACCAGCGAGTAGCTGCCGAGCAGCGTGCCGTCCTGGCCGTCGACCAGCGCGACCTGGTACTGCTGCTGCTTCTGGTCGTCGAGCCACGACAGCAGCACGCGGTACGCGAAGCGGTTGTCGTCGGACGTGACCTGGACGATCTGCGGGGCGACCTTGACCGGGTCGAGCGTGCCCGGCGAGGTGAACGCCGCGCCCCCGTCCTGGCTCTCGGCAGGCGCCGCGCTGAGCGACAGCGAGACGCCGAGCGCGCGGCCGGCGGCGAGCGCCGCCTCGTCGGGCGACAGCATCATCCGGTTGGTCGGCGCCGAGATCTGGTAGAACTCGTCGCCGAGCGCGCGGAACACGCTGTTTCCGCCGTCCATGTGGACGGTGATCGAGCCCTGCCACACCGGGATGCCGTTGAACGTCCGCTGCAACGTGACGTGGCTCATGTCGCGCTCGGGCTCGACGTCGACCCGCGTGACCGTGAAGCTCGCCGCGTCGGTGGCGCCGAGCTGGAACACGTCGTGGTGGGTGGCGAGGAAGCTGGTGGCGGCCTGGGCGACATCGGTCGCGTGGGTCGCCACCGGGAACCGCGGCGTCATCGCGACGATGCGGGTCAAGCCGACGTCGCTGAGCTCCATGGCGACCGGCGCGCCGGAGTTGCGCTGGAGCAGGTCGAGCGCCTTGTCGCGTTCGTTGGCCGGGGCGTCGCCGTCGTCGACGGCGGTGGCGCAGCCCGCGACCGAGAGCGTCGCCGGAACTACAAGAAGCGCAAACAGCTGAATCAGTCTGGCATTTCTGATCATGTGGATTGTTCCTCGCACGTTGCTGAGGCACAATGCCCGGATCGCGAGTCCGCTGGTAAGCATTTCCTCGTAGTCGGTGGCTCACACCTGCTCACGACCGCTCGGTCGATTTGCCGCCCGAGAGGCTCAGTGGTGGATGCGGTCCATGTGCGATGACGGACGACAGCCCGGGCGCAGCCTCGCGAGATGCCTCGACGCCGCGGTCGGGCGTGATCCGCCGTTGCGCAATCTGTGCAAACACCCGGGGATCGCCCGCGTAACTCGGCTTACTGGATCGAATGCGGAATGGCCCGTCAACGGAACGGCCGGCGCGGTGGCAACGATCGCTCTGCGCTGAGCCGCCGCGCCGCGTTGCGGAAGTCGTGGCCGAACGCGCGCATCTCGTTGATCACCGCGCTCGTGCTCTGCAGCGAGAACGGCTGGAGGTCGTCGACGGCGATCAGGTCGTACTGCTGCAGCGCCTCGGCGCGCCGTCCGAGTCTCTCGTAGGCGCGCGCCAGGTAGAACCCGGCGGGCCACAGCGTGGTGTCCAGGCACAGGCTGGCGCGCAGCGCGCCGGCGGCCTCCTCGACATCGCCGTGGGTGTAGCGCGCGATCCCCAGGAACAGCCAGGGCTCGGCGACCGACGGGTGCGCGCGGGCGATCGCGTCGTAGACCTCGATCGCCGCGGCGATGTCGCCGTGCTCGAACAGCGCGTGGCCGCGGTGGAGCGCGTCGACCAGATCGCTGGTGGCGTCCGCCGGCTTGCCGGCGGGATCGGGGACCGGCGGGATGTCCTGCGGTGCGAGCCGCGGGTTCGGCGGGATGACCGGCGCGCTGGCCGCGGCCGGACGGGGTTCCGCCGCCGGGCGCAACTCCGGTGCGGCGCGGGGCTCCGGCAGGGTGCGGAGCCAAGGGGGGGTACCGCGCGGCTCGGTGCGCGGGGGCGGGGGCCGGGTCGGCCGGCGCAACACCAGCCGGTTCTCGGAGGACACCAGCTCCAGGCCGGGCGGTGGCTCGAACACGACCTCGCTGGCGCCGACCACGAGCGCGCCGCCCTCGCGCACCGCGCGCGCGAACCGCGCCAGCAGGCGGCGGGCGGCGCCCGACGCGAAGTAGATCAGCACGTTGCGGCACACGATCAGGTCCCACGCCCCGCGCGGCGCCTGGGGCGTGGGATCGACGAGGTTGTGGCGCTGGAACCGCACGGTCGAGCGCAGCGCGTCATCGACCACGAAGCCGTGCTCGCGCTGCGGCACCCAGTGGCGCTCGTACTCGGGCACGTCACGCACCGACAGCGCGCTGTACACACCGCGGCGCGCAGCCGCGAGCGCGGTCTCGTTGACGTCGGTCGCGAGCACCCACAGCTCGCGGCCGATCCGCCGGCCGATCATCGCCAGCGTGTAGGCCTCCTCGCCGGTCGCGCACCCCGCGACCCAGATCGCGAGCGGGCCGGGCGGCGCGGCGTGGAGCAGCCCGGCGATCACCCGGAGCTGCTCGGGATCGCGATAGAACCAGGTGTGCGGGACGGTGATCGCGTCGATCAGCTTGCGCTGCTCGGGCCGGGTCGGATCGGCGGCGAGCGACACGTAGCTCTCGACCATGGTCATGCCGAGCGCGCGCATCCGGTCGGCGACGAACCGGTCGAGCGCCTTGTTGATGCCGCCGCGATCGAGCGCGAGCCCGGTCATCTTCTCGATCAGCTCGCCGAGCAGCGGCGCGGTCACGGCTTCCTCCACCGCCGCACGCAGGCCACCGCCGCGGCGATCGCGTCGCCGAGCTCGGCGACCGGGAGCACCTGCCGGGCGGCGCCCTCCTCGACCGCGGCGCGCGGCATGCCGTAGACCACGGAGCTGGTCTCGTCCTGCGCGAACGTGATCGCGTGGCGCTCGCGCATCGCGCGCAGGCCGTCGGCGCCGTCGCGCCCGATCCCGCTGAGCACGACGCCGATCGCCGAGCTGCCGCAGTGGGCGAGCGAGCGCAGCAGCACCGTGCCGGACGGCCGGTGGCCCTCGACCGGCGGGCCGCCGGTCAGCGCGAACCTGCCATCGATCAGCTCGAGGTGGTGGCCGTCGGGCGCGAGCACCACCGTCCCGGCGCGCGGCAGGAGGCCGGCCTCGGCGAGCCGCACCGTGAGCGCGCAGCGCGCCTGCAGGAAGCTGACGAAGCTCGGCGCGAACCCCTTCGGCAGGTGCTGGACGATCGCCAGGCAGGCCGGCAGGTCGGCGGGCAGCGAGCCCAGCACGGTGGCGAGCGCGCTCGGCCCGCCGGCCGACGCCGCGATCCCGACCAGCGCCGGGTCGTCGGTGGCGCGGCCGGCGCGCGCCCGGGTGGTCGGGGGCGGGGCCGGGGCCGGGGCCGGGGCCGGACGGACCTCGTTCGGACGGACCTCGTTCGGACGGACCTCGTTCGGACGGATCTCGTACGGCCGGCTCGCATCGGCGCTGGGGCGCAGGAACTCGGGGACCCGGGTCGCCGGCTCGGAGCCCGGACGAGGGCCGGGCTCGCCGCGATCGAGGTGGCGGACCACCGGCACGCCGGCCAGCCAGCGCACGTGGGCCCGCAGCGCGCGGATCGCCTCCTCGTCGTCCATGCTCGGCTTGAGCAGGAGGTCGAGCGCGCCGCGCCGGATCGCCTCGAACGCGAGCTCGGGATCGTCGCCGGTCGGATCGCCGGTCAGGACCAGCAGCGGCAGCGGCGCGCGCGCCATCAGCAGGGTCACGACCTCCAGCCCCGACATCCCGGGCAGCCGCAGGTCGATGGTCGCGACGTCGGGCCGCAGCCGGGTGATCAGGTCGATCGCGGACTCGCCGTCGGCCGCGACCCCGACGACCTCGACGTCGCCGTCGGCCTCCAGCCACTCGCGGAGCTGGGTGCCCCAGATCGCCGAGTCATCGACCACGACGGCGCGCTTCACGCCGAGATCTCCACGAACCGCCGCACGGTGTCGAGCAGCTGGGCGTTCTCGAACTCCGACTTCACGATCAGCGCGTCGGCGCCGAGCGACGCGGCGGTCGCGCGGTCGGACACCGAGCCGCGGGTCGTCACCATCACCACCGGGACGCGGTCGGCGCGGTCGCGCAGCCGGCGCAGCAGCTCGAAGCCGTCCATCACCGGCATCTCGACGTCGCACACGATCAGGTCGACCGGATGGTCGGCGAGGGTCTGCAGCGCGGCGGCGCCGTCGCCCGCGGTGCGGACCTCGAGCCCGACGCTCGACAGCAGCTCGCCGAGCAGGTCGCGCACGATCGGCGAGTCGTCGACGATCAGCACCCGGCGCCGGCCGCGGTCGCGGCCCGGTGCGCGCGAGAAGTGCGCGACCTGGCGCGGGTTCGACAGCAGCGCGTCGAGACTGACCACCAGGACCAGCCGGCCGTCGTCGAGCGTGCCGCTCGCGGCGAACGGGCCGAGCCCGGACACCGCGGCGTCGACCGGCGAGCGCAGCAGCTCGACGTCGCCGACCACGTCGGGCAGCGAGATCGCCCAGCGGTGGCCGCCGTGGGTGACGATCGCGGCGCGCGTGCTGTCGGCGTCGGCGCGGAACAGCGGCAGCGGCAGGAACGGGATGCCCTGGCCGCGGTAGCGCAGCAGCGGCGACGCACCGACCTGCTCCATCATCGATGCATTGATCGGCACCACGGCCTCGACCTCGCGCGCCGGCAGCGCGCACAGCGCCCCGCCGACGTCGGCGATCAGCACGCGCTCGCGGAACACCGTCGACGGGATGTGGATCGCGAACCGCGTGCCGGCGCCCGGTGCGCTGGTCACCGAGACCCGGCCGCCGACCGCGGCCAGCCGGCGGCGGACGGCGTCGAGCCCGACCCCGCGGCCCGACAGCGCGGTCGGATCGCGGCGGGTCGAGAACCCCTGGAGGAACAGCAGCTCGTAGGCGGCCTCCTCGGACAGCGGCGCCGACGGGTCGGCGAGCCCGCGCGCGGCGGCGACCGCGTGGACCCGCGCGAAGTCGATGCCGCGGCCGTCGTCCGACACCGTGATCACGACGTGGTCGCGGTGGCCCTCGGCGGAGAGCACCAGCTCGGCGGGCACCGGCTTGTCGCCGCGCTCGTGCGCCGGCTCGATCCCGTGGTCGACCGCGTTGCGCACGATGTGGAGCAGCGGCTCGTGGATCTCGTCGAGCAGCCGGCGCTCGACCAGCGCGCCGCCGTCGTCGATCCGGACCCGCAGCTGCTTGCCGTGGTCGCGCGCGAGCTCGAGCGCGTGCTCGCCGAGCTCGGCCAGCGTCGGGTGGACCGGCGCGAGCCGCAGCGCCCACGCCGCCGACACGATCTCGTCGAGATCGGCGCGGACTCGCTCGACGTCGTGCATCGTGTCGCGCTCCGCGCCCAGCACGGTGCGCAGCGCGGCGTGGATCCGGCCGAGGTCGGCGTGCAGCGCCGACAGCCGATCGCAGACCACGTCGACGTCGTGCGCGCTGACGTGGATCCAGCGCGAGGTCTCGGAGCGCGGCGCGGCGGCGGGCTTGACGGCGGGCCTGGCGGGCCGCAGCCTGGCGAGCTCCTCGGGCGTCGGGTCCTCGTAGGGCGCGTCGTCGGTCACCGGCGCGGCGTCGTTCGCGCTCGACGCCGCCGGCGCGGGCTGGGCCGCGAGCTCGGGGGTCGGGACCGCGAGCTGGGCGAGCGCGGTGCGCAGGCCGTCCTCCGCAGCGGGCTCGGGAGCGTCGTCGCGCAGCGCCAGCTTGATCGCGTCCAGCGCCTCGCCGAGCACGCGCACCGCGGAGCCCAGGGTGCGCGGATCGAGCAGGCGCTCCTCGCAGGCGTGCGCGACCTTGCCGATCTGGACCAGGCCGAGCAGGTGGGAGTCGCCCTTGAGCGTGTGGAGCTCGCGGCGGACCTCGCCCAGCGCCTCGGTGTTGCCGTCGGCGACGGCGGTCAGCTTCGCCCGGATCGACTTGAGCCGGTCCAGCGAGATCGCGCGATAGCGCGCCAGGAGAGCTTCGCGCCGCTGGCTCACGTCGGTGGGTTCTCGATGCGGAACGCCAGGACCAGGCTCGACAGCTTGTCGGCCTGGCTCTTGAGCTGCTCCGCCGATGCGCGGGTCTGCGCCATCGCCGCGACCGACTGGGTCAGGGTCTCGGCGATCTCGCGCACGCTCTGCAGGACCTGCTCGGTGCCGCTGCGCTGCTGCTGGGTGACCAGCGTGATCTGGCGCGCCGCGTCGGTCGTGCTCGCGGCGAGCTTCTTGCTGTCCTCGGTCGCCATCATGGTCGACGATCCGGACGCGCGGATATCGCCGACCAGCGAGCGCACGTCGTGCACCGACGACATCACGCGCTCGGCGAGCCGCCGCATCTCGGCCGCGACCAGGCCAAAGCCACGCCCGGCCTCGCCGGCGCGGCTGGCCTCCAGCGCGCCGTTGAGCGCGAGCAGATCGCTGCGGTCGGAGATGTCGCGAATGGTCTCCAGGATCTCACCGATCCGGTTCGCGTGGGTGGTGAGATCGCCAATCCGGATCACCATTCGATCGGTGGTCTCGAGTGTGCGTTCGGCGTTGGACAGCACACCGCGGACCGACTCCGACACGTGGGCGGCGGCCTCGAACAGCGACTCCATGGTCTGCCGGATCTCGACCATCGCGGTCGACTGCGAGGCGGCGGCGGCCTCCTGCTCCTGGGACGCGGCGTAGATCTCGGTGGCCGCCGCGGCGAGCAGCACCGAGGTCTCGTGGATCTGGCGCACGATCCGGCCCAGGCTGTCGATCATCGAGCGGAACGCGGTGGCGACATCGCCCTCGCCCTTGAGCCGGATCTCGAGGTCGCCCCTGGCCAGCGAGCTGGCGGCCTTGCCGAGATCGCGCATCGTGTCGATCAGGTCGTTGAACCGCAGCGCGAGGATGCCGATCTCGTCGTCATGGACCGCGGGGAGCGCGGCGACCTCGTCGAGCTTGCCGATCTCGGTGACCTGCTGGACGGTGCGGGTGATGTCCTCGATCGGGTCGGCGACGTCGCGCGACAGGAAGAACGCGCACATCGGCGCCCACGCGAGGATCACGAGGAAGAACACGATCAGCGTCATCACGATGTTGCTCGATGCCCAGTCGGAGACCGGCGCGACCACCACCGCGGCGATCCCCGCGCCGGGGACCACGGCGCGCGCTGCGACCTCGGCGTCGCGCGGGCTGATCTTGGCGCCGTCGCCGGCCGCGGGCGCGTGCACCCAGTCCTTCAGCGGCGGTGTCAGGGCAGGCTCCGCGCCGCCGACCGGCTGGCCGTGGTCGTCGACGAACCACGCGTGGGCGCCGCCGCCGACGATCGCGCCGGCCAGCGCCTCGAGCCCGGCGCGGTCGGGCAGCTTCTGGACGGCCTCGCGGGCGAGCCGCGCCGCCCGGGCCTCGGCATGGCTGCGGGCCTCGAGCGCCGTGCGCGCGGCGTCGGCGGAGTAGCCGGTCGACGCCATCCACAGCGGCCCCGCGATCCCGGCGCTCGCCATCACGACGATAAGCTTGAGCCTGAGCGAGGCACCCTCGCGCTGCAGCGGCACGCCTGCCTTGTGGGCGATGTCGAACAGCCGGCGCGACGCGTCGCGGGTCAGCAGCGACATCAGCGGTGAGGTGAACGGGATCGTGCCGAGGACGACCGCGCTGGCCAGGAACCCGACCGTGATCACCGACCGCGGCGCGATCTCGGCGCGGTAGGGGTCGGCGAACAGCAGGATCACCATGGCGACGAACAGCTGGACCACCCACGTGATCATCACGGCGGCGGTGAACCGCCTGGGGCCGTTGCGCAGCGCCTCGTCGGCCTGGCGGATCTCGCGCGGCTCGGGCTGGGCCGGCGCGATCATGAGCCAGTGCGCGGCGGATCCGAAGATCCGCCCGATCATGAACCAGTCGATCGCGATCCGGACCGCGCTCAGGCCGTACAGCACGAGCAGCGCGTAGAGCGTGTCGGACGGATCGATCCCGTTCACGACCGCGAGCGGGATCAGCGCGCCGAAGAGCAGATCGAACGGGAGGTAGACGAGTCGGATGCGGCTTACGAGTGACTTGGGCATAGTTCCTCACCAACCACGGGGTCGCTGGAGGAGAGCACGGCAGAGGGTTCGATCAGGAGCGACAACGACGCCTCGGATGTGGCGATGATGGCGGACACCTGGGGCGAGGTGGCGGCCAGCACGCTGGGCAGCGGCAGCACGTCATGGGGGTCGACGTCGGCGACCGAGATCCCGCCGGCGGCGACCAGCGCGATCTCGCGGTTGCCGGCGCCGCGCAGCACCAGCACGCGTCGGGCGCGGCCGCCGAGCGGGCCGAGCGCGGCGAGCACGTCGATCGGGGCACCGCCCTTCCACTCGACCGCGGGCAGGATCCGCAGGACCTCGGACGCCGACACGGCCCATCGGCCGCGCGGATCGCCCACGTGGACCATCGCGACCCGCGACGCCGCGGACGGGCTAGAGGAGGGCACCCGCAACCACCGGACGCTGGCCGTCCACGATCGCGCCCAGATCGACGACCAGGGTCGTGTGACCCTCGACGTCGACCTCGCCGGTGCAGAACGACTCGGTGCGGGCGCGGGGCGGTCGGATGTCGCTGTCTGCGATGGTCAGGGGCTCGCGCACGGCGTCGACCGGGACCGCCAGTGTGATCGCGCCCTGCTGCAGGTACAGCGTGCGCATGCGTCCGGTCGGTGGGGTCAAGCGCTCGCCGGCCCCGAGCACCGCGGCGAGGTCCGCGACCGCGACCGCCCGGCCTCGCCACGCCGCCACGCCGGGCAGGGCGGCGGTCGCCGTCGGCAGCGCGATCCAGGTCAGCGGCCCGCCGATCTCCCGCACCATCGCCATGTCCACCGCAACCCATGTCGAGTCGATCGTAACCGGCACGAACGAACGCACCGAAGAATTCTGCCGACCGCGAACTCACAAATCCAGCGCCGCCGCCGGGTTACAGTTGGAGCGGGTGCGAATCACCCGGTGCGGCTTCGCCGCCCGGCACGGCCACGCTTCCCGTGGGCCTGGTAGGCGGCGCTACGGATGCAGAACGCGCAGTGGCTGCGTCACGGCTTCCGCGGTACGCAGCGCGTTCGCGTCATCATACCGCGCATGGAGGATCACGAACTGGCGGAACGACACCAGGTTTCGTCGTCGGAACCGCAGGATGCTGAACGCGTCCTCCAGGTACTGTCGCTCGCCACGATCAGGCCGCATGTACCCCGAGGCTGCAAGCGACAGGCCGGATCGCCGCCGCGTCCTACATGGATCTCGGGTGCGTGCGATGTCGGCGCGCGGCCTACCCGCCAAGGCGGTCCGCTTCCAGCTGGGGCCGGCGCAGCGGGTCACCGACCGGCGAGGCTCGCCTCGAACCTGGCCGGATCGGCGCGATACGCAGCGATCTGGACGAGGATCTGTTCGAGCGTATGGGAGCGGGCGGGGGCACCGAGGGCGGTGTCACGGGGCCGGCGGCGGGGGCATCGATGCCGGCGGCTCGGGGGCCGGCGGTGCGTCGGGAGGGGCGCTCGACTCGCAGTGCGCGAGCGCCCCGGCCGGGGAGGCGACGCAGGCGTACCCGGCGTAGCCGGTGCACGCGCCGCAATCGTCGACCGGGCAGGCCTGGCAGGGATCATCGGGGCCCGCGGGCAGCGGGGCCTCGACCCGGGCCCCGACATCGATCACGACATCGGGGGTCATCGCCCACGCCACGTCGGCGGCGGTCTCGATCACGGCCTCGGTCGCGCGCAGCACGGTCGGCGTGCTGCGGACGACGCCCTTCGCGATCGCGCCGCCGGCGTGTGCGACTCCCCGGGCGACCGCCGGCGCGGCGTGGGCGGCTCCCCGGGCGGCGCCCGCCGCGGCCTTGCCCAGACCGGACATCACCCCACCCATGCTCTTGCAGCCCGGAGCGAGCGCGACGAGCGCGACGAGCGCGACGAGTGCGAGACCTGCGAGGCCCGGGGCGAGCGGCCCGAGCCGCGATGCGAGGTGACGGTGCATGACGCTGGGCCCAGCAAGCGGTGCGCCAGCGCAAGTAGCGGCGATCTCCAGGCGATCGGCGCACCGGCGTGGTGACAGGACCACGCCCGGTCCGGTTTGTTGCGCTGGCGCGACAGCTGCCGCATTCCCCGGCGGCCCCGGCTTCGATGCAGACCGAAGTGCCGCGGCGCGATCGTCGGAACATGTCGATGTCGATCACCTGTTGCATCCGGTACGTGCTCGATCCGTTCCAGCGCGACGCGTTCGAGGCCTACGCGCGGCGCTGGGCCGCGATCATCCCGCGCTGCGGCGGCGAGCTACTCGGGTTACTTCTTGCCGCACGAGGGCACGAACCACATCGCGCTGGCGCTGATCGGGTTCGCGAGCCTGGCCGACTACGAGGCCTATCGCGCGCGGATCGCCGCCGATCCGGACGGCGCGGACAACTTCCGGTTCGCGCACGACCGGCGGTTCATCCTGTCCGAGGAGCGGACATTCCTGCGGCCGGTCCAGCCCTGACAGATCGCGGCCGCCGCGGCGATCACAGCGCGCCCGGCGTTGACAGCGGCCCGGCGGGTTCGCACACTCCGGTCGTAACTTCGTCGAGGAGCCCCGTGACAGACATCGGTCGAGATCAGATCGCGGCGACCGAGGCGGTGATCCGCCGCCACATCCGGCGGACGCCGGTGATCGAGGTCGAGGGCCGGGACTTCGGTGTCGATCTCGGGCGCCCGGGCGCCGATCTCCGGCTGGTGTTCAAGCTCGAGCTCACCCAGAAGGCGGGCTCGTTCAAGGCGCGCGGCGCGTTCGCCAACCTGTTGCTCCGGAAGGTGCCTGCTGCGGGTGTCGTGGCAGCCTCCGGCGGCAACCACGGCGCGGCGGTCGCCCATGCGGCGCGCGAGCTCGGTATCCCGGCGCGGATCTACGTGCCCACCATCTCGACGCCGGCCAAGGTCGAGCGGATCCGCGCCACCGGCGCGGAGCTGGTGCTGGTCGGCGAGCGCTACGATGAAGCGCTGAACGCCAGCGAGGCGTGGGCGCAGACGTCCGGGGCGCTGCGCGTGCACGCGTTCGACCAGGACGAGACCCTGATGGGCGCCGGCACGCTCGGCCTCGAGCTCGAGGACCAGATCGGCGTGCCCGACGCCGTGCTGGTCGCGGTCGGCGGCGGCGGCCTGATCGGCGGGGTCGCCGCGTGGTTCGGCGGGCGCACCCGCGTGATCGGGGTCGAGCCGGAGCTCGCGCCCACGCTGGCCCGCGCGCTCGCCGCGGGTGTCCCGGTCGACGCGCCGGCGGGGGGCATCGCCGCCGACTCGCTCGCGCCGCGCCGGATCGGGGAGCGGGTGTTTCCGATCGCACGCCGGTTCACTGAGTCGGTGCTGGTGACCGACGACGCGATCGCAGCGGCGCAGCGCGCGCTGTGGGCGACGCTGCGGATCGCCGCCGAGCCCGGCGGTGCGACCAGCCTGGCCGCCTTACTGTCCGGCCGGTTTGCGCCGCCGCCCGGGTCCCGGATCGCGATCGTGGTCAGCGGTGGAAACACCTCCGCGGTTCATTTGCCTTGATCGGCCTGACCGGCGGTGACCGGCGGTGACACGCCCTACCGGCGTCTTACCGCCCATGTGCCATTGCATCTTTGCCGGCTGCATCAAAGATCTGATAGGTCCGTCCGGTGTCCTTGCGCATCGTGAACTTGCAGTTCGCGCGTGATCTCGGTCGCTTCGCGGCGATCTTGTGATGATGTGTCGGGGGATTTCCGGCCGCTCGCGTCACGGTCCGGTTACGCTGTGCGCGTGAAACGACTGGGATGGATAGCGTTCCTCGCCGGGTGTGGCTTTCAGGGCACCTCGCCGGGCACGCCGACGCCGATCGACGCCAGCACGCCGCTCGCTGATGCCGTTCCGGGCGACGGCGCCATGATGCCGCCGCCGATCGATGCCCGGGTGTGCTTCGGCGTGGGACTGCTCAAGGACCTGTGTCTGTCGGCCGCGCCGACCGGCGATGTCATGCTATCGAGCGCGATCAACACCGACACCCCCGGCACCTGCACGCAGGTGCTGACGCAGGCCGGCTCGCCGGCCTCGGCGCCCGAGCTGTGCGTGATCGCCGGCAAGACCGTCACCGTGCAGGGCACCGTGACCGTCCAGGGCTCGCGGGCGCTGGTCCTGATCGGCGCCGACACGGTGACGGTCGTCCAGGGCGCCACCCTCGAAGCGTCGAGCACCAGCAACACCAACCCGCGGCGGGCCGGCGCGGGTGCCAACGTGGGCGCGTGCGCGAAGCCCGGTGCCGCGGAGGGCGACGTCGGCGGAGGCGGTGGCGGTGCGGGAGGCAGCCTGGCGACCAAGGGAGGCGACGGTGGCAAGGGCAACCTCAACGCGAGCATGGGGCAGCACACGACGCAGGGGGGCAAAGCCGGCGCGATGCAACCGGCACCGACGCTGCTGCGCGACGGCTGCACCGGCGGGAAGGGTGGGGACAGCCAGAGCATCGGCGGCGTCGGAAACGGCGGCGCCGGCGGCAATGGCGGCGGGGCAGTGTACCTGATCGCCGGCACCTCGATCACGATCACCGGGGACGTGTTCGCGTCGGGCGCCGGCGGCGATGCGACGAACAACAACGCGGGCGGGGAACAAGGCGGCGGCGGCGGCGGAACCGGCGGGATGATCGGCTTCGACGCGCCCACCGTCACGATCAACGGCCATGTGGTCGCCAACGGCGGCGCGGGTGGTGGTGGCGGCGGTCAGAACACCGGCGGCAAGCCGGGCGGCGACGGCACCACCATCAAGTGGAACACGCAGGCGACCCCCGGTGATGGCGGTACCGGCGGTCCCCAGGGGATCCGGATCGCCACCGGCGCACCCGGAACCGCGGTCGTCTTGACCACCAGCATCGACGGCCCTGATGCGGACACCGGCGGCGGCGGGGCCGGGGGCGGCCTCGGCATCATCACGGTCTACGGCACGCTGGTGGGGGCCTCGACGGTCTCGCCGGCGCCAACGACGCACCCCTGAGCCGCCACCGCCGCCGATCGACGGCGTCTGGAAGCGCCGCGGCTCACTCGTCGTCGCGGTCGGGCAGATCGCCGTCGGGGTCCGGCCCCTCGCCAGGCCTGATCCCGAGCCGGGCGACCATGCGCTGGAGGAACCGCCGGCTGACCCCGGCGCGCTCGGCCGCCCGGGTGACGTTGCCGCCGACCAGCTTGAGCATGGCGCGCACGTAGACCAGCTCGAAGCTCTCGGTCCATGCGCGTCGGGCCTGCTTGAGCGGGAGGTGGAGCGCGACGAAGCGCTCGATCGAGTCCGGTGGCACCGGACCGGCGGCCGCGGGCGAGGCGGCGACCGGCGCGGCCGGGCGCGGCGCGATCGTGCCGAGTGACACGCTGCGCTCGATGTAGTTGCGCAGCTTGCGGACGTTGCCCGGCCAGCCCCGGCCGACCAGCCCGGCGACGAACTCGGCGGGCAGCGCGCCGTCACCGCCAAACAGCCGGAAGAAGTGGGCGGCGAGCACCGGGATGTCGTCGCGCCGGGCGCGCAGCGGCGGCAGCCGGACCTCGACCACCGCGAGCCGGTAGTACAGGTCCTCGCGGAAGCTGCCGTCGTTGATCGAGCTCGCCAGCGAGCGGTTGGTCGCGGCGATGATCCGGACGTCGACCGTGCGCACGCCGGTGCCGCCGACCCGGCGGATCGATCGCGACTCGATCGCGCGCAGCAGCTTGGGCTGGAGCGCGAGCGGCATCTCACCGATCTCGTCGAGGAACAGCGTGCCTCCGTCGGCCTCCTCGAACACGCCGCGGCGATCCGAGGTCGCGCCGGTGAACGCGCCCTTGACGTGGCCGAACAGCTCGCTCTCGACCAGGTGCTCGGGGATCGCGCCGCAGTCGACCGCGACGAACGGCCGATCGGCGCGGCGCGACGCGGCGTGCAGCGAGCGCGCGAGCACGTCCTTGCCGGTCCCGGTCTCGCCCTGGACCAGCACCGTCGCGTCGGTCAGGGCCAGCCGCTCGAGGATCGCGTAGACCCGCCGCATCTCGACGCTGCTGCCGACCAGCTCGCCGAACGACGGCCGGCCGGACACCTCGACGAACGCCGGCTCCTCGCCGAGCTCGACCCGGAGCGCCGAGCCGCCGATCCGGACCAGCGTGCCGGGCGGGATCTCGGCCTCGCGGACCCGTACACCGTCGATCAGCGTGCCGTTGGTGCTGCCGCAGTCCCGGATCACGATGGTGTTGCCGCGGACCGAGACCTCGCAGTGGAACCGCGACACCGTGCGGTCGGCGAGCACCAGGTCGTTGCCGTCGGCGGTGCCGATCCGGGCGATCTCGCTGCCGACCTGGGCGTGCGCGCCGCGCGACGGGCCGTCGACCACCGCGATCACGACCGACCAGATCCGCATCGTCTGGGCGGGTGCAACGCGCGAGGTGACGTCCTGTTCAGCGTCGCTGGGCAGAGCGACCTCCCGGGCCCGTGCTGGGCGAGCAGATCGACGGACCCTGTATATCACCGCGCGTAGCGCGCCCTCAGCACCTTCTTGTCGAACTTGCCGACGGAGGTCTTGGGCACCGCTTCGATCAGCTCGATGCGGTCGGGCAGCTGCCAGCTCGCGAACCCGCTCGCCAGCAGGTGGTCGCGCACCGCCGCCAGGCCGAGCGTTGCGCCGGCGCGCACCACGACGCAGGCCAGCGGCCGCTCGCCCCACCGGGCGTCGGGGATCGCGACCACCGCGGCCTCCGCGACCTCGGGCAGCGCCATGATCGCGCGCTCCATGTCGACCGACGAGATCCACTCGCCGCCCGACTTGATCAGATCCTTGGTCCGGTCGCCGATCACGAAGTAGCCCTCGGGCGAGGCGATCGCCATGTCGCCGGTCCGGAACCAGCCGTCGGCGGTGAACTGCTCCTTGCCCTCGCCCTTGTAGTAGCTGTCGACCACCCACGGGCCGCGGACCAGCAGGTCGCCCATGGTCTTGCCGTCGCGGGGAACTTCCAGGCCGTCGATCCCGCGGATCGAGATCTGGACGCCCGGCAGCGGCAGGCCGGCCTGGGTCCGCACCGCCTGGGTCAGGCGGTCCGCCGGCCAGTCGCGCATGTACTCCTTGGGCCACGAGATCGAGGCCAGCGGCGAGGTCTCGGTCATGCCCCAGGCCTGCTGGATGAGCACCCCGAACTCGGTGCGGTAGCGCTCGATCAGGCTGGTCGGCGGCTGGCTGCCGCCGCACAGGATGCGCTTGAGGTCGGGCAGCCGGGCGCCGCGCCGGGCGAGCTCGTCGGCGACGCCGAGCCACACCGTCGGCACGCCGCCCGACAGCGTGATCCGCTCCCGGGTCAGGAGGTCGACCAGGCTGGGCGGGCTGACGTCGCGGCCCGCGAACACCAGCTTGGCGCCGACCATGATGCCGGCGTGCGGGATGCCCCACGCGTTGGCGTGGAACATCGGCACCACGGGGAGGATCGCGTCGCCCGGGCCGAACGCGTTGCCCGCGGCCGAGGTCGCCGCGAGCGAGTGCAGGAACGTCGAGCGGTGGGTGTAGACCACGCCCTTGGGCCGCCCGGTCGTGCCCGACGTGTAGCAGATGCCCAGCGGGGTCGCCTCGGGGATGTCGCGCGGCGGGTACTGGGTGGGGTGCGACCTGATCAGATCCTCGTACGCGATCAGGTTGGGCAGGGTCGACGCCGGGACCTCGGGCCCGAGCACGACGATGTGCGAGACCCGCGACAGCGCCGGCCCGAGCTTCTCGAGCGTCGCCACCTGATCCGGATCGACGAAGATCGCGCGGTCGTCGGCGTGCTCGATGATGTACGACAGGTCCTCGAGCGACAGCCGGAGGTTGAGCGTGTGGAGCACGCGCTCGGTGCACGGCACCGCGAAGTACAGCTCGAGGTGGCGGTAGTGGTTCCACGCCAGCGTCGCGATCCGCTCGCCGCGCGCGATCCCGAGCGCGTCGAGCGCGTGCATCAGCTGCTGGGCGCGCTCGGTGAACGCGCGGTAGCGGTAGCGGTGGATGCCCGCCGCCTCCTTGCTGACGATCTCGACCTCGCCGAAGTGGGTCGCGGCGTTCTGGAACAGCAGCCACGAGGTGAGCTGGGTCGGCATCATCGCGGTAGTACCTCCTGGAACGAGGCCGCCGGCGCTCGTCGGGAGCACCGGCGGGGTTCGCGGGGATATTACCGCAGGTCGGCGCGCGGTCGCGCCGGACCCTCGGTCAGAAGTAGCCGATCTGCAGCTGGAGCTGGATCGCGTTGACGTCGTTGCGGAACATCATCGGGTCCGACACATCCGGGGCCTGCGTCAGGCTGTACATCAGGGTCAGGTTCGCGATCTGCTCGGCGAGGAAGTACTTCAGGCCGACGCCGTAGATCCGCGCGTTGCCGGCCTTGAGCGGGCTGCCGTCCGGGACATCCAGGAACCGGCCCTCGAACTTGCCGAACACGCTGACGTGCGCCCCCTTGTTGTAGTAGCCGGCCTCGAGCAGCAGGGCGTTCTGCTTGGCCAGGCCCGAGGCCGGGTTGCCCGGAGCCACGCCGCCGCCGTGGAAGTGCAGGTACTCGATCTGACCGCCGAACTCGTCATCGCCGTTCTTGGCATCGCCGCCGTGGAGCGGGATCGCCGCGGCCGCGGTCACCGACGTTGCGAAGTACGGATTGCTGGTGATGCTCTGGTAGTCCACGCCGGCCGCGAGGGCGGCGATCTTCTTGCGGCCGAAGTACTGGCCGTTGAACACGTAGCCGGCATCCGGATCGAGGAAGTTGTACTGCGCGAACGCGGTGAGCCGCGGGTCGTTCTTGCCTGCACCGCGCGCCGGCGCTCCCGCGCCGGGTGGGGGGGTGTTGTCCCCCAGCCGGATACCCTCGGACGCCATGCCGCGGAACTCGAAGTGGTTCTCGGCCAGGTTGACCTTGACCTGCACGCCGGTGTCGCGCAGCGTCGAGGTCTGGGTCGCCGCGATGTACGTCGCCGACACCCCGCCGATGTCGAGCGCCCAGTAGCTGGCGGTCGACTGCAGGATGTTCCGGGTGAACGGAATCAGCATCAAGCCGGCCTGGATCGACAGCATCGGGTTGATCTTCAAGTCGACATACGCGTCGTTGAACGCGAACGTGGTGAACTGCTTGTTGGTCGAGAAGTCGGCATTGGCCAGCGGCGCGCCGAGGTTGGCACTCTCCCACAGCATGAAGTAGCTGACGTTCGCCCCGATTGTGCCGCCGACCAGGAACCGGGCGCGCCGCGCGTAGAAGTTCTTGGTGAACCCACCGCTGTCACCACCGGCGGTCTTCCTGGCGGCGTCCTGGGTGAAGTTGCCCCACAGCTGGAGGAACATGCCGGGCCGGAACGTGAACAGGTCGCTGAGCCTGAGCGCCGGACCTGCCATGGTCGGGAAGCCCGTTGCGGGCGCCGCGGGTGGCGCGACCGCGGGCGGCTGGGCCGCGACCGGCGGTGGCCCCGGCGCCGGCGGGTTGGCCGCCGTGCCCGGCTGATCGCTGGGCGGCGTCGCGGGCTGCGCCTGGTCGGGGGTCGGCGCTGGCGTCTGTGCGAGCACGTTGCCGGAGACGCTCAACGCGGCGACCACAAGCAGAGCGCTTCGTCTGGTTCGTTTGCCTGGCTGGATCACGTCGTGCTCCTCGTTGCGAATGGTTCGAGTGTCGTGGCGTTTCGAGGAATCATCGTCGCGCCGATCCGCGCACCGGTCCACTTCTCCCGCCAAAAAACGTGTTCCGCCTCGCAGGAAGGCGTTCCACGTAGCAGGAGAGCGTTCCGCCAGGCAGTTCGCCCGGGGGGACGCGAAGTGACCGATACAATCCACACGGGCGCATGGACGCGAGCTCGAAGGGGCCAGTCTGGCCGCGCCGCCAACCACCCGGCGCCGCGGTTTCAGGTCGCCATATATCGCGCTTTGCCCCCGCGCCGCGCCAGAAAAATGCATGCGTCGCGAGCGGCCGGGGCGATCCGATCGACCGTCCCCGGCGCGACGCGACGCGTTACGTGGGCCACCGCGGCGCAGCGCGACGCGTTACCGGTCGCAGGGGCGCTACTGGATCTGGATCTGATCGATCACCGCGGTCGCGCGGGTCACGGTCGACGACGAGTCGCTGGCGGTGACCACGAGCTTGAGCGTGACCGTCTTGCCGGCGAACGCCGACAGATCGAGGTTGCTCCGGGCGGTGAAGCTGGACTCGCTGTACGAGGTGAATCCGGAGATCGTCTTCGAGTCGACCACGTGATCGCTGCCGTCGTTGATGATCGCGCTGAAGCCCGCGCTCGCGAGGATGTTGGCGTCTGACAGCGCGAGCTGCCGCTGGTAGCTGAGCCGGGGGGCCGCGCCGAGCGCGAGGTTGGCCCAGGTCGCGGTCCGGGTCACCGTGTTGAAGGCCGGGGCAGCGGTCGCCGTGATCGACCGCGATCCGGCGGTCCCGGTCGCATCCTTGGTCGACAGCGTCCAGCCGCCGAGCGTCCAGCCCGGGTTGTCGGGGCCGGCGCTGGTGGAGAACGTCTCGAGGTGCCCGCCGCCCCCGCCGGCGACGTTCTGGACCGTGACGGAGATCGGCGCCGAGGTCGCGGCGTTGTTCGCGGCATCGAACGCCCGCGCGGTCAGCGTGTGGCTGCCGTTGGCGAGCCTCGTGGTGTCGACCGCGACCGAGTACGGCGCGGCG
This sequence comes from Kofleriaceae bacterium, assembly GCA_041495365.1. Lineage (GTDB taxonomy): Bacteria > Myxococcota_A > Polyangia > Haliangiales > Haliangiaceae > JABFXX01. The sequence continues at coordinate 173 of JBGQCL010000217.1, read as the reverse complement.
GTGTCGCTGCCGGCGACCGCGCCGTCGACCAGCACGTCGACCCGGGCCACCCCGACGTCGTCGCTCGCGCTCGCGGTCACCGCGACCGAGCCGCTCACGGTCGCACCGGCGGCCGGGGCGGTGATCGAGACGGTCGGCGGCGTGGTGTCGCCGCCTCCGCCTCCGCCTCCGCC
>JBGQCL010000216.1:0-18924 GCA_041495365.1 Kofleriaceae bacterium | reverse complement strand
GGGTGTGGCCCAAGCCCGACGCCGCGCGCTACGCGCACCACCTGGCCTCGATGGCCGCGATCGCCGTGCGCGCGGTGCAGGGCGGCCACGAGGTCGCGATGTTCGGCACCGACCGGCCCGACGCCGCGCCGGTCGCCGAGTGCCACGCGATCGCGGCGAGCCAGCTGACCGGCGACGAGCGCGCGCGGCTGCAGGTCGCGCCGGTCGACGGCGTCGCTCCGCTGATGGCGCTGCTGGCCACGTTCGACGCGGTGGTCGCCGCGCGGTTCCACGGCGTGCTGCTCGCGCACGTCGTCGGCTGCCCGGTGCTGGCGGTGTCGCACGAGCGCAAGGTCGCGACCCTGATGGCCGAGCTCGGCCACGACGCCTACTGCGCGCCGATCGACGCGCTCGACCCAGCCGCCGCGGGCGCCGCGCTGGCCGAGCTGCTCGCCCGGCGCGACCCACTCGCCGCGCAGATCCGCGCAGCCGCGGCCGACTACCGCCGCCGGGTCGACGCGCAGTACGACGCGGTGTTCGGAGCGCCGGCGTGACCGCGCGGGTCAGCGTGATCACGCCGTTCTACAACACGGCGCCCTACCTCGCCGAGTGCATCGACAGCGTGCTCGCCCAGAGCCACAGCGACTTTGAGTACATCCTGTGCAACAACCACAGCACCGACGGCGGCGACCAGATCGCCGCGCGCCACACCGCCCGCGACCGCCGGCTGCGCGTGGTCAGCCCGCCGGCGTTCCTCGATCAGGTGCCCAACTACAACTTCGCGCTGCGCCAGATCGCGCCCGACACGAAGTACGTCAAGCTGGTCCAGGCCGACGACACGATCTTCCCGCGCTGCCTGACCGAGATGATCGCGCTCGCCGAGGCCCACCCGTCGATCGGCGTGGTCAGCGGCTACCGGATGTTCGGCGCCGAGGTCCAGCCGACCGGCCTGCCCCACACCCGGACGTTCCTGACCGGGCGCGACGCGTGCCGCATCGTGCTCGCCGACGGCATCTACCTGTTCGGCTCGCCGACCACCGTCATGTTCCGCGCCGATCTGGTGCGCGGCCGCGCGCCGTTCTACCTCGAGGGCCGCCTGTTCGAGGACGCCGAGGTCTGCTTCGAGCTGCTCGCCGGCTGCAACTTCGGCTTCGTCCACCAGGTGCTGAGCTTCACGCGGACCGAGAACGACTCGCTGTGGCGCGGCATGCGCGGCTACAACGGCTGGCTGCTGGCGCGCCGCAACCAGCTCGCCCAGTTCGGCCGCCAGTACCTCGCGCCCGACGAGTTCGATCGCCTCTGGCGCACCCGCGAGCGCCACTACCGGAGCTTTCTCGCCGAGGCCTGGCTGGCGCGCCGCGACGCGGGGTTCTGGAAGTTCCACGAGCAGGGCCTCGCCACGGTCGGCGACGCGATCGACCGCAAGGCGCTGATCCGCGACGCGGCGCGGCTCGCGCTCGGCTACGCGGTGTCACCGCGCCGGCTCGCCGCGCTGCTGCGCGAGCGCGCCCGCCCGCGAACGCCGTGATGCCGCCGACCGCGCGGCCAGGGGGGCCAGGGCACGCCCGACGCGCCGCATCCACTCCAGCAGGCATTCATCGACGAGGGCGCGTCGCAGTGCGGGTTCTGCCTGCGCGGCGTGATCCGCACCGCGAAGGTCGTAGCTGTGCGCGCGCGGGCGCCGACTGCCGGCGGACTACCGGAGCTGAGCGTGCTCGAGCTCGGCGCGGGCGATGTCACCCTCGGTCGCGCCCGGCAAGCTCGAGATCACGAAGTTCGACGCGAGCGGCATCACCGCCGCGTTCAGCTTCGAGGCCGTGTCGCACGACAAGAGCCAGCACGTGACGGTGATGGGCTCGTTCGACTTCGGATGTGCGGGCCGCAAATGCAAGTAGCGGCGGCGATGGCGACCGCCAGGTCGCGCAAGGGCTGGTGCTGCGGCTCGACGTGCATGCCGACACGGTCGACGACGGGGTGACGATCGACGATCCGATCCAGCTCGACTGGCGCGCGAAGCGCGAGGGCGCCGCTCCGTGGCGTAGCCGCGGCCCCAGACCTCGCGCGCGAGGCCCCAGCCGACCTCCGTCCCTGGCCAGCCTTCGGGCATCCAGGGCCCGAGCCGACCGACCCGGCGGGTGACCGGAACTGGACACCTCGGCGCGATCCGGTGTCGATTCCCAACCACGAGGCAGAGAGCGGCGGACGACGGTAGTCGGGCGATCCGGCGGCAACGCGACGGCGCGGTCGCGCGTCCTAGCGTTCACATGACAGCACATCCCGCGGATCCGCGACGCCACCGTCGAGATCCATCGCAGAGTCATCATCGTGACACCGAGTTGCGATCGGGAGCGGCGCGATTCGCTTCCACCACGTCACGATCGCGTGGCAGGCGCGTCGCGATCCCCGATCAGGCTGGTGTGGCGTGACAGACCTAGCGTTCCACCCACCGCCGAAGGTGCTGTTCATCGGCGGCAACCGCAACCACACCACCACGATGCACGCGGTCGCGCGCGAACTGCCCGACTGCGAGCGCTGGTTCACCCCGTACTACTGCGACGACGGCACGCTGCTCGATTACCTGCGGCGCGCCCACCTGCTGGAGTTCGTCGCGCTCGGCCACGACTTCCGCCGGCGCTGCCTGGCCTACCTGCGGCAGCACGAGCTCCCGATCGACCTCGGCGGCATGCGCGGCGGCTACGACCTCGTGGTCACCTGCTCCGACCTGATCGTGCCGTCGAACATCGCCGGCATCCCGCTGGTGGGCGTGCAGGAGGGCATGATCGACCCCAAGCTGTTCTGGTGGCGGGTGATGGAGCTGCTTCCGTGGCTCAAGCTACCGCGCTGGGCGGCGGGCACCGCGTGCACCGGGCTGTCGCAGGCCTATGACGCGTACTGCGTGGCGAGCGAGGGCTACCGCCGCGACTTCGTCGATCGCGGGGCGCCGGCCGAGCGGCTGATCGTCACCGGGCTGCCCAACTTCGACCACTTCGCCGGCTACGTCCGCCCCGGCCACTGGATCGAGGGCTGCGTGCTGGCATGCACCTCGGACGGCCGCGAGACGTTCCGCCGCGACGACCGCAAGCGGTTCATCGACTGGGCGCTCGAGATCGCGGGCGACCGGCCGCTGGTGTTCAAGTTCCACCCCAACGAGCGGATGAACCGCGCGGTCGACGAGGTCCGGCGCTGGGCGCCGCGTGCCCGCGCGCTGACCAGCGGCTCGGGCGAGGTGCTGGCGGCGAACTGTCACACGCTGGTCACCGAGTGGTCGACGCTGGCGTACGTCGGGCTCGCGCTCGGCAAGCCGACGTACAGCTACCGGGACCTCGAGTCGCATCGCGCGATGCTGCCCGACCAGAACGGCCGCGCCGCCAGGAACATCGCCGGGGTGTGCCGCGAGGTGATGGTGCGGCCGGGGGTGCGTGATGCCCGCGGCGCGCCGGCGCACGCGGACCCGACGCTGCAGGGAGCGGCATGAAGGTCACCGTCGTGCTCCAGGCCCGGACCGGCTCGACCCGGCTGCCCGGCAAGGTCCTGCTCCAGGCCGCCGGCGCGACGCTGCTCGAGCGCATGGTCGAGCGGGTGTGCGCCGCGCGGACGCCGAGCGAGGTGGTGATCGCGACCACCGAGCTGGCCGCCGATGACGCGATCGTCGGGCTCGCCCGGCGCGCCGGCGTCCCCTGCGTCCGCGGCCACGCCACCGACTGCCTCGACCGCCACGTCGCGGCCGCGCGCGCGACCGCGGCCGATGCCGTGGTCAAGATCCCGTCGGACTGCCCGCTGATCGATCCGGACACCATCGACCGCGTGATCGGCGCGTTCCTCACCGAGGACGATGTCGACTACGCGTCCAACCTGCACCCGCCGACCTGGCCCGACGGGTTCGACGTCGAGATCATGACCCGCGGCGCGCTCGAGACCGCGTGGCGCGAGGCGACCCGGCCGCTCGACCGCGAGCACACCACGCCGTTCCTGTGGGACAACCCGGAGCGGTTCACCACGCTCGACGTGCGGTGGCAGACCGGGCTCGACTACAGCCAGTCGCATCGCCTGGTGCTCGACTACCCGGAGGACTACGCGGTGATCCGCGCGGTCTACGACGAGCTGTGGTCCGCCGTCCGGACGTTCACGCTGGACGACATCCTGGCGCTGCTCGACGCCCGCCCCGCGCTCGCCGCGATCAACGCGATGCACCGCGGGACGAGCTGGATCCACAACCACCTCGGCGAGCTGAGGACGCTCGCCCACGGAGGCATGCCATGAGCTTCACCCGACCCGGCCTTGCGCTGAAGGTCCGCGAGCACGTGATCCGGATGACCCGCGGCGGTGGGTGCTTCCTCGGCGCGTCGCTGTCGTGCGCCGACCTGCTGGTCCACCTGTACACCAAGGTGCTGCGGGTGACCCCGGAGGCGCTCGACGACCCGGCGCGCGACTTCCTGCTGCTGTCCAAGGGCCACGACGTGCCGGCGCTGTACGCCACGCTCGCCGAGCTCGGGTTCATGCCGACCGCGCGGCTGGCGCGCCACCTCGATCCCGACGACGTGCTGTACTGGCACCCCAACCGCGCGGTGCCGGGCGTCGAGTTCCACTCCGGCTCGCTCGGCCACCTGCTGTCGGTCGGCGCCGGGATCGCGACCGACGCCAAGCTGCGCGGCGCACCCAGCCGGGTGTTCGTGATCCTCGGCGACGGCGAGTGCGACGAGGGCTCGGTGTGGGAGGCCGCGCTGGTCGCCGCGGCCCACGGGCTCGACAACCTGGTCGCGATCGTCGACCGCAACGGCTTCCAGGCCAACGTCGCGACCGAGGCGCTGATCCCGCTCGAGCCATTCGCGCCCAAGTGGGAGGCGTTCGGCTGGCGGACGACGCGGATCAACGGCCACGACTTCGACCAGCTCGATCGCGCGTTCGCCGAGCTACCCGCCCAGCGCGGCAAGCCGACCGTGATCATCGCCGACACCGTGCGCAACAAGGGCCTGCCGTCGCTCGAGGGCAAGCCCGAGCGCTGGTTCGTCAAGCTGTCGCCCGGCGAGGTCGAGCAGCTGATCGCCGAGCTCCACGGCGCCGCCGCCGTCCCGCTGACCTCCAGCCCGCAGGTGGTGCGATGACCTCCATGGTGCTTCAGCCCTACGAGGCCGCGCTCGCCCAGCTCGCCGCCGCCGACCCCGCGGTCGTGGTGGTGACCGCCGAGAACCGCGCCGCGATCCGCAACCTGCCGGCCGTGCTCGGCGAGCGGTTCATCGACGTCGGGATCGCCGAGCAGACCATGGTCGGCCTCGCCGCCGGCCTGGCGCTGCGCGGCAGGAAGCCGATCGTCCATGCGCTCGCCGCGTTCCTCACGATGCGGGCCTACGAGTTCATCCGCACCGACGTCGGCATCGGCCGGCTGCCGGTCAAGCTGGTCGGCGGCGTGCCCGGCTTCCTGTCCGACGCCAACGGGCCGACCCACCAGGCGATCGAGGACATCGCGCTGATGCGCGGCATCCCCGGCATGAAAGTCTTCTGCCCGGCCGACGAGGTCGACCTGATCGCCGCGCTGCCCGCGCTGCTCGCCGATCCGGCCCCGTGCTACATCCGGTACACCGCGTCGCCCGCGGTGTGCCCGCACCCGCTGCCCGGCCAGCCCCACCGGATCGAGACCGTCGCCGAGGGTGACGACGTGGCGATCCTGAGCTTCGGCCTGCTGGTCCGCGAGGCGCTCGACGCCCGCGCCCGGCTCGCGCTCGACGGGATCTCGGCCCGCGTGCTCAGCGTCCGGATGCCCAAGCCGCTCGACGAGGCGGCCGTGCTCGCCGCCGCGGCCGACACCCGGCTGGTCGTCACCGTCGAGGATCACCTGCAGACCGGCGGGCTGTACTCGGTGGTGTGCGAGCTGCTGGTCCGCTCCGGCGCGCGCGCCGAGCTGCTGCCGATCGCGCTGACCGAGCGCTGGTTCAAGCCGATGCTGCTGCCCGAGCTGCTCGCGCGCGAGGGCTTCACCGGCGCGCAGATCGCGGCGCGGATCCTCGAGCGGCTCGATCATCCCCGCGGCGGCAACCGGGTCACGCGCAACGCCACCGATCCGGTGATCACGCGCTCGAAGTCGCTGTGGGCGCGCGCGAAGCAGCTGATCCCGGGCGGCACCCAGACCCTCGCCAAGGGCCCCGGCCAGCACGTCCAGGGCGTCGCGCCGATCTACCTGGCGCGCGGCCGCGGCGCCCGGGTGTGGGACGTCGACGGCAACGAGTACCTCGACATGACCATGGCGGTCGGCCCGCTGTCGCTCGGTTACGCCGACCCGGTGATCGACGAGGCGATCCGGACCCAGCTCGGCGACGGCATCACGTTCTCGCTGATGCACCCGCTCGAGGTCGAGGTCGCCGAGCTGATCCGCGACGTCGTTCCCAATGCGGAGCGCGTGCGGTTCTCCAAGACCGGCGCGGACGCGACGTCCGCCGCGATCCGGGTCGCGCGCGCGTTCACCGACCGCGAGCGCGTGGTGTGCTGCGGATACCACGGCTGGCACGACTGGTACATCGCGACCACCGACCGCGGCGCCGGGATCCCGGCCACGACCCGCGAGCTGGTCTCGACGTTCGACTACAACGACCTCGACAGCGTGCGCGCGGCGGTCGACGTCGACACCGCGTGCGTGATCTTCGAGCCGATGGTGGTCGAGCCGCCGCACCCCGGCTTCCTCGAGGGCGTGCGCGAGATCTGCGACCAGCACGGCGCGCTGCTGGTGTTCGACGAGATGTGGACGGGCTTCAGGATCGTGCTCGGCGGCGCGCAGCAGACGTTCGGCGTCCGCGCCGACCTCGCGACCTACTCCAAGGCGATCGCCAACGGCATGCCGCTGTCGGTGCTCGCCGGCCGCGCCGACGTGATGCAGAAGCTCGAGCGCGACGTGTTCTTCTACACCACGTTCGGCGGCGAGGCGCTGTCGCTCGCGGCCGCCGCGGCGACGATCCCCGAGCTGCGCCGGCGCCAGGTCCCCGAGACGCTCGCGGCGCGCGGCCGCGTGCTGCGCCAGGGCTTCGCGCGGATCTGCGCCGAGCACGGCATCGGCTGGACCCGGTGCGCCGGGATGGACGCCCGCACGATGGTCGCGTTCGACGCCGCGTCGGTCGATCCGCTGCTCGCCAGGTCGTTCGTCCAGCAGGAGCTGATCCGGCGCGGCGTGCTGTGGAGCGGGTTCCACAACCTGTCGTGGGCGCACCGCGACGCCGACCTCGAGTACCTGCTCGGCTGCTACCACGAGATCCTCCCGGCGCTCGCCGACCACGTCGCCGCCGGCACGCTCGCCGGTGCGCTGCGCGGCCAGCCGGTCGAGCCGGTGTTCCGCCGGCTGGGCAATCCGCCGCGCCCGGCCAGGGGGGCGCGATGACCGACCTCGGGGGAAAAGTCTGCGTCGTGACCGGCGCGCTCGGCCTGATCGGCGCCGCGCTGGTCCGCGCGCTCGCCGGCGCCGGCGGCCGCGTCGTCGTCACCGATCTCGACCACGCCGCGTGCGTCGACCGCGCCGCCGCGCTGGGCGACGCCGGGCTCGGCCACGGCGCCGACATCACCCGGCGCGATTCGCTCGCCGCGCTGCTCACCGCCGTGCTCGACCGGTTCGGCCAGATCGACGTGCTGGTCAACAGCGCCGCGATCGACGACAAGTTCGGCGGCTCGGCGGCGCACGACTCGCAGTTCGAGCACTACGCGCTCGAGCGCTGGCAGCGCATGCTCGAGGCCAACGTCACCGGCACGTTCCTGGCGTGCCAGGTGCTCGGCGGCGCGATGCTGCGCGGCGCGCCCCGCGATCGCTCGATCATCAACCTCGCGTCGACCTACGGCATCGTCGCGCCCGATCAGAAGCTGTACCGCCGCCCCGACGGCAGCCAGCCGTTCTACAAGTCCCCGGCCTACCCGACCGCCAAGGCCGCGGTGCTCGGCTTCACCCGCTACCTCGCCGCCTACTGGGGCGCCGCCGGGATCCGGGTCAACGCGCTGTCGCCCGGCGGGGTCGAGAACGGCCAGCCCGACTACTTCGTCCAGGGTTACTGCGCGCGCACGCCGCTGGGCCGGATGGCCCGGCCCGACGACTACGCCGGCGCCACCGTGTTCCTCGCCAGCGCCGCGTCGGCGTACATGACCGGCGCCAACCTGGTCGTCGACGGAGGGTTCACCGCGTGGTGACCCCGCGCTATCCGGCCGACGCCGCGCGCCGCGCGATCCGGCTCGCCCTGGTGCTGACCGACAACGACGGCGTGCTGACCGACGGCACGGTCCACGTCGGGCCCACCGGCGAGCAGATGAAGGTCTACTCGGTGCGCGACGGCATGGGGGTCGAGCGGCTGCGCGAGCGCGGCATCGCCGCCGGCGTGATCACCCGCGAGCCGCCCGAGCTGATCGCGCCCCGCGCCGCCAAGCTCGGGCTCAAGCTGTGGGCCGGCGTGCGCGACAAGCACGCCCAGCTCGGCCGGATCCTCGACCAGGCCGGCGTCGGGCTCGATCAGGTCGCGTACATCGGCGACGACGTCAACGACCTCGGCGTGATCGAGGCGATCTCGGGGGTCGGGCTGACCGCCGCACCGGCCGACGCGATGCCGGCCGTGCGCGATGCGGTCCATTACATCTGCGAAGCACCCGGCGGGCGCGGCGCATTCCGCGAGGTCGCGGAGTGGCTGCTGCGCCTGCGCACCACACCGGAGGGTTCCTCATGAGGAGCGACGTCAAGATCGGTAACAAGCTGGTGGGCGATGGCCGCCCGGTCTACGTGATCGCCGAGATCGGGATCAACCACAACGGCTCGGTCGACATCGCCAAGCGCATGATCGACGGCGCGGTGCTCGCGGGCTGCGACGCCGTGAAGTTCCAGAAGCGCACCCCCGAGGTGTGCGTCCCGCCCGACCAGCGGCTGATCGAGCGCGACACGCCGTGGGGCCGGATGACCTACATCGACTATCGCCACAAGATCGAGTTCGGGGTCGCCGAGTACTCCGCGATCGACGCCTACTGCCGCGATCGCTGCATCCAGTGGTTCGCCTCGGCGTGGGACGAGCCGGCGGTCGAGTTCCTCGAGCAGTTCGAGCCGCCGTGCTACAAGGCCGCCTCGGCCTCGCTCACCGACCACGCGCTGCTGCGCGCGATGAAGGCGACCGGCCGGCCGCTGATCATCTCGACCGGGATGTCGACGATGGAGGAGATCGAGGCCGCGGTGGATGCGGCCGGCCGCGACCGGCTGCTGATCGCGCACTCGACGTCGTCCTACCCGTGCCCGGTCGAGGCGATCAACCTCAACATGATCGCCACGCTGCGCCGGCGCTACGAGGACCGGCCGATCGGCTACTCCGGCCACGAGGTCGGCCTGTCGCCGACCTGGGCCGCGGTCGCGCTGGGCGCGTCGTTCGTCGAGCGCCACCTCACGCTCGACCGCGCGATGTGGGGCACCGATCAGGCCGCCTCGGTCGAGGTCAGCGGCTTCATGCGCCTGGTCCAGAACATCCGCGACATCGAGCGCGCGTTCGGCGACGGCATCAAGCGCGTCCACGCCAGCGAGCTGGCGAGCCGCACCAAGCTGCGCCGCGTGATGACCGCCGCGTCGTGACCGGATCTGCCGCCCTGTGGGCGCCCGCGATCACCGTCGGCGGCGCCCTCGTGATCATCGCGCTCGAGCGCCTGCGGCCCTACGACCGCCAGCGGTTCTGGCGCCGCGGCCTGGGCGTCGACCTGATCGGCTATGCGCTCGTCCAGAGCGCCGTGCTGTCGGTCGTGATCGACGGCCTGGTCCGGCTGCTCGCGGCGGCGACCGGCGCAGCACGGGTCCCCGGCCATGGCCTGGTATCCGGCTGGCCGTTCGCCGCCCAGCTCGCGCTGTTCATCGTCAGCCACGACCTCTACATCTACTGGTTCCACCGCGCCCAGCACCGCGTCCCGCTGCTGTGGCGGCTGCACGAGGCCCACCACTCGGCGCGCGAGGTCGACTGGATCGCCGGCTCGCGGTCGCACGCCCTCGAGATCGTCATCAACCAGACCATCGAGGTCGCCGCGATGGTCCTGCTCGGCGCATCCACCGACGTCATGCTGTACAAGGGCGCGATCAGCATCGTGTCCGGCATGTGGATCCACGCCAACGTCGATCTCCGGCTCGGCTGGCTGTCGTACGTCATCAACGGCCCCGAGCTCCACCGCTGGCACCACGCGATCGACTACGCGCCCCCCGGCAAGAACTACGCGACCAAGTTCTCGCTGTGGGACCACCTGTTCGGCACCTCCGACCGCCGGCCCGGCAAGCCCGCCGGCTACGGCCTCGCCGACCCGTTCCCCGACGGCTTCCTCGCCCAGCAGGCCCACGCGTTCCGCCGGCGATAACCCGATCGCGCACGCGCTTATCACGAGCCCCCATTGGTTCTCTGGTGTGGATGGGCGGCAAGATACGCTCGGATCCGATTTAGCTCTTTGAGCGTTTCCGAAGACGCGCTAGATATCAGATTTCCAATAATCAAATTCCGAGAAGGAGATGTCAGCTCCACATGGAATATCATAGCGAGGAATCCTGGCGCCAGCTAAGCTCTCGCACTCATATGCAGTCTTGGAGCGCCTCGTTCGTCCTTTAGGCTGTGGCAAATTCGGAGATATCAAGAGCGCACACAGTCGGATTTCAAATGGGGCAATGGACGGAGATTCTAACCTCGTGGCGGCCAAAAGATATGGCACTAAAATGACTCCAAGCTGGAGTTGCCTAAGAGCGAGATCGGGCGCCGTGTGACTTGACTTCATTTCAACAAGCAAGGTTTTCACAACGATAGTCTTGCCCTTAGGAGCGACCTCCGAATCCTCTCGGAAGACGACGTAATCAGGAAGATTGCAATAGCCATCTGCTTGCCCAGGGCTACCCCGAAGCAGTTTTAGGTGATCGTTGGAACGAATTCTGATAGCAACACAACCTTCGCTATCATAGAGGGGTGTGTCTTCACAGGTGCTATTCGCCGCCTGTTCGGAGAAGATTATGGGTGACTGTATGAGTCTAGTTTGCTCAATGACCTTGAGCAAAGATGAGAGCACGCTCACGCTGGTTTTTTGGCGTGGGTGATGGCGTTCAGCGCGAAATACAACTCCTTGGAGATCCTATTAAGTGCATTAATCTCTTCGTCAATCGTCTCAACTTCTATGCCATCGTGGTTTACATCGAGGCGTCGTGCGGTTGTTTCTTCAAAAACATACACACCAATCATGCCGGATGGAACTGTTTCTGATTCTGTATAGCCGAACTTATCTCTCAGGGATCTTACTTGTTCATCGTTCAATTGAACCAGATGATCAAGCTCCCGCAATACGTAGTCACTGTGAGTCGTGATAAGTACAGCAACTCCTGCTCGAACTATTTCGGCCAATATTCTCGTTATCTTGCGCTGATTATCAGGGTGAAGGTTCAACTCGGGCTCGTCAACCAACAAGAAACTACCGGGTCGAGCTTGCGTGCGCAGGAAGTGTACGAGAGCCGCCAGCGATTTTACAGAAGATGAAGACAATTGAAGATCTAGAGGCTTATCAGTGCCCGCCGGCACAAACGTGAGTTCGTTGTCGGCTGCAACCTTGACCTCACCACCAATAAGCCTTTCGACTTTCTCAGCGAGTGGCAGAAATCGGGTTTGAAGCTGGCGAGACGACGAAGACCTCGTCTGCATCGCTGCTCTTAGACCATCACGTATAGCCAACGGATATAATCGAGCCCTCGCTTGGATCTGCGAAACGGACTCCGGCTTGGCCTCTTCGAGGACTGCATCGACCATCGCGCTTCGATTCGCAAATAGTTCGCGAAAGAAGAGTTGTATGGCGCTGCGTTCTGTTGACAATACGAATGGAGCACCACTACGTGGAAGAAGCACGTTACTCACAGCATCAGAAATAACAAAGCCCAAAAAGGACAGTGATTGCTCAGAAATCTCGGGAGATGCCTCGCGGGTCGTCGATGGCGTTTGATCTAGTGAAGGAGGCGGGAGACGCTCCACTGAGATAACCGGCGATCCTGCTTTCTTCTTGGATTCCCACCTGAAGGACTCATTGCTGTTAAAGCTTACGATGGCACTATAGTCCAGGGCGCGACGTCGAATAGCCTGACGATCAATTTCGTCCCATTCCAGAAACAATTCAGTGCGATGGAAGAAGTCAGGTGCCGTCGCGAAGATGCTAGGAAGACGCCCTCGCAGGTAATCAGAGATGCCCTTGGAAAGGCTGTCGAAGTTTCCAGCTAGATATTTCTCTATATCAAATTCCAATTGGACAGGGGTCGACCATTGCAATGCATTTGGAATACTCGGGCGCACATAGTGAGTGATATATTCCCTTGCATAGCGGTAAAGGCCATATATCACATGCGCAACATAAGTCTTGGATGTGTTATTCCTGCCTACAAAGACCGTGAGCATGGTGTCAAGGTCGATCGTCGCCGAGCTTAAACGCCCCAGATTCTTAATGACGAGCTTCATTGGTAGGCCGTTCTATTTGGATACAGTGGTTCTTAGGACTCCGGTTGTTCTCGAGGAAACTATCTGTGTGCTCACGTAAGCTGCAGCAAGCCGAGCCATGACGAATGGTACCAATAGCGCGGGGTTTCGACAACTTAGCCGGCAGGGTTCGCTGGAAAATTTCCTCACCAGCCGGCATCTCCCAGGCGGTATCCCCTTGGGGGCCGAGTCTTTCCAATAGGTTACGGGGAGCACATTGAGGGCCGAGCACTGGAGCGCGCTTGCCAGGCGCCCGTAACGGCTGACCCACGTGCCTTGGACTGGAAGCATTCGGACTGTCAACATTGCGGACAGACCAAATCGGTAAATGAAATTCTATGGCCGTCGCTGTTATTCTACGTACCGGCTTGCCGGGCGCGCCGCCGTGACAACGCTGTTCACGCTGGTCTGGTGCAGCGCCTTCAGAACATGAGCGAGTGGCCCGGGGTGCCTCTAGTCGGCCTGTGACTCGGGCGCCAAGAACGACCGTGTACGGGCGCCCACTCGAGGCTACGGGCGCGATCGTGATGGGGCTCTCGTAACGTGTCCACCTGAGCCAACATGATGCCTTTCGTGCCGATTGCAACTGCGCCGCGACTTGGCCATAGGTAGTACAGTTCCTCCCTTTCATTGAATCCGCGTCGTTGCAGGCTCACCGGCTCGTCGAATCGGTGCCTCGTCTTGCCCTGCAATGAGTTTGCGATCATCGAGAGGTCTCGCAAGATCGCCTGCTGATCTCATACAGGTGTCTCTCCTTGTGCCCGCCCCCACCCCAAACTGTCGCTCGCGATAGGTCGACGGACACTGCGGTAGGTCGGTGCTGTTGTTGCGCATCACTTTCAAGCGAACCCGCCGGAAGACTGAGCGTCGAGAAGACACGTTCCCAGCGCGCTCGGGGTCCGTCGAAACGCTGGGGAGGGCATTCCAGGTGTGACCGTGAGTCACGGCACCAGGCGGCCGCCGGGGACCTCGTCGATCACGGCCAGCGCGCGCAGCGCGGCGTCGGGCGGCGTCGCCGGCCGGACGCGCGACGGGACGCCGGGCCGGGTCAGCTCGCCGACCGGGCGCAGCGCGACCGCCCAGCTGCCATCGCCGCGCAGCCCGGCGACCGCGTAGCGCAGCACGCCGTCGAGGATCCCGGTCGTCGACTTGTCGCCGAGCGTGGTCGACGGCAGCCCGACCACGCTGAGCTCGGCGCCCGGGCCGCCGATCACGCCGGCGCTCAGCGCGTGGCGGTGGCCGTGGCAGACCAGCACCTGGTTGCCGGAGGCGCGCTGGCGGTAGTCACCGAGGATCGCGGCCAGCCGGTCGGCGTCGACCACGGTGTTGTACCAGGCGTCGGGCTGGAGGAACGGTGCGTCGCGCCACACGTGGTGGTGCGAGATGACCAGCAGCGGGCCGGCGACCGGATCGAGGATGCGCTCGAGCTCGTCGAGCTGGTCGTCGTCGAACCGGCCGACCGCGTTGGACAGGATGTGGGTCGAGCGGTGGCGGCACGAGTCGAGCAACACCAGGGTGACCGCGCCGGCGCCGGTGATCAGGGTGTCGACCACCGGGAAGTCCGCGAGCCGGCCGGCGTGCTGCTGATAGGCAGTCTCGCGCGCCGCGCGCCGCGCCAGCGTGTAGTCGGCGTCGTGCGGGCGATTGAAGCAGATGTCGTGGTTGCCCGGCACCATGCGGTGCATCAGCCGCGGCACGCCGTCGATCACCTGCCTCCATTGCTGCCACTCCGCCGGATCGCCGGTGTCGACCTCGTCGCCGCACCAGATCAGGGTGTGCGGCGCGTGCTGGCGGACGTGCTCGAGCACGCGGCCCAGACCGCCGGCGATCACGTCGCAGGTCGGCATCTCGCGCCACGGCCACTGGCCCGGGTCGGCGTCGAGCTCGCACAGCGAGCGGCCGGGGGCGATCACGTGGGTGTCGGAGATCAGCGTGCAGACCGGGACGAGCTCGTCGGGCCGCGCCAGCAAGCTGGAGCGCGAGCGCAAGACCGGCGCGTTGCGGACCTGGCGTCCGATCCGGATCGCGGCGGCGGCGCCGACCGCGGCGCGCTCCAGGCTGGCGCTCAGCTTGCGCAGCCCGCGCTCGTTCACCGCCGAGGGCGCCGCGGCGGATCGCCCCACGACGTACGACGCCGATAGCGCCAGCACCGACGCTGGGCCGCGAAGCAGATCCTGGAACGCCACGCCCTCAGCCGACCACGCCCCGGTAACGCGACCGCGACACCGCGCCGACGGGCGGGTGCCATCACCGCGAACTCCAGCGCGCCATGGCAGCTCCGCGCCTGGTACCGTGCAGCACCGCTCGCCCGGCCGGAGATCGGCATTCGTCACGCCGCCATCGAGCCGACACGGGAGCACGTTCGGCGTGACACGCGCACCCGTGAGAGTGGCGCCGCCGGCCGCGCCCGCCGCCGGCACCTCCACTTCGCAAAGGACGGACCATGACAGTATCGAGAAACAGGCGGCACTGGATCGCCACGGGGCTCGCGCTCGCAGCATCGAGCGCGTCGTGCGCCGTACAGGCACCCGCCGACCCGGGGAACGACGGCGCGGACGACGCCACCGCGGTCGCCCGCCGCGCGCACCCCGGAACGCGGACTCCGATCCAGCACGCGATCATCGTGGTCGGCGAGAACCACTCGTTCGACAACCTGTTCGGCACCTACCGGCCGCGTCGCGGCCAGCGCATCGACAACCTGCTGTCCAGGGGGATCGTGAACGCCGACGGCTCGCCCGGCCGGCACTTCGCGCGCGCCCAGCAGCGGATCGGCAGCGACACCGACCGCTACCATGTCGAGACCGCGTCGACCGGCGCGTACGAGGTCCTGCCCCAGCCGTTCACCTCGGGCGGTATCGGCCTGCCCGACGGCGTCCCCGACGTCCGGTTCCCGGCCAACCTGCCCAACGGCCCGTTCCAGATCAGCAAGTACGTGCCGTACGCGGCCTACACCGGCGACCCGGTCCACCGGTTCTTCCAGATGTGGCAGGACGTCGACGGCGGCCGGATGGACAAGTTCGCGTGGGTCGAGAACACGGTCGGCATCGGCGGCAACGACGCCCCGCCGCCCGCCGGCGGCTTCGATCCCCAGGAGGGCGCGATCTCGATGGGGTTCTACAACATGAACCCGTTCGTCAACGCCGCCGGCGTCGCCAGCCCGGGCGACGCGCCGTTCTTCAAGTCGCTCGCCGACCGCTACGCGATCAGCGACAACTACCACCAGCCGATCATGGGCGGCACCGGCGCCAACTTCCTGGCCCTGGTCACCGGCCACGCCGCGTTCTTCACCAGCACCAGCCTCGACGGCAGCCCGGCGACGCCGTTCGCCAACCAGATCGAGAACCCCGATCCGGCCGCCGGCACCAACAACTACTACACGCAGGACGGCTACAGCGGCGGATCGTACGTCGAGTGCGCCGACGCGTCGGCGCCCGGCGTCGCCGCGGTGCTCGGCGAACTCCACCGCCAGGGCGTGCGGAACGCCAACTGCGAGCGCGACCACTTCTACCTGCTCAACAACTACTCGCTGTTCTGGAACCAGACCAGCAGCAAGCCGCGGACGCTGGGCGCCGATCAGTTCACGCTGCCGCCGCAGAGCGCCCCGACGATCGCCGACGTCATGACCCGCCACGGCGTGTCCTGGAAGTACTACACGGCCGACCGCGGCGATGATCCGACGGTGTTCGCCAGGGCGGTCGACGGCGTGCCGCTGCTGTTCCACTTCTACTGCGGGATCTGCGATCCGCTGAGCGGGTTCTCCAGCATCATGACCAACCCCGCGGAGGAGGCCAAGCTCGCCAGCTACGGCGCGTTCCTCCACGACGTCCAGGGCGGCACGCTGCCCGCGGTGTCGTTCGTGCGCCCGTTCGAGACCCTGGCCGGCCACCCGGCGGACTCGACCGCGGACCTCTACGAGCAGTTCCTCGCCGACCTGATCGCAAAGGTCCAGGCCGACCCCGCGCTGTGGGCGACCACCGCGATCTTCATCACGACCGACGAGGGCGGCGGCTACTTCGACTCGGGCTACATCCAGGCGGTCGACTTCTTCGGCGATGGCACGCGGATCCCGATGATCGTGGTGTCGCCGCTGGCCAAGCAGGGATTCGTCGATCATACGTATTATGACCACGTGTCGCTGCTGAAGTTCATCGAGCACAACTGGGACCTGCCGCCGGTGTCGCGCCGCAGCCGCGACAACCTGCCCGACCCGATCGCGTCGCGCGCCAATCCGTACGTGCCGGTCAACGGCCCGGCGATCGGAGATCTCCTGAACCTGTTCGCGTTCGATCGCGACCACGACCACGACGGCGATCGCGACGGCGATCGCGACTGACTTCACGCACGCGCTGCGCCCGCCCGGCCCACCGGCGCAATGCTGTCGCGTATCGCTGGTTCGCTACTGACGCGAGCTCTGCTGGCCGCGCAGCGGTCACTCGAAGCGCAGCGCATCGATCGGGTCGAGCCGCGACGCCTTGCGCGCGGGGTACAGCCCGAACCCGACGCCGACCGCTGCAGAGAACCCGACGGCGAGCGCGATCACGTTCCAGTGGATCACCGACGGCATGTGGAAGCTCGCCGCGAGCCGGTTCGCGATCACCAGGCCGAGCGCGATGCCGATCGCACCGCCGGCCAGCGACAGCACCAGCGCCTCGCCGAGGAACTGGCCGAGGATGTGCCACGACCGCGCACCGACCGCCATCCGCACCCCGATCTCGCGGGTCCGCTCGGTCACGCTGACCAGCATGATGTTCATGATGCCGATGCCGCCGACCACCAGCGAGACCACCGCGATCGCGGCGAGCAGCGTGGTCAGGATCTCGGTGCTCTGCTGCTGCGCCGCGGCGATCTCCGACAGGTTGCGCACCGAGAAGTCGTCGTCCATCCCCGCCGCGAGCCGGTGGCGATCGCGGAGCAGGCTCTCGATCTCGCGCTGCGCGCGCGTGGTCTCGTTCGAGCCTGTCGCGCTGACGAACAGCGCGCCGGGGATGTACGCGCCGAGGCCGCCGCTGGAGATCTTGGTCTGGAACGTCGTGTACGGGATCAGCGCCGTGTCGTCGTAGTCCTGGCCCATCGGCGACTGGCCCTTGCGCTCCAGCACGCCGACCACGACGAACGGGTTGCCGCGGATCCGGATCGCGCGGCCCACCGGATCGAAGTTCGGGCCCCACAGGTGCTCGACCACGGACGCGCCGAGCAGCGCGACCTTGACGCTGCCGTCGATGTCGCCGCCGTCGATCGTGCGACCCCGCGCGATGTGCCAGTTGCGGATCGTCAGGTACTCGGGACTCGTACCGATCACGCCGGTCGTCCAGTTGGTGTCCTCGGCCTGGATCACGGCGCTGGAGCGCAACACCGGAGCAGCCGTGCCCACCGCCTTGAGCTCGCTGCGGATCGCCGCGAGGTCGGTCCAGCTGAGCGTCGCCTTGGTGCCGGCGCCGCCGAACATTCCGCCCGACGTCGCCGAGCCGGGCACCACGATCAACAGGTTCGTCCCCATGGCCTCGAAGGTCTCCTCGACCCGGCGCCTCGCGCCCTCGCCGACCGCGACCATCGCGATCACCGCCGCGACGCCGATCACGACGCCGAGCGCGGTGAGGAACGAGCGCAGCTTGTTGCGCAGCAAGGCGAGCCCGGCGACCTTGGCAATTGCGAGCGCGCTCATGCGGGCACCTCCGCCTCCGCCTGCGCCTGCGCCTGCGCCAGCATCGCGGCTGCCGCGTGCGGCGTTTGCATGACATCGCCGACGATCCGGCCATCGCGCATCGTGATCGCGCGCTCGGCACAGCTCCCGATGTCCGCCTCGTGGGTGACCAGCACGATGGTGATGCCCGAGGCGCCGAGCGACTGGAACAGCTCCATCAGCTCCATGCTCGCGCGCGAGTCGAGCGCACCGGTCGGCTCGTCGGCGAGGATCAGCCTGGGATCGTTGACCAGCGCCCGCGCGATCGCGACGCGCTGCTGCTGGCCGCCCGACAGCTGGTTGGGCTGGTGGTGCGCGCGCTCGGCGATCCCGACCCGCTCCAGCGCGCGCATCGCCCGCTCGCGGCGCTCGTGCGCCGACACGTCGGCGTAGATCAGCGGCACCTCGACGTTCTCTCGCGCGGAGGTCCGCGCCAGCAGGTTGAAGTGCTGGAACACGAACCCGATCATCTCGTTGCGGATCTTCGCGAGCTGGTTGTGCGACAGCCGGCCGACGTCGACACCGTCGAGCAGGTAGCGGCCGGAGCTCGGCCGATCGAGACAGCCCACCAGGTTCATCAGCGTCGACTTTCCGGATCCGGAGGCGCCCATGATCGAGACGAACTGGGCGCGCGGGACGGCGAGCGAGACGTCCGCCAGCGCGGCGACCTCGACGTCGCCCATCACGTAGATCTTGCCGACGTGCTCCAGCTGGATCAGCGCCGGCAAGTCACTGCCCCCGATCGAGCGCTTCGGTGACCGCACGGTCGCCGACCGCGACCGCGCCGTCGATGACCTCGGT
>JBGQCL010000215.1:0-19029 GCA_041495365.1 Kofleriaceae bacterium | reverse complement strand
TCCATCCCGATCCCGAGATCTTCAAGAACGTGCTGGAGTTCAGCTTCGAGCAGCTGTCGACCAAGCTGCGCGAGCTGTCGTACCTCAACAGCGGCCTCGAGATCGCCATCGTCGACGAGCGCAACGACAGGCGCCAGGTGTTCAAGTTCGAGGGCGGGATCGCGACCTACGTCGCCGACCTCAACGCGAACAAGACGCCGGTGTCCGATGTCATCGCGTTCGGGGGGACCGGGGGCGCGAGCGGCAACGGCGAGCACGGCGAATGCTTCGTCGACATCGCGATGCAGTGGAACGACGGATACTCCGAGATCGTCACCTGCTTCACCAACACGATCAAGAACCGCGACGGCGGCACGCACCTCACCGGCTTTCGTCAGGCGCTGACCCGCACGATCAACAACTACGCGAACGAGTACAAGCTGCTCAAGGAGGCCAAGGCCGGCCTGTCCGGTGAGGATCTCCGCGAGGGCCTGTCGGCGGTGGTCTCGGTCAAGGTCAGCGACCCGAAGTACTCCAACCAGGCCAAGGACAAGCTGGTGTCGTCCGAGGTCGCGACCGCGGTGTCGGCGGTCGTCACCGAGAAGCTCGGGCAGTACCTGGAGCAGCACCCCAAGGAAGCCCGCAACATCATCAACAAGGCCGTGGTCGCGTCGCGCGCCCGCGATGCCGCGCGCAAGGCGCGCGAGATGGTCCAGCGCAAGGGCGCGCTCGAGCTGACGTCGCTACCCGGCAAGCTCGCCGACTGCCAGGAGCGCGATCCCGAGAAGAGCGAGATCTTCATCGTCGAGGGCGAGAGCGCCGGCGGCTCGGCCAAGCAGGGCCGCAGCCGGCAGTTCCAGGCGATCCTCCCGCTGCGCGGCAAGATCCTGAACGTCGAGAAGGTCCGGTTCGATCGCATGCTGTCGTCGCAGGAGCTGACGACGCTGATCACCGCGCTCGGGACCGGCGTCGGCGACGCCAAGGACCTCGACAAGCTGCGCTACCACAAGATCATCATCATGACCGACGCCGACGTCGACGGCAGCCATATCCGGACGCTGCTGCTGACGTTCTTCTTCCGCCACTTCAACGAGCTGTTCGAGAAGGGCCACGTCTACATCGCGCAGCCGCCGCTCTACAAGGTCAAGAAGGGCAAGACCGAGCTCTACCTCAAGAACGAGGCCTCGCTCGAGGACTACCTGCTCGACAGCGTGTGCCGCGAGACCGTGCTGCATCGCGGATCCGGTGGGCTGCGCGACGCGACGCACGGAGGGCTGAATGGCTCGGCGGCGCCGATCGACTCCGCACCGCTCGCCGGCGCAGAGCTGGTCGCGCTGGTCAAGCGGATCAGCCAGGCGCGCCGGCTGCGCGAGCAGCTCGACAAGCGCGGCGACGGCCGGATCACCGCGCAGTTCGCCGAGGCCGAGCTGTCCGAGGCCGACCTCAAGGACCGCGACAAGCTCGAGCGGATCGAGGCCAAGGTCATGGCCGAGGTGTCGCGCCGCCATGGCGAGCTGGGCCAGGCGGCGGCGACGTACAAGCAGGACATCGAGCACGGCACCTGGGAGCTCCGGTTCCCGGCGGGTGCACACGGCATCCGGCGCGCCACGGTGATCAACTCCGATGTCGTGCGCTCGGCGGAGTTCGTCGAGTTGCGCCGCGCCAGCGCCGAGCTCAGGGCGACGCTGACCGAGCCGCTGTCGCTGCAGCACGAGGACAGCGAGGCCCGCGCGATCGGGAGCTGGGACGAGATCGCGACCGTGATCGAGGAGCTTGGCCGCAAGGGCCTGCAGATCCAGCGCTACAAGGGTCTCGGAGAGATGAACGCCGAGCAGCTGTGGGAGACCACGATGGATCCCACCAAGCGCAACCTGCTCAAGGTGAAGGTCGAGGAGATGGAGGCGGCCGACGGAATCTTCACCAAGCTGATGGGCGATCTGGTCGAGCCTCGCCGCGAGTTCATCGAGGAGAACGCGCTCAACGTCCGCAACCTGGACGTTTGACCGACGACCCGCGTGGTCCGCACGGAGTGCGGAACAAGGAACGAAAACTCCTTGGGAGGAGGGGAACCCGGTGGGTGAGCGCGCGCGCCTGACGCGGCGAGTTAGCGAGTCCGACGGCCGGACCACTCCAACGATCTTGCGCGCACGACCTGCGCCGGTGCGCATCGCGATGCACGCACCGCCGGCTGCACGGAAATTCGCTCGCTCGCGCCGGCTTGTGGTAGCCCATGGCAATGCTTCATCGCAGCCGCCTGCTGGGCATTGGCATGAGCGTTCCCCCTCGTGTCGTCACCAATCACGATCTCGCGCGGATGATGGAGACCTCGAACGAGTGGATCATCGAGCGCACCGGCATCGAGGAGCGGCGGTGGGTTGCCGAGGGCGAGACCGGCGCGACGCTGGCCACCGCGGCGAGCAAGGAGGCGATCGAGCGCGCCGGGCTCCAGCCGCGCGACATCGACATGATCATCTATGCAACGCTGTCTCCGGACTTCAACTTTCCCGGGACCGGCGTGTTCGTCCAGCGCGCGCTGGGACTGCGTGACATCCCTTGCCTCGACATCCGGCAGCAGTGCACCGGTTTCATCTACGGGCTGTCGATCGCCGACGCATACATCCGAACCGGCGCGTTCAAGCACATCCTGCTGATCGGCTCCGAGGTCCACTCGACCGGGCTCGACATGTCGACCGCCGGCCGCGACGTGACGGTGCTGTTCGGCGACGGCGCAGGGGCCGTGGTCGTCGGCCGCGCGACCGACGAGGCCCACATGATCCTGTCGACGCATATCCACGCCGACGGCAGCGAGGCCGAGATCCTGTGGACCGAGTACCCGGCGAGCGCGCGCCACCCCCGGATCACCGCCGAGGCGATGGCGGAGCGCAAGCACTACCCGGTGATGAACGGCAAGCGCGTGTTCAAGCACGCGGTGACCCGGATGCCGGCGGCGATCATGGAAGGCATGGTCACCAACCACCTGAAGCTGACCGACATCGACATGATGATCCCGCACCAGGCAAACCTGCGGATCAATCAGATGGTCGGGCAGATGATCGGGATGCCTCCGGAGAAGATGCACAACAACATCCAGAAGTACGGCAACACCACCGCTGCCTCGATCCCGATCTGCATGCACGAGGCGATCGAGCTCGGCAAGATCCGCGACGGCTCCCTGGTCTGCCTGGTCGCATTCGGCGCCGGGCTGACCTGGGGCTCGGTCTTCCTCCGGTACTAGCCAGCGACCCGCAGCGCGAGCGTGGGGGCGCGCATCGAGCACCACGGCTCATGCGGCGGTGCGCGGCGCGGCGCTGCGCACCGCCGGGCCGGTCAGGCGGCGGCGGGGGCGAAGATCGCGTCGATCTCGCCGCTGATCTTGTCCTCGCCGACGCCCTTGGCGATGGCGAGCTCCTTGATCAGCAGGCCGCGCGCGGTGTCGAGCATCTTGCGCTCGCCGAACGACAGCTCCTTGGTCATCCGCAGCACGCACAGGTCGCGCAGGACCTCGGCGATCTCGAACACGCTGCCGGTCTTGATCTTCTCCATGTACTCGCGATAGCGCCGGTTCCAGGTCTGGGTGTCGCGGGGGATATCGCGCGATTTGAGGATCGAGTACACCTCCTTGACCTGCTTCGAGGTGATGAGGTCGCGGAGGCCCACGGAGACGGCGTTGCTCGTCGGCACCATGATCTTCATCCCGGTGTCGAGCACCTTGAGGACGTACACCGAGGTCGTGTTCCCACCGATGTCACGCTGCTCGAGCGCCATCACCTCGGCTACCCCGTGGACCGGATAGACGGCCTTGTCGCCGACTGCAAATTGGGGTTTCAAGTCAATGGCTCCTGCAAATGTAAGGTAGCAGGGAACATTGCGTATGTCAAAGGACTCGCATAGTTAACTAGGGGATACCCCGTGCAAGCCCCGTAAGGGAGGCCACCGCCTTCAGGATTTTCGGGCAACGGGGGCCATGTAGGTGTCAGGGGCGCGTGGCATATTCCACGATCGTCGTCACCGCGAAGCCAGTGCCGCCCTTGGGCTGCGACGGACGGGTGGTGGACAGCGACGCCGGGCCCGCGATGTCGACGTGGACCCACGGTGTGTCCTTGGCGAACGTCTTGAGGAACAGGCCCGCGGTGATCGCGCCGCCGAGCCGGTCACCGGTGTTCCGCATATCGGCGACCTGGCTCTTGAGCTGATCGCGCAGCCGCGCGGTGAGCGGCAGCCGCCACATGTCCTCCCCGGTGCGCTCGGCGCACGACATCCAGCCCTTGAGCAGGCTGTCGTGGTCGGACATCACGCCGGCGGTGTACGGCCCGAGCGCGACCATGCAGGCGCCGGTCAGCGTCGCGAAATCGAACATCTCGTCGGGCTGGATCCGGGTGCGCGCGTAGGTGATCGCGTCGCCCAGGGTCAGCCGTCCCTCGGCGTCGGTGTTGTTGATCTCGACGGTCGTTCCGTCCATCGAGGTCAGCACGTCGCCGAGCTTGTAGGCGCGTCCAGACACGAGATTCTCGCAGCACGCCGCGACGACGTGGACCTCGTGCTCGGAGCCGAGCGTGGCGATCGCGTCCATGGCGGAGATCACGGCGGCGGCGCCCGACATGTCGACCTTCATGTCCTCCATCGCCTGCGAGGTCTTGAGCGAGTAGCCGCCGGAGTCGAACGTGATGCCCTTGCCGATGAAGCACAGCCGCTTGCGGGGCTTCTTGGCCGGCTTGTAGGTCATGTGGATGAAGCGCGGCTCCTGGTCGGAGCCCCGGCCGACCGCGAGGAACATCCCCATGCCGAGCTCCTGGCACTTCTTTGCATCGAGCACGGCGACGGTCACCGACTTGTGCTTCTTGGCGATCGCCTGGGCGTCGCTGGCCAGCGCGATCGGCGTGACCGCCGCCGCCGGCTCGTTGATCAGGTCGCGCGCGTGATTGACCGCCTGGGCGATCTGTGTGCCCCGCGTCACGGCGGCGGTGAACGCCTTGGTCTGCGCGGCGAGCGGCTTCTTGCCCTTGGTGTCGAGGAACACCCCGAACTGCTTCAGCGCCATGGGGCGCTTGTGGTCCTCGCCGGTGAGATAGCGGCCGAACTTGTACGTGCCGAGGTGGATGCCCTCGGCGACGACCTGGGCCAGCGCCTGCTCGCGGCCCGCACCGACGACCGGGAGCACGAACCCGACCGAGGCTGCGCTCGCCTTGTTGGCGGTCTGCGCGACGCTGGCGGCGATGTCCCGGATGTGATGGTTTGCAAACTCGCTTCTTCCACCCGCTCCGACCACGAGAATCCGCTTCGCCGGGATCCGTCCGTGCGTGTGGACCACGATGGACTGTCCGGTCTTGCCCTCGAAGGATTCCGACTTCGCGACGTCGGACAGCACGCCGCTCAGCGCGGAGTCGAGCGACTTGAAAAAGGAGTCCTTGCTCGGATCGCCGAATGTAGTAAACGCAAACAGGTCAACGTGTGCCTCTTGCGGGGCACCTTGCAGCAACGTGAGCTCGATACCGCCGTTGGCATCCATAAATCTTTGGAACTCCTGGCGAAGCGGCGCCGTTATACGGCGCGCTCAGTCCGCTGTAAAGGAATCAGAGCGCCTACATTGACAGTAGATTCAGAGGATCCGTAGAGTCGAAACCCAAACAGATTCCCCCCGGAGTTTGAATGCGATCCAAGGTGATGACTGCGCGCCCAGCGGCGCGGAAGGGCAACGGAAGTCGCACAAAGAAGACCGTGGCCGTGGCGGCGACGCGACGGACCGAGCCCATCATCCAGATGGTGGAGCGGGCGCGGACTCCGGCGGGCCCCCGCATCGTCGCGGAGCTGCCGAAGAAGGCCGGCGAGCTCCCGATCCCCGTCGCCACGTTCGTCTTCTGAGCGAATTCCGAGCGTCGGAAGATCGCCTTGGGCGTCTTCGCGAGCCCCTTGGCTCTGGGCGTTTCTCTCAGGACCCTGCACCTTCAAGCATCTTCTTGAAGTTGCGGGCATCTTGCCACCGGGTTGGTGACGCAAAAGCAACGGTCAGTTCGATATTCTCGTAATGCTCCAGTAGCGCTGATAAATCCTCCAGCGCTTCGGCCCGGAGCGGCCCGGCCCGGCCCAGCCCGGCGATCCGGAAATATAGCGCCGGAGCGTCCAGGTCCTCGTACACCTCGGCTGGCTGGCCTGGGTCGCGGACGAGGGGGTCGATGGCGCAGGTCACCCCGAGCTCGCGGGCGAACCCGACCGCGGCGCGGGGTTCCCACAGTCCGTCGGGGATCCATACCCGCTCGGCCCCGACCGTCTCGCGGGTCGCGATCTCGCCGAAGAACCGGCGGAGCTGGTCGCGGTTCGCGGTCGACGGCGCAAACAGCGGGGGCGACGGGAAGATCGCGAGCGAGGCGGACAGCGCGGACAGCGCGGTCGCGAACGCGGTCAGGGCCGCGCGGCCGGGCGCGCTGTCGCGAAAATCCCCGACCGTGGCGTCGTGCGGCCACTGCCGCTCGGCCCGGGGTGGCTTGCGATGCGTGAGGACCCACGGCGCGACGAGCCCGAGCGCGCCCGGCGGTGCCAGCTCCTGCCAGCGCGCGAGCGCCGACGGCTTGAGCGGCGCGGTGACCAGGGCAGACAGCTCCAGGTACGGCAGCTCGTGAAAGTACCGGGAGCGGTCCACGCGTTCGGGGATATCGACGGTGCCGATGCGAGCTGGGGGCATGGTTGAAACAGTCAGACCTGGCACGTAGAGTGCCCGCGCCGGCACGCTACGTCCTCGTCGGCCAGGGTGCAACGGAGGTCCGCCATGAAGTTCTTCATCGACACTGCAGACGTCAAAGAGATCCGCGAGGCTGCCGCCATGGGGCTGGTCGACGGCGTGACCACCAATCCGTCGCTGGTCGCCAGGACGGGGCGCAAGTTCAAGGACGTCCTCCTCGAGATCTGCGACCTCGTGAAGGGGCCGGTGTCGGCCGAGGTCGTGGCCACCACGTACGACGAGATGATGCGCGAGGCGCGCGAGTACGCCGCGTTGCGCAGCAACATCGTGGTCAAGATCCCGATGCTCGCGGAGGGCATGAAGGCCGTGCGCACGTGCGCCAGCGAGGGCATCAAGACCAACGTCACCCTGTGCTTCTCCGCCACACAGGCGCTGCTCGCCGCCAAGGCCGGCGCGTCGTACATCTCGCCGTTCGTCGGCCGGCTCGACGATGTCTCGACCAACGGGATGCAGCTGATCGGCGAGATCGTGCAGATCTATGACAATTACGCGTTCGAGACCGAGGTGCTGGTGGCGTCGGTCCGCCACCCGATGCACGTTCATGAGGCGGCGATGATGGGCGCTCACGTCGCGACTTGCCCGCTCTCGGTGCTGCTCCAGCTGTGCAAGCACCCGCTGACCGACATCGGGCTGGCCAAGTTTCTCGCCGACTGGGAAAAGGTCCCGAAGTGAGCGCCGCGACGTCACCCCCCGGGCGGGCCTTCTCGGTCGCGATCTACGCCCGCCGGGGCGACCGCGTGCTGGTGATCGAACACCGCCGGCTGGCGACCTGGCTGCCGATCGGCGGCGAGCTCGAGCCGGGCGAGACGCCGCTCGAGGCCGCCCGGCGCGAGCTGCGCGAGGAGACCGGGCTCGACGGGCGGTTCCGCTCGCTGGCCGGGGCGCTCGACGGTGTGCCGCCGGGCCTGCTCGGCTACGAGGAGCACCTCGCGGGGTCCAAGGGGCTGCACATGAACTTCGTGTTCGTGGCCGAGGTCGGCGAGGCCGCCGAGGTGGCTCCGAACCACGAGTTCGCCGCCTGGCGCTGGGTCGACCGCGCCGAGCTCGACGGTGTGGCGTCGCCGCTCAACGTGCGTCAGTTCGGAGTGCTCGCGCTGGAGGCCCACTTCGGGTAGTGGATCGGCGTGCGGATCCGTCAGCACGTCAACCCCAACCAGGTCCACTTCGCCCGGTTCCGCGGCGAGCGGCCGGTGCTCGACGGCCGTCCGATCGAGCTCGAGGTCGGCTGCGCCGACGCGCAGTTCCTGTTCGAGCGCGCCGCGCAGGATCCGGCGCGCCACTATGTCGGGCTCGAGATCCGCGAGGACCTGGTCAAGCTGGTCAACCGGCGCGCCCGCGGCCAGGGCGTCCCGGTCCACGCGGTGTTCTGCCAGGCCCAGCTGCACATGACCGAGATCTTCGCGCCCGCGGCGGTCGACCGCGTGTACATCAACTTCCCGGACCCGTGGTTCAAGCGGCGCCACCACGGCCGCCGCATGGTCGACGCTGCGCTGGCCGACGGCATCGCCACCGTGGCGCGGCCGGGCGCCGATGTCTTCGTCCAGAGCGACGTCTGGGACATCGCGCTCGATGCGATGGCGACGTTCGAGCGCGACGAGCGATTCGCCAACCTCGCCGGCGACTGGACGTTCTGGCGCGCCGGCAACCCGTACGGGGTGCGGTCGTGGCGCGAGCAGAACGCCGAGGACACCGGCCTTCCGATCTGGCGGATCCTGTACCGCCGGCGGTGACCCGGCCGGCGGGCTCGCTCAGCTGGGCTGCGAGTCCATCACCTGGGCGTGCTGGATCCGGTCGAGCCGGAACTGGCGGTCGCTGCCGGTCTCGAGGTCGACGCAGTTGAGCAGGGTCTCCGAGCGGTCGAACACCAGGTTGCGGATCCGGACCAGGCGCGGGCTGGCGTGGCCGCTGGCCTTGGCGTAGACGATGCGCAGCGCACGGGATTCGAACCACGCGGTCTCGACCGCGGTCTGGATCGTCAGCGGCACCGGCCGCGCCGGCACGCCGACCAGCTGGAGCTCGCCGACCAGCTGGAGCAGCTCGCGCTGCGCCGACGTCGACAGGGCGGCCTTGACCTTGTCGACGGCGCGCTCGATCGCCGCGGGGAACGGCATCAGCCGCTGCTCGGTGGCGAGCCGCGCCAGCGCGACCAGCAGCGCCGCCTCGCGCGCCGTGAAGTTGACCGGCGGCAGCTGGTAGGTCTTGTCGAGCGCGTAGCCGCCGCCGCGCCCGCGATCGGCCTTGATCGGCATGCCGGCGTCCTGCAGCGCCTCGAGATCGCGGTAGATCGTGCGCAGCGTGACGCCGAACCGGTCGGCGAGCTCCTGGGCGGTCACGCCGGTGCGCCGCGCGCGCAGCGCCTCGGCCAGCGCGAACAGTCGGGATTTCTTCCGCATGAAAGATGACAAAAGGCTGTCATGAGCCGGGCCCAAGGTCCAGAGGCCACCATGAGCCGCTCCGACCTCGATCCGCCGGCGCATGTCGCCGCGTTCCCCGCCGCTCCCGCGGCGATCTCCTCGACCTCGTTGGCCCCCGAGTCGGCCCCCGAGTCGGGGGTCCGCCCGGTCGCCGGGCCCCCGATCCGAGCTAGAGTGCAGGCCGTGCCGACGAGCTATCGCAAGAAGGCAAAGGCGCCCGACGGTGCGGGGGCACCGCCCGCGCTGCCCCGCAAGACCCGCGGCGGCCGGGTCGACACGGCGCCGGCCACCGCGACGGCCCGGGCCGGGGACGGCGGTCAGGCCGCGCCCCCGAGTACCCCGCCGGCGGGCGCCCTGGGCGGGGGCAACGCCGGCTTCAAGCTGGTCTCGCCGTACCAGCCCGACGGCGACCAGCCCCGGGCGATCCGGGAGCTGGTCGAGGGCCTGCGCCGCGGCGACGAGGCCCAGGTCCTGCTCGGCATCACCGGCTCGGGCAAGACGTTCACGATCGCCAACGCGATCGCGGAGGTCGACCGGCCGACCCTGATCATCGCGCACAACAAGATCCTGGCGGCCCAGCTCTACGGCGAGTTCAAGGAGCTGTTCCCCGACGCCGCGGTCCACTACTTCGTCAGCTACTACGACTACTACCAGCCCGAGGCCTACGTCCCGTCGACCGACACGTTCATCGAGAAGGACTCGATCGTCAACGAGGAGATCGACCGGATGCGCCACGCGGCGACGTTCGCGCTGCTGTCGCGGCGCGACGTGATCATCGTCGCCTCGGTGTCGTGCATCTACGGCATCGGTGCGCGCGAGACCTACGCGACGATGACCTGCGAGATCGACGTCGGCACCGCGATCGACCGCGACAGCGTGCTGCGCCGGCTGATCGAGCTGCAGTACGAGCGCAACGACGTCGACTTTCACCGCGGCACGTTCCGGGTCCGGGGCGACACCGTCGAGGTGTTCCCGGCCTACGAGGCCGACACCGCGGTCCGGATCGAGTGGTGGGGCGATCAGGTCGAGGCGATGTGCGAGATCGATCCGCTGCGCGGCGGGGTCAAGCGCAAGCTGGACCGTACGGTGATCTTCGCGGCGTCGCACTACGCCACGCCCGACGAGACCATGCGGCGCGCGATCCAGACCATCCGCGAGGAGCTCAAGCAGCAGCTCGAGCTCCTGTCGCAGCACGGCAAGCTGCTCGAGCGCCAGCGGCTGGAGCAGCGCACGATGTACGACCTCGAGTCGATCGAGCAGCTGGGGTTCTGCTCGGGGATCGAGAACTACTCGCGCCACCTCACGGGCCGTTCGCCGGGCGAGCCGCCGCCGACCCTGATGGACTACTTCGGCGATGACTACCTGCTGATCGTCGACGAGTCGCACCAGACCGTGCCGCAGATCGGCGCGATGTACAACGGCGACCGCTCGCGCAAGGAGACCCTGGTCGAGTTCGGGTTCCGGCTGTCGAGCGCGCTCGACAACCGGCCGCTGCGGTTCGACGAATGGCGCGCGCGGGCCCACCAGGCGATCTACGTGTCGGCGACCCCCGCCGAGTGGGAGCTCGCGCAGACCCGGGGCGTGGTGGTCGAGCAGATCATCCGGCCGACCGGCCTGATCGACCCCGAGATCGCGGTCCGCCCGGTCGCGCACCAGGTCGACGACCTGCTCGCCGAGATCCGCGAGCGGGTCGCGCTCGGCGACAGGGTCCTGGTCACCACGCTGACCAAGCGGATGGCCGAGGATCTGACCGAGTACTACCGCGAGATCGGCGTCCGCGTCCGCTACCTGCACTCCGACGTCGACACGCTGGAGCGCATCCAGATCGTCCGCGATCTGCGGCGCGGCGAGTTCGACGTGCTGGTCGGCATCAACCTCCTGCGCGAGGGCCTCGACATCCCCGAGGTCTCGCTGGTCGGCATCCTCGACGCCGACAAGGAGGGCTTCCTGCGCAGCGAGCGGTCGCTGATCCAGACCATCGGCCGCGCCGCGCGCAACCTGCGCGGCAAGGTCGTGCTCTACGCCGACAAGGAGACCGACTCGATCAAGCTCGCGGTCGGCGAGACCAACCGGCGGCGGGCGCTGCAGCAGGCGTTCAACGAGGAGCACGGCATCGTGCCGCGGTCGGCGCGCCGCGCGATCATGGACATGCAGGTCGCCGCGCCGCTGCCGCCCAAGGGCCGGCGGGGCGCCCAGGCCGGGCTCGCCGCGGTCGCCGGGGTCGACCTCCGGAAGATCGACGACCTCAGCTCGCTGCGGATGGCGATCGACAAGCTGCGCAGCGAGATGAAGCAGGCCGCCGCCGACCTCGAGTTCGAGCGCGCGGCGGCGCTGCGCGACAAGGCGCGCGAGCTCGAGCAGCTCGAGCTGCAGATGCGGTAGGAATCATGAGCGTGCGCGATGCGATCTGCGGGTTCTACGCGGTGCTCGACCGCGACGATCCGGCGCTCGCCCGCGCGCTGGTCGGCGAGGCCCGCGTGCTGCAGGTCCGGATCAAACCCGCGGCAGGCCCGGTGGACGCCGGCGAGCTGGTGCGGGTCGCGCGGATGGCGCGGCGGATCTGCGACGACGCGGGCGCCGCGTTGATCGTCAACGATCGGGTCGACGTCGCGCTCGCGGTCGACGCCGACGGCGTGCACCTCGGCCAGACCGACCTGCCGATCGAGGACGCCCGCCGGATCGCCCCCGACCTGTGGATCGGGGTCTCGACCCACAACCTCGCGCAGGTCCGGGCCGCGAGCGAGGCCGGCGCCGACTACCTCGGCTTCGGGCCGGTGTTCGCGACCACGACCAAGGCCAACCCGGATCCGGTCCAGGGACTCGAGGGACTGCGGGCCGCGGTGGCCGCGGCCACGGGTCGGCCGGTGGTCGCGATCGGAGGCATCACCGCCGCGACGGCCGGCGAGGTCTATCGCACCGGCGCGCACGCGATCTGCGCGATCGGCGCCGTGAACGGCGCGCGCGACCCGCGGGACGCTGCGCGTCAGCTCGCGCGGGGCAGCGGGGCGTGAAGCACGCGAGCTCCGGTGGTGGCGAGGTCTCACACCGCCGCGCACCTTGCATGCCGCGACGCAGGGCTGGCGCACATCGAACGCACCCGAGTGCGACCGAGTGCGACGCGGCGGTGACAGCCTGTCTGCGCGCATGATGCGGTGTGACGAGGTGACCCTGCGGTGCGAGGCGCGGGGCAAATCGCCTCGCGGCCCGCGGTCACAGGTTGCCCGGGGGTTGCCCGGGGTTGCCCGGGGTTCCGGTCTATATCAGGATGCCGGCACGGAGCGCGGAACCTGAATACGCGCTGCCACGTTGCCGTCGAAGCCAGTACCCGTAACCCAAGGATCGACCTCGATGTCCAAGCTCGGATTGATCGCCAGCATCCTGTCCATCGCCGGATTGCTCACGTTCGCGACGTTCAGTGCCTCCACGGCGTCGGCGGAGGACGCCCCGGCGCCGTGCCTCCACAAAGACTTCAAGACCGAGCTCGTCAAGCAGGCGTGCGCGAAGGGCGGTCAGCTCGGGGCCAAGACCGCGATGAAGGCGTTCATGAAGGAGAAGAAGATCAAGAGCTGCAACCAGTGCCACGAGAAGCTCGCGCCCAAGTACGACCTCAAGAAGGACGGGCTGGATCAGTTCCAGAAGGCCGGCGGCAAGTGAGCCGGCGCGGCGCGGAGGCAGGATTTCATCCAGCCGGCGCAGATCTTGTTCCGCGGTCCCTCGCTGCGCTGGTTCCGGAGCCTCGGGCATGAGCCCGATGCCCCGGGCTTCGCGAGGTCCCCGCTAGCCGCGCGTCACGAGCCGCACTTGGCCTTGTTCTTGAGGTCGCGCTTGAGCGCGGCGTCGAGCTCGTTGACCTGCTTGGTGACGTTCGACCTGGGGTACTTCTTCTTGACCAGGTCGAGGTAGGTCCGGGCCTCGGTGCAGTTCTTGAGCTGCTGCGCGGCGAGCGCGGCGAGGTACAGCCCGTCGTCGGCGACCTGGCTGTCGGGGTACTTGTCGTAGAGCTGCTGGTAGACGCCGATCGCGTGATCCCAGTCCTTGAGGTTGGAGTAGGCCTGGCCGCGGAAGTACACCGCCTCGCTGGCCTTCTCGTGGGTCGGATAGGTCTGGGTCAACCGCTTCAAGATGTCGATCGCTTCGTTGTAGCGGGCGGCCTTGTACGCCTCGGTGCCGAGCTTCCACAGCTCCTCGGGCGACGAGCTGGCGGTCGGCTTGCCGCTCTCGATCTGGACCACCCGCTGCTCGATCGCGTCGAGCCGCGCGTCGTTGCCCTTGCGGTAGGTGTCGAACGCCTGCTTGAGGTCCGTCATCGTGTTGTTGATCGCGGTGACCAGGCCGTTGGCGGTCCGGACGTCGCCGCGCAGGGCCTCGACGTCGGCGCCGATGTCGGCGCTGTTGCGCTTGAGCAACTTGGTCGCGTCCTCGAGCACCTTCTGGAGCTGGGCGATCTGGTCGTCGAGCGCCCGCTCCTTGGCGTCGAGCCGGCCCTGGACCAGCGTCAGGTCCTTGCGCAGGGTCTCGCCCTCGCTCTTGGTGGTGACCCAGAAGCAGCCGGGCAGCAGCGCCGCCGACCAGAGCAATGACAGGCGCAACGGAAGGCCGTGCAACAACCAGTCGTGCTTCTTCACGAGTGCCTCCTCGGGCGCATTATCCACCGCGGTGAGCGGCGATGCGGGCTCAGTGCCATTGAAACTCCACGCGGCGATCCTTGTCGTCGCCCAGCCCGGTCGGCTCGGTCTCTCCCTTGGGGACGACCTGCATCCGCGCCGGGTCGGTGCCGAGCCGCGCCATGTAGTCCGCGACCGACTGAGCGCGGCGCTCGGACAGCGCGATGTTGTACTCCTCGGTGCCCGACGTGTCGGTGTGGCCGATCAGAAGGACGGTCTTTCCCTTGGTCTTCTCGACGCAGGCGACGTTGGCGGCGAGCCGGTCGCGCTCGCTGGGCTGGATCGAGGCGTCGTCGAATGAGAAATACACCGTCGCCAGCGTGCACCCTGCGCCGCCGGCGCTGGTGCCGCCGGCCTTGCGGCAGGACCCGTTGACGCAGTCCTCGTCGTCGGCGCATTGATCGTCCTTCGTGCACGGCTTGGCCGGCTGGCACGCGCCGGCCTGGCACGTGCTTCCCGGGCCGCACTCGTTGTCGGCGGCGCACGCCTTGCACTTGCCGGCCTGGCAGACCTGGCCGGTGGGGCACTGCTTGTCGTTCAGGCACTCGGGCGCGGCGATGCACGCGTTGGCGCTGCAGCGCTTGCCGGCGGGGCACTGTGCGTCGTCGGTGCACTCGACGCACTTGCCGGCCGCGCAGACCTGGCCGTTCTTGCAGTCCTTGTCGGCCTTGCAGCCGGGCTTCTTCGACGAGTCACCACAGCTCGCCAGGGCGATGCCGAGGACGCAAGCCGCCATGGCGGCCAGCGCCGCGAGGAGCGTCGAGCCAGGAGCCGTGTACGAGCGAGGCATGGTCTGGAAGCTAAATTCCTTCGGCACGTTAGTCAATTCCGCGCTGTGCTAGCTTCGTGGCGATGGTGCGCAGCACGCTCCTGGTCATCGATGACGAGCCCAACATCCTCACCACGGTGAGGCGGTCGCTGGAGCTGGAGGGCTACGTCGTCGAGGTCGCGGGCAACGGGGCGGCCGGGCTGGCCAAGCTGGCCGACAACGACATCGATCTGGTGCTGCTCGACGTGATGATGCCGGGCGAGAGCGGCCTCGAGGTGCTGCCCCGGATCCGCACCGCCAGCCCCGAGACCATCGTCGTGATGATGTCGGGCAACGCGACGATCGACACCGCGGTGTCGGCGACCAAGGCCGGCGCCTACGACTTCATCGAGAAGCCGCTGTCGGGCGACAAGCTGCTGCTCACCGTGCAGAACGCGCTGTCGTTCGCGCGGCTGCACCACGAGAACGCCCGGCTGCGCGGCCGCGCCCGGTCCGACTTCGCGATGATCGGCAAGGGCGCCGCGATGCGCGCGATCTTCGACAAGGTCGCCAAGACCGCGCCGAGCTCGGGGCGGGTGCTGATCACCGGCGAGAACGGCACCGGCAAGGAGCTGGTCGCGCGCGCGATCCACGAGCACAGCAAGCGGGCCGATGGACCGTTCGTGAAGCTCAACTGCGCGGCGATCCCGAGCGAGCTGATCGAGAGCGAGCTGTTCGGACACGAGAAGGGCGCCTTCACCGGTGCGACGCAGCAGCGGCGCGGAAAATTCGAGCTCGCGGACGGCGGTACGCTGTTTCTCGATGAGGTGGGGGACATGAACCCCAGCGCGCAGGCCAAGGTGTTGCGGGTCTTACAGGAGAACGAGCTGGAGAGGGTGGGCGGGACCGAGACGATCAAGGTCGACGTCCGGGTGGTCGCCGCCACCAACAAGGACCTGCACGCCGAGATCGCCGCCAGCCGGTTCCGCGAGGACCTGTACTACCGGCTCGCGGTGGTGCCGATCGAGCTGCCGCCGCTGCGCGCCCGGCGCGAGGACATCCCGGCGCTGGTCGAGCACCTGATCGGCCAGGTCTGCGCCGACAACGATCGCCGGCCGAAGCGGGTGGCGTCGTCGGCGATGACGCTGGTCATGCAGCACGACTGGCCGGGCAACGTGCGCGAGCTCAAGAACGTCGTCGAGCGGCTGGCGATCCTGACCGGCGACGCCGAGGTGATCACCGAGGCCGACGTCGGCGACGCGCTGCCGCGGGTCAAGGCGGTCAAGCCCGAGTTCGCGCGGGGCACGCCGTTCAAGGACCTGGTGTCGGCGGCCGAGCGCGAGATCATCATCGCCGCGCTCGAGGCCAACGACCACCACGTGTCGAACACCGCCCGGGAGCTCCAGCTCGAGCGCAGCCACCTGTACAAGAAGATGCGCGCGCTGGGCATCGATCACCGGGCCGACGACGACAGCACGGGCTAGCCGAACCATGCGCGGACGGGCGGCCGGGGAGAGCGCGTGCACGCTCGGCTCGCCGCCGAATCACCACCGAACCATGCGCGGACGGCGCGAGGTAACTGCGGGACAAGACCCGGCCAATCCAAATCACGGTCGCGGGGCCCGACCCCATCCGCTCGCGGTCGCCCACGGCGAGTCGAGCGATGGCGCCTCGCGATGGCGCCTCGCGATGGCGCCTCGAAGGTGCTCTCCAGCGGACCCGCTCGCCTCGACGATCCCTCGGCTAGCTGCCGGGCGGGTAGATGATGCGGGCACGCACCGCCTGGCCGGCGGTGTCGGGTGGCCGGGCGGCGGAGTCGGACCACACCGCGGCGAACGCGCCGGGCAGGCCGACCACCGAGGCGCGCTTGTCGCTGCCGCCGGTGGTGGTCGGGATCGCGAACGCGTCGGTGACCGCTGTTGCCCACGGGGTGAGCTTGTCGTCAGTCGTGAGCTGCAGGATCCGACCGGACAGCATGCAGCTGTCGCCGGTCGAGTTGCAGACGTGCCAGGCGATCATCACGGTGCCGTCGGACCGGCTGGCGAGGCCGAACGCTTCGTCGCTGGTGGGGTCGCCGTCGCTCTGATCGGTGACCGTCACGGGCGAGCCGACCGGCTTGCCCATGGGATCGACGCGGAACAGGTCGATCCGTCCGGGGCCGGTTCCGGTCACGAGGGCCCAGCTCACGGCGATCACGAAGTCGCCGCTGGGGGCCGCGGCGACCCGCGCGTGCTCGACCTCCAGGGTGGCGGTCTTCGCGATCAGCTTCATGCCGGGCGAGGGAGCGCCGGTGCTCGACATCAGCGAGGTGAAGAGCTCGCCGTTGGTGATCCAGGCGAACAGCACCTGATCGGCGCTGCTGGCGACCGAGCCGCGGTGCACGAAGTCCGCGAACACGGCGCCCTTCGCGAGCTCGACGATGCCACCGACCGGCGTGCAGTCGGGCTTGACCACCACCATGTGGATCGCATCGACGTTGTTCATCGCGGGGAGAATGGTCTTCCAGGTCACGGCGAAGTTGCCGCTCGCCATCGCGGCGGCCGACACGACGGACGCGGTCTCGGCGGCGATCGACGTCTGATCCGCGGGGAGCCGGCCGGTGGCGTCGATCGGTCGGCACGCGACGCCGGTCGTGGTCGAGGTCACCGGATCGGTGAAGTTCCATACGGCCAGGGTCGCGTCCTGGCTCGCCGCGATCGCCGCGTCCGCGAGGTCGTTGGTCGGCCGGGCGGTCACGACGAACGCGTTGGTGCTCGCGGCGGCCTGGGTCGTCACCGGCTTGCCGGCGCGATCGAACCGGCGGGCGAACACGTTGCAGGCGCTCTGCATGCAGCCGTCGCGGAACACCGTGGTCCACGTGCCGTCGGGCAGCGCGGCGAGCTGGAACCCGGCGGCCTGGAAGTTGTCGGTCGGGAACTGGTCGCCGGCGTAGTCGGTGTTGACCACGAAGTCGGTCGCGTCGAGCATGACCTCGGCCGACGCGGCCGCGACCGTGGCCGTCGCGCTGCCGTGGCCGATCACGATGCCGCTGGCGTCGCTGGCGTCGACCGCGATCGCGAGGTCGCCGGTGCGGCCGGGCGACGAGATGCTGAACGTGACCGGGAACGGCTTGCCGCCGAGCATCAGGGTGTCGGTCCGCATCGTGCCGGCGTTGGCGAGCGTCACGGTGATCGACGCGGCGTCGTGCACCGCCGGTCGCGCGTCGACCGTGACGAGCACGTAGCCGGCGTGGCTGGTGGTGCCGCACGCGCTGGACGCGGCGGCGACGCCGGCGAGGAGACAGGCGAGCCGCATCACTTGCCGAACACGATGTTGCCCAGCGACGTCGACGGAGGACCGGAGCCCGGGCGGGTGAGCTCGTAGGTCGCGGCGCCGGCGCCGGCAGCGACCACGCCGACGCCGGTCCAGAACCACCACCGCGTGTAGAGCGGCCGGGAAGCCGGCGTCGCCGGAGGGGCGGCCGGGGGAGCGGCGGCGGGCGCTGGTGGCGCGGGCTGGAGGCCGAGGCGCCGGGCGTCCTCCTGGTCCTTCCGGACCTGGAGGTCGACGATCAGCTGCTCGACCTGCGCGCGGTTGGGCGCGTCCGGCGCGGCGGCCAGGTACTTCTTGTAGCTGAAGATCGCCGCGTCGTAGTCGCCGAGGTTGCGGTAGCACTGGCCGATGTTGAACAGGAAGTCCGGGATCGGGCGGGCGTCGAATGCCTGCTGGTACTCGTCGAGCGCCTCGCGGAACTTGGTGAGCGTGTAGAGCTTCTGGCCGCGCTCGAAGTGGCGCTTCGCGTTCCGCGTCGCGGCGTCGTCGGCGGCGGCGATGCGCGCGGCGAGGGCCACGACGAGCAGCGCGAGCAGGCAGCGGGGGCCGGTCATTTCTTGCGGAACGGATCGAGGGTGTCGGTGGGGTCGATCGGCGGCGGCTTCTTCGCCGGCCGCGCGTCGGGTTGCGCACCGGGCTGGGCGGGCTCCGCGCGCGCGGCCGGGGCGAGCTCACCGCGTCCGCCGGGCTTGCGCGCCGGCCGGGCCGGGCGCCGGGTGGTGTGGCGGTCGGGGCCGTCCGTGCCGTCGGCGTGCGGGTCGCGCGGGTGGGCCGCGGGGGGCTCGGCGCGCTGCAGCGCAACCTGGAAGTCTCGCGTGGTGCCGGCGAGATCGACGGTGACCGGGTGGTCGACGTAGCCGGCGCGCCGGACCACGAACCCGCGCGGCTCGGTCGAGCCGCCGTCGGCCGGGTCGATGTCGAACGCGCACGGGGTCCGGCACAGCTCGGTCGACTGACCGTCGGCGAACACGCTGCCGCTCGGCGTCGAGTCGAAGCGGACCTCGATGAGAGCGTGCCGGGGGGCGGGTGGTGCGGCGGGGGCAGCGGGGTCCGAGGTGGCGGCGCCGGCGGTGGAACCGGGCGCGCTGGCCGGTGCGGCCCCGGGGGTTGCGGCAGCGGGGGGTGTGGCGGAACCGGGGGTTGCGGCGGCGGGGGATGTGGCGGAACCGGGGGATGTGG
>JBGQCL010000214.1:0-19083 GCA_041495365.1 Kofleriaceae bacterium | reverse complement strand
TTCATCGGCGAGTACTTCCGGCCCGACAACTTCACGCTGGCCGCCGGCGCCAGCTATACCGCGAGCGCGAGCATCCATGTCCCGTCGGTGGCCGCCGGCTCCTATTACCTGATCCTCGTCACCGACGCGTATGGCAACCGTGTACCGGAGAGCGACGAGACCAACAACACGATCGCGGTCCCGATCACCGTGGGGCAAGCGGACCTGGTCGCGACCTCGCTCACCGGCGTGCCGGCGCAGGCGTCCGCGCAACAGCTTCTCCCGGTGTCGTGGACGGTGAAGAACCAGGCCATGACCGGTGCGGCCAGCGGTTCGTTTGTGCCCTGCTGCACCCAGACCGATCACGGGACGACTCAATACAACAGTATCTGGTTCGACCGGTTCTTCCTGTCGACCGACGCGACGCTCAGCGCCGACGATACGTTCATCGGTGAGTACGCCCGGCCCGACAACTTCACGCTGGACGCCGGCGCCAGCTACACCGCGAGCGCGAGCATCCATGTCCCGTCGGTGGCCCCCGGCTCCTATTACGTGATCCTCCTCACCGACGGCTACGGGAATCGCGTGCCGGAGAGCGACGAGACCAACAACACGATCGCGGTCCCGATCACCGTGGGGCAGGCGGACCTGGTCGCGACCTCGCTCACCGGCGTGCCGGCGCAGGCTTCCGAGCGGCAGATCTTCCCGCTGTCGTGGACGGTGATCAACCAGGCCACGAGCGGCGCGGCCAACGGCTCCCTGGTCCCCTGCTGTACCCCGACCGATCACGGATCGCACCAGTATAACAGTATCTGGTTCGATCGGTTCCTCCTGTCGACCGACGCCACGGCCAGTGCCGACGACACGTTCGTCGTCGAATATGCCCGACCCGACAACTTCACCCTGGCCGCCGGCGCTAGCTACACGGCGAGCGCGAACATTCAGCTCCCTGTCGTGGCCCCCGGCAACTATTACCTGATCCTGGTCACCGACGGCTACGGGAATCGCGTGCCGGAGAGCAACGAGGCCAACAACACGATCGCGGTCCCCATCTCGGTCTCCGCGTCGGTGGCGGCCCCGCCGTTGGCGTTTTTGCCGGTCGCGGCCGGTACCGCCAAGAGCATGAAGAGCCCGACGTTCTCGCCCGACGGGGCGCTGCTGGCTGCGGCCGAAGGCCCCCGGGTCACGTTGTGGTCGACCGAGACCTGGACCTTGCGCGGTACCGTCGATGTCCACACGGCGACGGTGAACTCGGTCGGGTTCGCGCCGCTCGGCGATCAGATCGTGACCGCCGCACTCGACGGCAGCGTCCGGCGTAGCGACACTGCCACCCGGCAGGGGGTCAACGTTCTGACCCAGACGGTCTCTGGCAACAACCCGGCGGCGTTCTCGCCCGATGGCGCGCGTCTGGTCAGCGGTAGCGGCAATAACGTGATCATCTGGGACGCGATCACCAACACGCAGATCCGCCAGCTGGTCGGCCATACCGGCAACGTGTCCTCGGTCTCGCTGTCGCCCGACGGCGCCCGCGCGGCCACCGGCGGCGCTGATGGCCGCGTGATCATCTGGAACGCGACCGCGGGCACCGCGATCGCGACCATCAACAGCGGCGCAGTCAACGCGGTCGTGTTCTCGCCGGATGGCACCGAGGTCATGGCCGGACTGGCCAGCGGCTGGATCCGGTTCTACCGTGCTACCGATGGGGCCGAGATCGGCAGCATCTACCAGGGTAAGGCCGTGGTCGCCGCCGGCTACTCGCCGAAGGGTACCCACGTCGCGTCGTGCGATGGCGACTGGACCTTCTCCTTTGGCCACTGCAACCTGTTCGAGCGCGGCGGACTGCTTCGGGCCACGTTCAACGTCCCCAACGATGAGCGCGGCCACGAGTTCTGGACCGGCGTCGCCTTCTCCGCGGACAGCACCACGCTGGCCACCTCGTTCAAGAATGATATGTCCTCGGACCCGAACGTCGGCGGTATCTACCTGTGGCCGACTGGCTTGCCGGCGACCCCGATCACGGCGGCGGTGCATGTGGCGATGGCGACCCCGAATAGCTTCACCGTTCACCCCCACGGTCGGTACCAGTTCGACTTCAATCTCGCGGCCAATCATCCCGGCGTGGTGATCCACCTCAGCGGCGTCGCGAGTAGTGATGCGACCTACGCCGGCACCGGCGGCGGCCCGACCGCGATCGAGTTGTTCGGCGCCCGCGGCACCGCGCCGTCTTCGGCCGCACATGACGACACGGTCGCACTGACCAGTACCAACCTCGCTGGTGACATCCTTGTCGAGCGCGCGGTGTCCGGCACGTACTCGGTCCTGGTCCGGGCGCCGATGCTCACCGGCGGTTCGATCGCGGCCACCATCCGGGCCGACTACGACGACTTCCACCTGTCTCGCGCCGAGACCCAGGCGGCCGGCAACGCCGGTGAAGTGACGATCCGCATCCGCGGGACCGGCCTCGACCGGACCAACGTCACCGCCCATCTGGTGTCGCCGACCAACGCGGTACTCGACGCCGTGCGCATCGTGGATCGCGGTGACACGCGCTTGTTCGCGACCTTCGACCTCACGGCGGCGGTGCCCGGCACGTACGACGTCCAGGTCGAGCGCAGCGATGCCTCGATCCTGACCCTCGCCCATGCCGTCGAGGTCACCGCCGGCACCGGCCCGGCGCTGCGGTACTCGATCGAAGGTCCGCCGGCGGTCCGGCGGGGTCGAACGTACACGTTCGCCGTCAACTGGGAGAACACCGGCGACAGCGACGCGGTGGCGCCGTTTGTGGCGGTGACTGCGCCCAGCACCAACGCCTTCTTCAGCGACGGCGGCACGTTCAAGATGAACAGCCGGATGTGGCTGGGCGCGAGCGATGGCTGGCCGGGTCACATCATCCCGGCCAGGACCCGCGGCCGCGCGGTGTTCCAGGCGAGCTTCACCACCGCCTACGCCCTCCACATCAAGGTCCTCTCCGCCGACGACACACCCTTCAACTGGGCCGCGATCATGGCGCAGGTCGCACCCCCCGATCCGGCCGCCTGGAACGCGACGGCGCTCAAGATCGGCACGAGCCGGGCACAGGTCTTCGACGCGCTCCGGCGCGTAGCCGCGTTCTCGTCGAACGGTACCGACTATAACGTGCTGCTCCGGACTGCGCTGTGGCTGGCCGAGATGGGCGCGTTCGACCAGGGCGGGTTCCTGCCCCGCACGGCCGCACCGCGGTCGAGCGCCGGCGCGGCCGACTCGAGCTCGGCGCTCGTGGTCGACCCGCCCAGTCTGATCAAGAACGTCGCGCCGAAGGCGGCCACCCAGCGTGGAACCAGGTTGTGCCGCCGGCTCGTCGACGCGGCGCGGGTCAAGGGTGCGACCGCGCGATCGGCCGGCGTCACGCTCGACAGCGACGGGATCCGGACGTCTCGCGCCATCGTGACCAAGCTCACCCAGACCTTCTGCCCGGAGGTTGCGCCATGACCCGCCTTGCCGCCCCGCCCCTGCTTGCTTCCATCGGCCGCGTCGCGATCGTGGTGATCGCCCTGGCCCTCGCTGCATGCGGCCGATCCGGCGACGCCGTCAGCGGCCGGCCTGCTGGCGTCCCCGGTACCCACACCGAGCTCATCGGCGTCCAGGTCGTGTCATCGACGCGGGACGACAACGGCCTCTTGCACACCACGATCTGGAACAAGGACCAGACGGAGGTGCTGGCGCGGATGACCTACGACCCGACCACCGGCAAACTGCAGATCGAGCACCTCGGGCTCGCGCAGTCGATGGAGTACGACCTCGGCCCCCTCAAGGTGACCGATCTCGCCGACTGGAACCAGCGGTGCGCCGAGATCTACGCGCTGATGCCGGGCTCGACAGAAGCCACAATCGGTTACGACGGCTTCGGCTGCGACAGTGTGGCCGGCCCCGCCAGTTGCACCTCACGCGGCAACTGCTGCGACACCCACGACCACTGCTACTCGCAAAATGGATGTTCCGCGGCGAGTTGGTACTGCGCGCCGGCGGAAGCGACCTGCCGGTTCGCCAAGGACCCCAGAATAAAGCTCCCCGCATGCTTGCTCGCGTTGACGTGCAACGATGCCGATAAAGGACTGGGATGCGCCATGTGTAATGGCACCGCCGTTGTGTGCTTCGCGACCGGGGGCACCGGCGAGCCTTCGACCTGCTGCGCCAACGACAACTGCGGAGACCCCCGCCCCGACGACTGCAACACGTTGCCCAACGGCTGCTGCAGCGATAACCCGAACTGCGGCGACCCGCCCGACCCGCCCGACCCGCCCCCGCCCCCGCCCCCCGGCCCCGACGACCCGTGCCTGGACTGCGATCCAGGTGACGACCCGGGCGATGATCCCAGCGGCGGTACCGACGGCCCGATCTTGGGTCCGACGGATCCCAACGAGAAGATCGGCCCCGCAGGCACCGGTGAGGACCGTCTGATGTCGGCAAGCTCGTCTTTCGCCTACACCATCCTGTTCGAGAACGACATCAATCACGGCGCGACCGTACCAGCGCAGGAGGTCGTCGTGGTCGACTACCTCCACGCCGATCTGGACTGGTCGACGCTCGCGTTCACCGAGATCAACTTCGGCGGTCGCACGCTCGTGGTTCCGGCCGGGGTTACCAGCTACGAGATCACCGACATCCCGCCCAACGACGGCTGCATGATCTTTGGCGAGGCCAACGGCCAGCTTGCAGTCAAGGTGAGCTTGAGTCTCAATATCCAGACCGGTCGGATCGAGCTGCGTCTCAAGGTCATCGACACGGCCACGGGCGATTTCCCCTGGGATCCGTTCGCCGGCATCCTGCCGCCGGATGGCACGGTGTGCGCCAATGGCCACATCAGCTTCTCGGTCAGGCCTCGATCCGATGCCAAGATGGGCTCACGGATCACCAACCAGGCGACGATCGTGTTCGACTACGAAGCGGCGATCGACACCAAAGAGGTATGGAACACGATCGGACCGTGAGCGCGCGGCGGCTGCACCGGTCCGCCGCCGTGATCGCCGGTGCAGGATGCGCAGGTGACGGCCCTGATTTGCCCGAGACGTCGTCACCGTCGATCACCAGCGCTGCGGGCAGCGTGTAATTCCTGCCCCTTGCTGCGGCAGCGAGGCAGTGCTCTCAGCGGCAGCTCAAGGGAAGCTGACGACGTTGACCGGGACGGTCGACTGATGATCTTCTCGATGGGGGACGGTGTGACCACCTGCCATGACGCGGCCAGCGATGCGAGCTGCGTTGATCCGCGGGTCGCTTGTTCCAATGAAGAACACCCGCACGAAGTATCCCGCGGCCTTGGCTCGGGCCACGAAGTCCAGCTTGTCGTCTGTCGAGAACACGGTCTCGAAAGCGATTCCCTGACGTGCCGCCAGCAACGCCTCGCGCCGCGCGGTGGTCCAGCGAGCCGCCTCCAGCGTCGCTTGCGGTGAGTTCCAGTCTCCGAAGCGATCGCGTGCGATATCGTCGGGGTTCAGGTATTCGACGCCCTCACTCCACTGATCGGCTCGCAGCCGCACCGTCACCGTTGTCTTGCCCGAGCCGTTCGGGCCCGCGATGACGAGCAAGACCGGGTTCATCGCGGCACGCCGGCAACTCTTCGTCGAGCCTCGACCCGGAGCCGCGCGATCTCGGCGCGAAGCCGGGCGAGCGACTCGCGGTGCTGGCGGCCAACGTCTGCGAAGGCGCGCTTGAACAGCTCGCCCAGCTGCTCGTCGGT
Organism: Kofleriaceae bacterium; assembly: GCA_041495365.1. Lineage (GTDB taxonomy): Bacteria > Myxococcota_A > Polyangia > Haliangiales > Haliangiaceae > JABFXX01. The sequence goes on along the minus strand of JBGQCL010000214.1, from coordinate 13,391 downwards.
CGGCTCGAACGCCGGATCCGCCAGGTTGACCTTGGCCATGAGGTCCGCATACCGCCGGAGTAACGCCGTGCACCCGCCCCCCCCGACGGCGAAGGCGCGACCGGCCGCGCTACGCGACGCCGAGCAGGTAGACCGCGAACGACGCGAGCCAGTGCTCGCCCATGTAGTCGCCGGTCGCGACGTGGGCCAGGCCGGCGGCGGCGTGAGCGTCGGCCGAGGCCGCGAGCTGCGGGTGCAGCGGATCGCCGGCCGGCAGGGCAGCGGCGACCGCGCGCAGGCACCACGCGCGCGACAGGTTGAGGCCGTCGAGGTGGGCGAGCTTGCCGTCGCTGCGATCCGAGACGATCGCCGGGTGCTGGAGCGACGCCGGCAGGCCGCGCGGCAGGAACGCGTGGAGCCAGGCGGGGAACTCGGCGGGCGGCAGCACGCGGCGCATCAGGTCGGCCTCGATCAGCGACGGCGACAGGAAGTCGTCGCCGCTCGGCTCCCAGGCGGCCGGGGCGTCGCGATCGGCGGCGTAGTAGGCGGCCGAACGCTCGATGATCAGCGCCTCGAGCTCGCGGTGGCCGACCGCGCGCGCGTGGTCGAGCGCGAGCGCGAAGCCGAACGCGGTGCTGGAGTGGACGCCGGTGCGCACGGGGTAGGTCTGCCGGGGGAAGAACGCGAGGTAGCGCGCGACGAGCAGGTCGGTCAGCGGCTGCATGTCGGCCGCCCAGCGCCGGCCGCCGGCGTCATCCCAGGTGTGGAGCTCGGCGGCGAGCTGGAGCAGCCAGGCCCAGCCGTACGGCCGCTCGTAGCTCTGGCGGTTGGGGGCGGTGAAGTAGGCGGCCTCGGTGGCGAGGTGGGCGGCGGTCAGGTTGGCGTCGAGCGCGGCGCGGATCGCGGCGGCCTCGGGGACAGCGGGCCAGCGGCGCAGCAGGCGGACCAGCATCCAGTGGCCGTGCACCGCGGAGTGCCAGTCGAAGCAGCCGTAGAACGCCGGGTGGAGCGCGCGCGGGCCGCGCACGTCGCCGGGCGCGTTGACGGTGTGCTGGATGCCGTTGGGGAGCTCGCGCTGGATGCAGCCGAGCGCGAGCCGGGCGAAGTGACTGGCCTGGTCCTGGTTCATGGTACCCCGATGATCTTGTGGAGCTGGAGCGACAGCCGCCAGCGCGGCCGGGCGTGGATCAGCGCGAGCGTACGCGCGAGGTGGCGGTCGTAGTGGTCGTCCATCCACGGCTGGACGAAGTAGTGCTCGCAGCGCCAGCGCCGGGCGTAGCCATCGAGCACGGCCTCGTCGACCGTGTCGTCGACCACGACCTTGACCTCGTCGGCGGGCAGCCCGTCGGCGAGCGCGACGCGCGCGGCGTGCGTGCCGTGGTGCTGCGGCTTGGGCGACAGGGTGAGCCAGTCGACCGGGCCGGCGAGCGGCCGGGTCGCGTTGGACTCCATGTGGACGGCAAAGCCCGCGCCGCGGATCGCGGCGGCCAGCGCGGCGTCCCACTGCAGGGTCGGCTCGCCGCCGGTCACCACCACGCGGCGGGCGCCGCCGGTGTCGAGCGCCGCGAGCTGCGCGACGATCTCGCCGGCCGCCATCCGCCGGGCGCCGGCCTGCGAGAAGTCGGTATCGCAGCCCGGGCACGCCAGGTTGCACGCCGCGAACCGCAGGAACACCACGGCCCGCCCGGCGTGCGCGCCCTCACCCTGCAGGGTGGGGCCGAACACCTCCTTGACGAGATAGCGGCGCTCCGGCATCGCCGGGTGCTATAGCGCAGCCGTGGTCCGCCGCACATGCGCCGTCGTCGCGATCCTCGCCGCGTGCGGCAAGAGCGGGGATCCGGCCGGGGCGCCCGCCGCCGGGACCTCGGGCAGCGCGGCGGCGCCGGCCGCCGGGGACCGCGAGATGCGGTGCGAGCTGCTGCCGTTCGCCGCGTCGACCCCGGTGCCCGAGGCCTCGGCCGCCGCCTGGATCGCGATCTCCGGCAAGCCGCACCTGCTGGTGGTCGGCGACAGCGGCAACCACGGCGCCTACGGCATCCTCGACCCCGACACCGGCGCGACGATCGAGACCGGCAAGCTGCCGCTGTCCGACGACGCGAGCGACGACCTCGAGGGCCTGTCGGCGATCGGCGACCGGTTCTACGGGTTGACCTCGTCGGGCTGGATCCGGGTGTGGCAGCGCCGCGGCCAGGGCTTCGAGCAGGTCGAGAAGGCCTACCCGCTCGGCCCGGTCGAGCGTGGCGAGACGGGGGGCAAAGCCCCCCGTGGGATCGACCTGACCGACCGCAAGGGCCGCGACCGCCCGCCGGACGGCGACGGCATGGTGTGCGGCGCCCATGCGATCAACTGCGGCCGCAACTACGAGGGGCTGTGCCTGGCGCCCGCCGCGCACGCCGGCGGCTGCGTCGGGTTCGCCGCGTCCAAGGCGGACGGCCACCTGTACTGCCTGACCGAGGAGGCCGGCAAGCTCGCCGTCCACCGCGACCGCGCGATCGCGATCACCCGGCCCGGCGCGCTCGCCGACTGCACGTTCGGCGACGACGGCGCGGTGTGGGCCGCCAGCAACCTGTTCGACATCAGCCGGGTCTACCGCGTCACGCACTGGGAGGATCCGGCGAGCGCCGAGGTCGAGCTGATCGGGCCGCTGCCGATCGGCTTCCCGGAGCTGATCGCGGTGCGCGGCGACGTCGTGTACCGGATGTCCGACATGGGCGTGGCGCCCAGCCTGATGGCCAGGTTCCGCTGCCGGCCGTAGGACGGACGCGAAATTTCGCCTGTTCGCCGCGGCGCGCTAGGATCGAGATGTGCAGTGCCCGTATTGCAGCGGCGACTCCAGCGTGACGGAGACCCGCGTCACCGCCGACGGCATGCGCCGGCGCCGGGTCTGCAACATCTGCAAGCGCCGGTTCACGACCTACGAGCGGCTCGGCGCGCCCAGCCTCAAGGTGGGCAAGCGCGACGGCAGCGTGGAGGCGTTCGACGCCGAGAAGCTGCTCGCCGCGCTGCGCCGCGTCGCCGCGCACCGCACCACGGTGTCCGACGACGACCTCCGGCGGATCGCGCGAGACATCGAGGCGACCCTGGTCGACAGCGGCCGCAAGTCGATCGCCTGGACCGACATCGTGACCCTGGCGCTCAACCGGCTGCAGAACGTCGACCCGGTCGCGGCGCAGCGGCTCGCCGCCAACTACACCGACGAGACCGGGGCGGTGCGGTTCGACCGCAGCGCGCCCGAGCAGCCATCGCCCCAGCTCGGCCTGCCGCTCGGCGAGCCGGACGACTGATCGCCCGGCGCGGGTGGGCTACTCCAGCCGCCAGACCTGGGCGCCGGGATCGCCGGTGGGCAGCGGCGCCGCGCGCGCGTGGTGGACGGCGACCGCCCGGTCGAGGTCGATCGGCCGGTGCGCGGTCGCGACCGCGTAGCGCGCGCGGTCGGCCGGCATCGGCGCGTCGAGCAGCCGGGACAGGTAGACCTGGCAGCGCGAGTACCATGCGACCTGGGGCGCCATCGCGGCCACCGCGGCGCACCGCCGGCCGGCGGCGTCGGCGCGCACCGCGTCCGCGGCCCGGACGATCGGGGCGCGGATGCGCTCGGCGCCGCGGCACACCACGACCTGGGTGACGACGGTGCCGAGCCACGCCGCCGCGACCATCGCCAGCGCGACGCCCGGCCGGCCGATCCGCGCCACGGTGTCGACGCCGATCACCGCGAGCAGCACCGCGGCGATGAGCACGTAGCGCGACTGGCCGTGGTTGTTGAGGCCGAGCGCGACGAGCTGGCCGAGCGCGACGACCGCGAGGAACCACGGCGCGCGGCGGCGGGTCCGGATCAGCCCGAGCGCGCCGGCGAGCATCACCGGCGCGATCAGGACGCCGTAGAACTGCAGCGGGTTCGACGTCAGGTAGGTGACCAGGCCCTCGCCGACGTAGCCGCGGCGCGGCATCCCGGCGCTGATCGTCAGGATCCCGAGCGGCGATCCGGTCGCCAGCGCCGAGCGCACGAGGTGGGGGATCAGCAGCGCGGCGAGCACCGCCAGCGCGGCGAGCGCGGGCAGCGGCCGCGCGGCGATGGTGCGCCACCACATCAGGGCGGCCGCGGCGAGCGCGACAAAGATCACGGGCGCGCTGCCGTAGCGGAAGTAGAACGCCGCCGCGAACAGCGGCGCCGCGGCGGCGATGCGCCAGCGCGGGCCGGTGCCGCAACCCGCGGCGCGCTCGAGCTCGGCGACCAGCAGCGCGACGCCGCCGAGCACGGCCGCCGCCGCCGGCAGGTCGCCGAGCAGGTGGGCGCTGCGCAGCGCCATCGGATGGGCGCCCGCGACCAGCGCCGCCGCCCACGCGCCGGTGCGCGCGGTGAACGCCGCGCGGCCGACCGCGAACGCGGCGATCACGATCGCGGTGCCGAGCACGGCACTGGCGAGCCGGAGCTGCCAGTCGGCGGCGCCGAGCGCGACGCCGAGCCGTGCGATCGCGACCGTGCCGTCGGAGCGGTACAGCCATGCCCCCGCGGGCTGGTCGCCGCGCGCGACGATCGCGAACGCGGACTCGTCGTGGCCGAGCGGCGGCCCGATCACCAGCCCGATCGCCGCCACGACCAGCCACGCGGCGATCGCGGCCGCCACCAGGCGGCGGGTCGTGAGCCACGGCATCCTGCCTTCGTAGCAGGCGGTGCGCGGATCACGCCGCGCCGTGGCGAAAAAAAAGCCGGCGGGACGGGTAGGGTCCGGGGCCCAATCCGAGCCATACCCAGAGGCCGAGTCACCACAGCTCGACCTGTCCCGCCGGAGACGAACTGGCTAGAGCGCCGCCGCGCAGCCGACCCGCGGCGAGATCGCGAGCGCGGAGTCCTGGGGCGTTGCGCCGCGGTGAACGGGGGCGTTCCGCGCCGTCGGCATGCTCACGAACGGCAGCGGTGCGCGGACCGGCGGCGCCGGGTGCTGCGTCCGCCGCGCGGGCAGCACGATCCGCGGCTGCGAGCCCTCTGCGAGCGGCCCGTGCGGGATCTCCGGCGACGAGCCGCGCGGGGCGACCCACCGCGTGCGGGGGCGTTGCCTCGACACCCGGCCGCGCAGCAGCAGCCGGTCACTCGCCGTGGCGAGCTGCTCGCGGTTGATGCTCTCGATGGTGTCGATGCTGTGCATGTCCGCGTGTAGTGCACGGTGCGTGCCCGCGATCGGCGCGCGTGGTTCCGCGAAGTTGTGTGCTCCCCGGCGGCCGCACGCGCCGATCGCGGTAGACGCGTTGCTGCCTCGAGCGGACGGTGCCCGGGTGGGCTCGACTGCACGAGCATGGCGAAGCGTCGCGTCCAGGTGATCAAGCGCGATCTCGACGCTCCACCACCCCATCGCTGGCCCGGTGGCGCTCAGGGCGCGCCGAAAACGCCGACGAGCACGATCCGGGCGGATCGTGCTCGTCGAGCGTGGCGGCGTCTACGCTAGTGGCGGACGCGGGTGTTGATGTTGACCACCGGGCCGGCGGCGACCGGCGCGGGTGCAGCCACCGGGACCGGGGCCGCGGGAGCCGCGACCACGGTCGACGACTGGTTCCGCATCGCCATGCACATCGCCATCATCATCATGCTGCTGCTGCCGCTGCTGCTGCTGCTGCTGCTGCTGCTGCTGCTGCTGCTGCTGCTGTTGCCGAGGCTGGACAGCGAGGTCTGCAGCGCGGTGAGCTGCTCCGTGACCTGGTCGTTGGCGGTCGTTCCACCGACGACGGTCGTGAGGGCGGTCGAGTCGAGCTGCTGCATTGTGGCGATCCTTTCCAAGATTGGGTGATCGGCGTTCTGTGCAGCGCCCGTGCCGCGCGCGCCGCCGAATCAGATCAGCCGGTTCGCGATCGCCGCGCCCGCGATCCTGTCAATCCCGAGTGACGGCTTGCTTCCCGACGATGACGGCCGGGCGCGCCTCGGACGCGAGGCGCCGAAAATGCCAGGGCCCGAGGCGATCGCCTCGGGCCCTGGTTGCCGCGCGCTGCGCGCGGTCGACGCCGCGGTCACCTGTGCCGCGACTGCATCATCTGCTGCATCATCTGCATCATCTGCGAGCTGCTGGACTGCTTGGCTGCCGCCATGTTCTGGCCCACGCTGGCGATCGCCTTCGATAGCTCCTGCATCCCCTGCAGCAGCACCGGATCCAGGGTCGTGCGGGGGCTGAAGCGGCCGCCGATCACGGCGCGCAGCACCCTCGGGTCGATGGTCTGGAGCGCGCGCGGCGCGCGGCTGGGGGATCGTCGGCTCATGGCTACCTCGTCAGTGTGCTGGTGGGGGGAAGCGCCGGCGCCGAGCTCGGGCCGGAGCCGGAGCGCCGGTTGGAGAGCACCTGCATCAGCATGTCGGTCATGCCGGCGTTCCTGGGAGTCAGGCTCTGGGCGACGTTGTTGACCGCGCTGGTCGCCTGGGCGATCGCGTCCTGCGCCGCCTGGGTCTGCTTGTCGACGCCGCCGCAGACGTACCAGAGCTCGGAGAGGTCGATGACCTCGATGGCGTGCTTACCAGCCATGATGACGCACCGTGGTCGTGATGTTGATCACCGGGGCCTGGGGAGGCGCCGCGACCGCGGGGGGCGCCGCGACCGCGCCGCCCCCGCCGCCCATGCCGCCGCCCATCATCATCATCATCATCATCATCTGCATGGGGTCGCTCTGGTTGTTGTTCTGGGACATCGCCTGGATCGACTGCGTGATCTGGGTCAGCATCGCCGTCAGCTGATCGTTGCCGCTCGACCGGGCGGTGACGCGCGAGGCGCCGCCGCCGACCTTGGCAAGATCGGTCGGGTCGATCGACTGGAAGGGGTCTCGGTGCTTGTGTCTCGACATGGGCTTGTCGCTTTTCCGACCCGGTGCTGGTGATGCGGGTCTTGTGGTGGGTGGGCCTGGCTTCCACAGGAGCACGCGATGTGCCAGGGGGGTCGCGATGCGATTCCGTGGATCTGGCGCGCGCCCGGCGAGTGATGAGGTCTCGGATCGCATCCCCGGGTTGACGATCGCCCCGGGGGCCGTCGCCGCAGGTCGTCACCCGCCGTCGCCGGTGACGCCGCCGAAACGACCGAGAGCCGGCCTTGCCGGGCCGGCTCTCGGTCGGGGGAACCCGATGCGCTGAGGTCAGAACGCGATGCCGACGTTGAGGCTGCCGCGGATCGTCGAGTCGGTCCCGCCGGTCACGCCCTCCATGTCGGTGATCGTTCCGCCGCCGCTGGTCTCCATCGAGATCCGCTGGTACTCCAGCACGCCCTTGACGTAGAGGTGCTGGGGCAGCGGGATCTGGAACGAGGCGTCGATGCCCAGGCCGCTCGCGCTGACCGGCCCGAACCAGTCGGTCGACGCCAGGTCGCCGGAGTCGAGCACGGTGAAGTAGCGCGCGCCGAATCCGATCAATGCGTGCTCGGTGATCGCGAGGTCGAGGTGCAGGCCCGCGCCGAGGTAGGAGTACTTGGTGTCGGGGACCTCGAAGTCCTGCGACGCGTCGACGACCTCGAACGTCTGGTTGCCGTAGAACGCGCCGGCGTCGAGCGCGACCATGCTGTTGAGCGGGAGGCGGTAGTGGATGCCGAGCTCCCAGCCGTTCTGGTTGAGCACGTCCTCCTCGATCTGGTCGCCGTTGTCGAACTCCACGGCCGAGCCCGCCGAGTGGTGGATCGAGCCGGTGAACCCGATGCCGGACACGATGCCGTCGACCTGCTTGTTCGGGAACGGGTAGATCGCCGCGTTGAGCTGGAACCCCTTGGTCGACACGCCCGCGAAGTTGGTGATGTTGGCGTCGGGCGGCGCGTCCCAGATCAGGCTGCGCGTCCCGAGGTAGAACCCGCCGTCGATCTGGAACCGCGGCGTCTTCTCCGGCACGTGGTCGACCTTGGGCCCGAGCACGTCCTTGCGCTCCTCGCTGCCCGGCGGAAACATCACCTCGATCTCGTGGACCTCGCGCTCGGCGGTCGAGACCTCGGTCTGCTTGGCGTCGTGGGGCGCGACCGCCGCGACCTGGGTGTCACCGCCGTCGGCCCGGTCCGCGCCGGTGTCGGACCGGCGGGTCGCGGGGCGGGCCTGGTCGTCGGCGCCCGCGTCGCCGCCGTCGGGATCGGCGACCGGGCGGCGCCGCCGGCTCGGAGCGGGGTCGGCCGGCGCCGTGTCGTCGCCGATCGGGGTGCGCCGGCTGCGCGAGCGCGGCGGCGGGGCGTCGTCGGCCGGCGCCCGGGTCCTGCCGATCGGGCTCCGCGACTCGACCGGCTGGTACACCGGCGGCGTCGGGTCGCCCTGGGCGCTGTCGATCCACTCGAGCAGCTCGTCGAGGCTGGTCTGGAGCTGGCGCGAGGTCTCGCCGGACACCGCGGTCTTGCCGTCGATCCGGACCGGGATCGTGTCGAACTCGCGGCCGTTGTCGGCCTCGCGGACGGTGATGTTGAGGATCTTGCGGCGGCCCTCGTCCTGGATCCAGCCCTCGATCACGGCGTCGACCCCGGCCTGCTTGGCCGCCTTGGCCCACTGCGCCGGGCCGTGGGCGGTCCGGGACGCCTCGGTGCGGGCCTGCTCCCAGCGCCTGGCGGCGACCACGTCGATCTGGTTGCCGAGCGCCGCGAGCACCATGCTGCGGCCGGTGTCGGCGAGCTGGCGCGGACCGTCGAAGTCGAGCACGACGACCCGGCGCGGCCGGGCATCCGCGGTGGGGACGGCCGCACAGAGGGCAGCCGCAGTCAGGGCGAAGCGAAACGCAGTGGTGATGGGCATGGCTGGGTTCCTCGGATGATGGGCCGTGGGCAGCTGATTGCGCGTTTGGAACGCCGCGAGAGTCGGATCGATCCGCGCGACGCGACGCGCGGGGGGGTGAATGGACCGGCTACGCCGGTCCATCCCCCACAGGGGGGTTATGGGAAAGCCCCCTCTCAATTGGCGCAGCTGGTGGAGCAGCTGGTGGTCTTGTTGTTGGAGATCACCGAGGTGTTCGGGTGCAGGGTGCACTTGTCGATCTCGGTCGCGCGGCAGCTCACCAGGCTGGTGTTGTTGGTGATCGTGATCGCGTTGATCAGCGCGACGTGCTTGAGCGCGCCGAGGTCGGTGAGCGCCGCGTTGTTGCTGATCGTCAGGGTCTGGTCGATGTACTTGAGGCTGGTGGTGAACGCCGCGAGGCCGGTGAGCGCGGGGTTGTTGTCGATCGTCACGCTGCCGGACACCCGGTACAGCGCGGACATCGCGCCGAGCGTGGCGAGCTTGGCGTTGTCGGAGATCTCGACGTGGCCGGCGCCGGCGAGCTTGCCGAGCTCGAGCGAGGTCAGCGCGGCGTTGCCCGACACGGTGAGCGCGCCGGTCAGCTTGGTCAGGTTGCCCAGCGGGATCGCCGGCAGCGCGGTGTTGCCGGTGATCACGAGGTCGCCGTCGACCTCCTGGAGCTGGGGATCGTCGAGCCCCAGCGGGTCGAGCGAGGTCAGCGCGGTGTTGCCGTCGATCAGGATGCCGGCCGACGCGGTCTCGAACGACAGCTGCTTCAGGTTGGTCAGCTTGGCGTTGCCGGTCACCGTCAGCTTGCCGTAGAGGCCGAGCGGATGCCTGGTGTCGATCGCGGTGATCGCGGTGTGATCGAGGTCGAGCTCGCTGACCGAGTTGATGTCGTCGAGCCCGGCGAGGCTGGTGATCGCCTGGCCCTGCAGCGTCAGCTTGCCGTAGATGTCGTAGCAGCCGGTCCTGGGCAGCGTGGTCATGTCGGCGACGGCGCGGATCGTCACGTCCTTCTCGACCTTGGTGCACGGCCGGTCGGAGGTCTGGGTGCTGGAGCCGGAGCCGCCGTCCGTGCCGCGCGGCGTGCGGCCATCGCCGGTCGTGCCGAGGCAGGCCGCCGCGAGGCTGGACAGGACAGCGAGGATGAGGGTGGTGAGTCGCATGGGCATCTCCAGAGGGAGCAGGGTGCGTGCCAGGGGGCTCGCTGCGTGACTACTCGCGGTTGCACGCGATCGGGTCGGGGTGGGGGGCCGCACGATGTCAACCCGGGGATGCATCGCTACTCTCCGCGCCCCACGCCCGTGCGGATGTGAATCCTGTAGGCATCGAGCAGCGTGCCGCTCAGGAACTGCAGCTTGGCGACCGCGGTGCGGTAGGCAGCGACCGCCTGGCCGCGGCGCAGCCGGGCCTCGATCAGCTTGGTCTGGACCTGCATGACCTGGAAGTTGGTCGAGGCGTGGGTGAGGAACTTGGCGCGCTCGCCCTTGACGTTGTTCTCGGCGATCGCGACCGCCTTGTCGGCCAGCGCGACCCGGGTCCGGTCGCTCATCACGGACTTGGCCGCGATCACGACCTGGGCGTCGATCTCGCGCTCCTTGCCGACCCGCTCGATATCGAGCAGGTGGCGGCGAGCGACCGCGGCGGCGTGCGCCGCCTTGGCCGCGCCCGATAGCTCGAACGACATCGTCAGGCCGGCCATCACCTGGTAGCCGAACCCGCCGCTGTTGCTGTTGCCCCCCAGGCCGTCGAACGCGTCGGCGGTGGTGTCGCCGGTCGCGAGCAGCGCGCCTTGCAGGCTGAGATCGACCTGGGGCAGCATCGCGTTGCGGGCCACGTCGACCTCGATGTCGGCGCTCTTCTTGTCCAGCGTGATCGACGTGAGCTGGCGGTTGACCTTGTGGCTCTGGGCGATCGCCTGGTCGACGTCCCACTCCTGGTTGTCGAGCTCGAGCGGATCGGCGGGCCGGATCACGATGTCGCGCCGGCCGATCTCCAGGCCGGCCTTGCGCCGCAGATCGAGCGACTTCTCCTCGAACTGCAGCTTGGCGGTCAGCAGCGCCTCCTCGCGCACCGCGATCTCGTAGCTCACCGCGTCGAGCGCGTTGGCCTCGGTCTGCCCGGAGCGGATCTCCTGGCGGGCCAGCTGGTCGTGCTTGCGGGCGAGGTCGAGCGCCTCGGCGCGGACGTCGACCTCGTAGGACGCGTTGGCGAGGTCCCAGTACGCAGTGACCACATCGAGGATCAGCTTCTCGGCGGCGAGCTGGCCCTCGACGGTCGCCTTGGCGGCGGCGATCTCGGCCTTGTGCTCGCCGGCGAGCGCGACGTCCGAGCCCAGACCCTTGAGCAGCGGCTGGGTGAGCTTCACGCTCGCGCTGGCCTGGACCTGGCAGAACACGTCGGCGTTCTCGCCGCACTGGCTCTGCAGCTGCATCGGCGCCGGCTGCTGGGCCAGCGCCTCGCCGGTCACGTTGAGCTCCTGGTGCTGCGCGGTGATGCCGAGCTGGACGCTGAGCTCGCCGCCGGTCGGCAGCTTGCGGCCCAGGCCGAGCAAGCCGGTGATCTTCTGGGTCGACAGCGGCGTGAGCGGCGCGATCGCGTCGCTCGGAGTGTCGGCGCCCAGCGCGTCGACCTCGACGTTGGCGTTGGCGGTCAGCTTCCACGCCTGGTCCTTGCCGGCGGCGATCGCTTCCTGGCGCGCGGCGTCACGGGTGGTCACCGCGTGAGCGAGGTCGGGAGACAGCCGGACCGCGACACTAATGAGGTCGTCGAGCTTGAACGTCGCGACCGCCTTCGCCTCGGGTCCGTCCCCATCGTCGTCCGCGGGAGCAGAGGCCGTGTTCGCTTGCGACCGACCGCGCGGCTGGGCGACCGCCGGGAGCGAGGTGAGGGTCCCGAACACGGTGGCGACCGCAGCCGCGAGCGAGGTGAAACGGTTCATGGGGGCTGGCCAGAGCAGTCGCCATGCCATGCGTAACCTCGCTGTCTACCTGGGGATCCAGCCCGCGTGCTCCGCGGGACTCGACTACCTCGGGTTACGAACCGAGCCCCCACCCCCCATCACCCGGCGGCCTCGCGCGTGTGAATCCGCTGGTTGGCGGCGCTGCCGACCGTGGTCCTCGGCTTGCATTTTCGGTCGCTCACATGCGGCCCAGCCACAGCGCACCGGAAGCTCCCACGCACCTGCGTGCGGGAGATCTGCCGCCGGACCTGCTCGATCATCTCGATCAGAGCGAACGGGGGCAGAGCGAACGGGGGCAGATCGAGCCGGGGAAGCGGGATCGTCCGGGCGGGTCGCACGGCGGCAGCCACCACTCGGCGTCGGCGTCGCGCACCAAGCGGCGGCTCGAGCCCGCGCCGCTGCCGGCGATCCCGGACATCGATGACCACAGCATCGTGTCCGCGAGCCGGGCCAGCGCCTGGTCGAAGATCAGCCGGTCGCGCAGCCGCGGCAACGCCGCGCCGCGCGTCCTCACCGAGGCCGCCAGCGTGGGCAGCATCGGTACACCTCCGGCTCGCCCGGCGGCCCGCAACGCCGCGCGCGGAACGCCGCACCCGGCCCAGGCCGCGGTCGCCACGCCGGGGCCGGCCGCCGCACCGCGGGCGCCCGCCGGCGTCCCCCGGCCGCAGGCCCCGGCCGCCGCGCCGGCGGTGCCCGGTGCCCAGGTGCCCGCCGCCGTGCAGGCCCAGATCGTCGCCGCGCTGCAGGCGCAGGTCGCCGCCGGCGTCCCGCTGCCCGTCGCCGTGCAGGCCCTGCAGGCGCAGATCAGCCAGATGCCCGCGGCGGTGCAGGCGCAGATCGCCGCGGCGCTGCAGGCAGCGATCGCGTCCGGCGCCCCGCCCGCCGGTGCCGCGCCCCAGATGCTCGCGGCCCCGCAGATGCCCGCCGGCCCACCCCCGCCGGCCGCCCCGGTGCCCCCGGGTCCGGCCGCGCCGGTCGCGCTCCCCGGCGGGATCGGCGCACTCGATCCGATGGCGACCCCGACGCCCCCCGAGCTCGCCGGATCGATCTACGCCCACATCCGCCGGGTCGCGCTGCAGGCCGACCTCGCCGGCGCCGATCGCGTGCTGCGCGACGCGCTCGCCGAGCTCACCTGCTCGCTGTCCTGCACGATCGTCTACCCCGGCCAGGACGGCCTGTGGACGCTCGGCGGCGACGACGAGATCCCCAAGGACCCCCAGCCGCTGATCGCGGTCGCCACCGCGCGCCGCGCCCTGATCGCCAGCCACACCGCGCTGCTCCCGGTGATCACCACCACGGAGACAGTGGCGGTCGTTGCCCTGACCCGCAACGCGCGCCAGCCGGCGTACCAGCCGGTCGAGCAGATCGCGATGGTCGCGCTCACCCGCGAGGTCGCGCCGATCCTCCACCACCTCGCGGTCCAGCACCTGCAGCGCGCCGGCGAGATCAAGGCCGACAAGGGCTCGCTGTACCGCGGCGAGGCGCTCGAGGCCCACCGCAACCGCGGCCAGGAGGGCCAGCTGGTCCAGCTGACGCCCGGCTGGGTCCGCCGCGCATACCCGATGCTCGTGGTCGCGATCCTGGCCGCGGTCGGCTACGCGATCTTCGTCAAGGTGCCGACCTACTCGACCGGCAGCGCGGTCGTGGTGTTCGAGGGCTCGACCTCGGTCACCGCGACGATCGGCGGCACGGTCGAGAAGGTGTTCGTCAAGGAGAACGAGGCGGTCACGAAGGGCGACCCGCTGGTCCG